>JBKEAO010000008.1:0-45781 GCA_047972335.1 Anaerocolumna sp. | reverse complement strand
TGGTTGATGATATAATTTACATCACTCTCTTTAAGACCATACACATCAATTACCTCTTAGTCGCTCTACAACATAATCCTGAATAGTATTCCAAAGTAACTCAATAGCTATTTCATGACACTGTATAACAGATTCTTCAAGTGCGCTTTTATAAATTTCATTGTTCTCTAGTAAGCCAATTCTATTTTGTAAATTTTCTAAAGCCTTCTTAAGTTTTGTAAATCTTAGTTCAAATTTCGAGAATTTTTATCCACATCAATGCTCCTAACCTTTTAATTACTAATAATTATACCATAATGCCGTTACTTTATCCATAAATTATTGGTTTTCAAACTCAAATGTTTCTTTACAATCTCAAACTATTCCACTAACCTTAATTTGAGATTGTACTTTAGCCTCATCACCCACTCCATCTTTTTACTGCTAATATAAGCCAGCCATATGCTCACCTATTACCCCTGTTTCATATTGCACAGGAAGTAAATATCCTGCAAAAGGTACCATCTTACCCTTTAAAGCTACATGACAATCATAAATTGGTGTTTTCTTCTCCATAAATCCTTCTTTCAAATGATAGCAGTTAGTCCCTTCATCAATGCCATTAAAAAAAGACGTACTGAATGAATCAATACGCCTCTGTTTCTTTACTTGAAAGATTCCTCATCTAAAAATGGGTTGCTTCGTCGGTGCCATTACGCTTTCCAGATCATCGTCCAGATATGGTCCTTTTGCCTGAGAGTTATCGCGAATCACCTTCGGCGCTGTACACATACAGTCTCTCCCAAATCCTTCATCCGATCTTTATCTATTTAATTTAATCATAATGGGAGTTGCTACTTAAGTCAAGAATAATTTACCTTATTTTTACTCAATTAGACCAAATCCCCACTCAGGATTTGGATATTTTCTATAAATACTTCTTGTAGCTGAGTTGGTGATAAAATACCTGGCAATCATACTATTCATTGTAGGAAAATAACCTCTAACGATCCCCCACTCAAGTAGACCTGCAGCTACCCCTGTAGCAAAGGCAGCTGCCATACTAGTACCTGAGAGTGGTTCAAAAACATGATTGATTCCGGGTACTAAAATATTAATACCAGGGGCAGCAATATCAGGCTTTGGCTGATTGGTTGATGTAAATCCTCTTCCTGAACTTTGTGCAATCATCCTATTTACTGGGTCGTAGGAACCTGTTGTAATCACATTAATCGTATTACCTGGATTAGATAGTGTTGTATTGTGATTGGCACGTAAAAAATAAGTGTCTTGAGAAATAAACGGAGTGATAGGGAGCCATATGTGAAAAGAACTAACCAAATCCATGGACCCAGAAACAAGGAATTTCCATATTCCACCCTTTATATTTTTAAAACAAAATAATATAAGTTGCGACTCTGCATAGGTTTCGCTTATATAGGAATCAATATGGATTTTCGAATCTCCACTTACAATTGTAATATGCATCTGTCCGAAAAAGTCAGGTTCTAATCGGTTTAGCATCTCTCCTCCTGGAGAAATGATTTCTACCGTAAGTAGATTAGGTAACTTCCCCCATAATTCCATAGTAAAATTCTTATCCTGATTACCCACATGAAGTTCTACCATATTGTGTAAGGCAGGTGGAACAATTTCGCTATAGTAATGATGGTTTTGATTCCCTTCATTGCCTGCTGCTACTATGAGAGAAACCCCTATTCTGTTGCCGTTTTCCATTAGATAATTGCAGAATAAATCTTCACCTTTGTGTGATCCTTGGGAGGAACCTACACCGATACAGATTGCAATGGGGCTGTTTAGTTCCTTTGCCTTATTGATTAAGTATTCGATTCCCATCATCATATCGTTGGATTGATAGCAGGCCTCATGATTAGGAATACCAAAAAATTGACGCAGATTGCTTTTTGCAGGTTTTAATTTAACGACTATCAAAGAAGCCTCCGTAGAAACGCCTGAAAATCCTTCCTCTGGCAAATGAAAACCAGCAGCCACACTAGCGATAGCGGTACCTTGCCCAATTTCATCACTAGATGGTACCAATTCATAAGGATTATCACTTAGTAATGCTGTATTAATTTCCTCCTGGGTGTATTCACTTCCATAGTATTTGCCCTCAGGATACTTACTACTTTCAATGGTCTGGTCCCATAAATATCTGATTTTAGTCGTATTTTCTGGTGTTATAAATACAGGATTGGTGTAATCAATACCAGTATCTATAAATCCCACAAGTACTCCCTTACCGGTAAGCTCTTGATCAGGATAACTGAGTACTTTATACTGATTGATCGAGTCCATCCATCTATAGGTAGTTAATCCAAAACACTTTGGCATTGCAGAATAGCCAAGATTTTTAATACTGTTTTCATCTATTTTTTCTACAGGAATATGCAAAACTGCATATTTTTCATTAATCAGATTGTAACTATAATTCTCATGTACATCAAAAACACTAAGATCTCTATTATACTCAACTATAATATCAGCAAACTCCTCGCTTATTATCTTAAACCGCTCATTATCATTCATATAACCCCAATACCATATTCACATATGTTCTTATTGTAATTTATGTTGGGAATGAAAAATAGTTCCAAAGAGGCAATGAAAAAGAGCTATTCATCTAATTTTTAACAATCAAACCAATAGCTCACATAATGTTACGATTATAACAAACTTTTCTATCTTCTCTTTCCTAAAGATTTATAGAAGCGGTAGCATTCCTTGTATAGGTTAATCTCTTACAACCAATGTACTATACCCTTGTAATCTAAGTTCTTCTTCTAATTCTAACGCCTCTTCTAAGGTACTAAAATTACCCACTTGGACAGCTAGTAGGTCCCCTTGTGGTACAATGGCAACCTCATAACCCAGCATACTTAGATTCTCCTTTAATGTCTCTGCATTAGAGGGAACTCTAAATAGTCCTACCTGTACATGATAAATATCTTCTACATCTTCAAGATCATGATCTACATCAAGTGCATCTAATATCCCTGTAGCAATTCCATAAGCAATATCTTCAAAGTTTTCATCAAATATCATGTTGTCTATATCTGTGTTCAAAAAGCCAACTTCAACTAATACTGCAGGCATCTCTGTCCTTCTAAGCACAATCAGATCTGTCCTTTCATCTGTGCCCAAATTCTGAAAACCAACTTCTTCAAGTTCTTCGTTGATATGATCAGCTACTACCTTCCCAAAGCTTTTATCACTATACACTAAACTTTGAACCCCACTATAGGTATTGGGTTCTGGACTTGAATTACGATGTATGGAAACAAAAAGGTCTGCATCTTCTTCATTTGCCATACGGGCCCTATCTAAAGGCGAAATATAAACATCATCTGTTCTGGTGTAAATAACGTCGATACCGTAATTATCCAAAATATCACCAACTACAAGTGCCAAATCAAGATTATCCACCTTTTCTACTCGGTCGTTGTAAACTGCACCGCCATCATAGCCTCCATGCCCTGGATCTATCACTACTTTATACGCCATATTGTCCTCAATTAAACTATTTTACAATATTGTATGCGTAAAATAACCATGGGTTCCTTCTTCGAGAAGGAACCCAATCAAAATAACCTTTTCATACTTAAACTTCTAGTTCAAACTTTTATGATTCCAAACAAACATAGTCTAAACACTATATTTATAATCATGTTTCAACCTCTATATCCATTGCATAGTAGTCCAACTGCTCCAAAACTTGAAAGTCACTTTTTAGGTAAAGATGTAACGCCTTAGGATTATCACCCACCTGTAAAGTAAGTGTTTCTTTACCATAAGTGATTGCCATATGGATCAAGTATTGAACAAAGGCATAACCAATACCTTGTTTTCTATGATTTTCTAATACATATAATCCAAATAAATAGGCCTTATCTGATGTTAGACTAAGATTACAGATTCCAACACAATGCTCATTTAAATATGCAGCAAGACATATATTATCCTTTGATTCCATAGCAGCTTCTGCCACCTCTAAACTACCAGAAAGCTCTAGTTCCTTTACTACTTCTTCCTGCAACTCTAAAAGCATACTTACCTCACGAAAACATATATCAAAATTAATCTTCTCTTTGTCATGTTTTACTAGTTCGTGTATCAGCATGTACTCACTATACGAATACTCAGAAAGGGCTTTGGCACACCCTGTACCACTCATACTTTTTGAGTCCACTACCAGTAGAATTCTATAAATTTCAAAATAAGCCAATTCATCCATAGCCTCTTCTAACAATTTATAAAAATAACCCTGCCTTCTAAACTTTGGCAGGGTATAACCTGTTATTTCAGCTTCTGTATAAGAAAATTGATCAATTATAAGTACACTTACTAATATTTCCTTTTCGTAATACAGATAATAGCAAGAAAGCTCCTCGTATAAATTATCATTTTCAAGAATTGGATTTTTACTTAACCCCTCATATGTATTACAAATACTTATGAGGGTATGGATATCTTTTACTTGCTTTTTCTTTAATTGATTACAGGTACATATCGACATAGGAAATCCTTAATACTGATTGCCAGCAATATGAACTTTCATTAAATTGGTTGTACCAGATGTTCTAAGTGGTACACCCGCTGTAATTACAGTAAGATCACCTTGCTTTAAGTAACCTCTTTTTTCAACAATTTCAACTGCGTGATCAAATAATACAAAAGTATCCTCTTCTTCTTTGATTAGGATTGGCTTAACACCCCAAGAAAGATTAAGTTGTCTGCATACATGTTCTTCTGTTGTACAACCAATGATTGGACAATCAGGTCTGTATCTTGAGATGAATCTAGCAGTCTGACCGGATTTTGTTACTGTAATAATCATAGCTGCATTTAAATCATGGGCAGTAGTGCAAGTTGCATGAGAAATCGCATCTGTTATGTTAGGATTTTTCTGTGCATCTAATAAACGAAAACGTTTCTTATAGTCGATATCTTCTTCTGTTCTAACAGTAATACGCACCATTGTCTTAAGTGCTTCCACTGGATAAAGTCCTGCAGCAGTTTCACCAGATAACATGATTGCACTTGTTCCATCATAGATGGCATTGGCAACGTCTGTAGCTTCTGCTCTTGTAGGACGTGGATTTTTAATCATGGAATCTAACATCTGAGTCGCTGTAATAACTTGTTTTCCTGCATTGTAAACTTTTTTAATAATCATTTTCTGGATAACAGGAACATCTTCTAAAGGAATTTCAACACCCATATCACCTCTGGCAATCATGATACCATCCGATGCTTCAATGATCTCGTCTATGTTTTCAACACCTTCCATATTTTCGATCTTAGCAATGATATTTGTTGTTGTACAATTTTGTTCTTCCATCAATTTACGAATTTGCATAATGTCACTTGCATTTCTTGTAAAGGAAGCTGCAATAAAATCATATCCTTTTTTCATACCAAAAATAATATCTTCTTTATCTTTTTGGCTGATAAATGGCATTGTAAGCTTTGTACCAGGTACATTAACACCTTTATTATCAGAAATAGTACCTTCGTTGTTTACCTCACAGATGATGTCTTTGTTTGTTAATTCCTTAACGGTCAGTTCAACTAATCCATCATCAATTAGAATTTTGGATCCTACTTTGATATCATTTACAAGGTCTTCATAATTAATATATACTCTATCCTGATCCCCTTCAATATGATCCGTTGTAAAGGTAAAAGTCTGGCCCTTTGCTAATGTAATTTTTTTACCCTCTTTAAACTTACCAATTCTTATTTCAGGTCCTTTTGTATCAAGTAAAGCGGCAATTGGTATACCCAGTTCTTCTCTAATCGCTCTAAGTTTTACTAAACGTCCGTAATGCTCCTCATGATCTGCGTGAGAAAAATTAAATCTTGCAACATCCATACCTGCAATTGCTAATTCTCTCATTATACCTTCACGGTCAGTTGACGGACCTAATGTACATACTATTTTGGTCTTTCTCATTTTAATCCTCCTAGATTGTCGTGTTAATTTTCTTTCATTTCTCATATTTAAAATTCAAAAGAACTTCACCCAAACTCATGTTATTTCATTTTTAATTTTTACCCAAATAAGGTTACCCTAAACCTAGGGTATATAATACACCATTTTCCAGAAGAAATCTAGAGATAATTTTGATACTCAGCACATTCTAACAATTTATATAATTTTTCCATATTCTACACCCAAACTTTACGTCATTTTAACATAAACTTTAAATTTCTACTTATTTATATTGATTAATTTGTTTTTCTGGTTTAAACTTTCTTAGGAAGGAGGAATACTGTCTAATAAATTAGTGTATTTTTACAAATTTGCATATGTTATCAGGAGGAATTTCTTATTAAAATTACAGATTTAATTACATTACTTGGTGGATTGGCATTATTTTTATATGGAATGAAGATCATGGGAGATGGTCTTGAACTAGTTGCAGGTTCTCAACTGCAAAAGATATTAGAAAAATTAACTTCAAATCGTATTTTAGGTATGTTAGTTGGTATCGGTGTTACAGCGGTTATCCAAAGTTCCTCTGCAACCACTGTTATGGCTGTAGGCTTTGTAAATGCTGGATTAATGAATTTAACCCAAGCCGTAGGCGTAATTATGGGTGCCAATATCGGTACCACCGTTACAGGCCAGTTAATTGCATTAGATATTAGTACCATTGCCCCCATCTTTGCATTTGCAGGTGTTCTCTTGATACTCTTTTCAAAGAAAAAGAAATTAAATCACCTTGGCATGGTCATTATTGGTTTAGGTATCTTATTCATTGGTATGAACACGATGAGTGGTGCCATGAAACCCCTTAGAGATGTGCCAGAATTTAGATCTCTTATGACTAAGTTTGACAATCCACTTCTTGGCGTATTAGTAGGAACCGTCGTTACCTGCATCATCCAGAGTTCTTCTGCTTCTGTAGGTATTCTACAAGCTATGGCGGCTCAAGGATTAATAGGTATTGGTGGTGCCATGTACGTTGTATTTGGGCAAAATATTGGTACATGTATTACAGCTATGCTAGCTTCTATTGGAAGTAATAAAAATGCAAGACGTACTGCACTATGTCATGTTCTTTTTAATGTGATTGGTACAATGATTTTTATCACCCTAAGTTTTATATTACCACTTGATGAATGGATGATCAAACTAGCACCAGATAATACAGTACAACAAATTGCGAATCTTCATACTACCTTTAACATTGCTACAACACTTATGTTATTGCCTTTCTGTAATTACATTGTAAAGGCAGCTCTATTCTTTATTAAAGGTGATGATAAAGAAGATTCAGAAATGCAGTTAAAATATCTTGAAGATATCAAAAACGCAGATACTTCTGTTGCTTTGGTAAGCCTTGAGGCTGAAACAAGTCGTTTAGATGATACAGCTCGTGAACACTTTATGCTAGCGACCAATGATCTTAATACCCCTACGGACGAGGCCTTTGCAAGAGTAAATTATCTTGAAGATGTCATAGACTACATTAACAAAGGAATTAAAAAATTCATTATAACTATGAATGAATTAAACCTATCTAGTAATTCCGCTAAGGCAATGAATAAATACTTAACCCTTACTAGTAATTTCGAACGTATTGGGGATCATTCCTTAAATATAGCTGAACATGCCAGACAGTGTGCTATTCACAAATTGTCTTTTTCTGATGAGGGTCTTGATGAACTTAACTTAATTCGTTCTACCATTATTGAGATGTTTCAGATTGCAAACAAAAGAAATCTTTCCGCAAAAGAGAAGAAGGAAAAGATTTATATATTAGAATCTCAAGTGGATAGTTACACAGATCAATTTAGACAAAGTCATATCAAAAGAGTACAAGAAGGACTATGTAATATTGAGTCAGGTATTCTATTTGATGAGATTCTAACAGATCTTGAACGAATTGCAGATCATTTGACCAATATAGCAGAAGCTTAATGAGTAGCTTTTATATGAATACTATTATCAATACTATTTATAATACTATAATATTTTTTATCCAATCCCATCAAATAATACAAGACAAATTACTGTACTACTTACAGTATACTTTTCAAAATAAGTTTCGAATCAAATATATTAAAATAAAAATTTAGTATGCAATTAATCAAATTTTATAGCTATCCCTTATTCCTAAGAGGATATCAGCTATAAAATTCGGATTAATTGCATACTAAATTTTTTTATACATAATTCATGACTTACCATTCATACTGTTATGCTGTTATTACCTATTTATTGCTCTTACTTATTTTTTGGCTATACTAAAATCCCTTGTAAATATATCACTATGTTCTAGCAAGCTTTCCACTGTGTCAAATCCTAGGCGATGCAAAAGTTCGATTACATAAGGATTGTCTATAGGAGTTGCATAGGTTGCAGTTTCACCATATTCATTTACATGTTCTTTTCCTACTTTTTTATCTATCATTACTTTGGGTCCACCAACACAGCCACCAACACAGCCCATACCTTCAAAAAAGTTAGCATTGGTTCTATTTTCTCTGATTTGATTAAACATTTCTTTACATGCTGGAACACCATCTGCTTGCTGGGCTCTAATAATAATTTTACGATTTGGATTTAATCTTTCGATCGTACTTTGTACAGCTTCACTTACACCTCCGGTTCTTGCATAAATTCTGCCAGCTCTTGAAGAATGATCTTTCTCACTTTCCTCCATGTCCTTGGGATTGATTCCAGCGAACTCAAAGATATCACTGACCTCCTGAAAAGTAAGGACAAAATCCACTGCATCAGCAATGTCTGGCTCTTTGGATTCTGCTTTTTTAGCAAGACAGGGTCCAATAAAGATGGTTGTTGCATCTGGATGAAGGACTTTAATGGTTCTGCCACTGGCTACCATTGGGGAAACCGCTCCTGGCACATGGGGAAGCATTTCGTTATATACCTTTCTAATCATTGCGATCCACATAGGACAGCAACAACTAGTCAGCTGATAGTCTGACTCAGTCATAATATTTTTATCAAATTCTAGGGCTTCCTTAAGGGTTAGTATATCAGCAAATAATGCGACCTCTATCATACCTGAAAATCCTATTTTCTTAAATGCATTTCTTAATTTGCCTGGAGTAACCTCTCCTTTAAACTGTCCTAGAAAAGCTGGTGCAATCAGTGCATATACTGGCCCTTTTGCCTGTCTTATGGCATCAAGTGCTGGCAAAATATCCTTACTTCCAGTTAATTTTTCGGATTTGCAATTATCAATACAGGCATGGCATCCGGTACATAATGTACTATCAATGTAAACCATATTATTTTCATCTTTTTTAATGGCATCAAAGATGCAACTTTTCGAACAATTGGTATGACCCTCTTTAGTATATTCACATTCACAATCACCAATTCGTATGACAGGTGCGTATTTATCTGGATGTAAAAGACAATCAAGATGACGTGGGTCATAATCTCCTACATCCGCTAATAGGTCTTTATTCTCTATTGAATTCTTTACTAATCTTTTGTATAAATCATCAAATCTCGTCATAAACAACCTCTCTTAACAATCATATATCATATCTTCGTAACGACTGCACTTTTATAAAGTCCAAATTCATTACTTTCTTATCTATTGTATCCAAAATAATAACTTGTAATACTTTATCTATCCATAAGTTAGAAACTTGGTAATAAATAGGCAAATCATCCAGTACTTCCCACTCCTTGGTTTATTGTATTATCTAAGATAACTTGATAGAATAAGAGAGTAAATGAAATCCTTCATTTATATGATTGATTTTGTATAAAATTTCAAACTGGATTAAGGAGGGGAAAAATGACAGCAGAAATTGCATCTAAAGGGTGTAAGGGATGTGGAATATGTACCGATATATGTCCATCCATCTTTCAGATGAATAAAAAGATTTACGCAGAGGTAATCGAAAGGAATGTACCTATTTCTAAAGAAAAGCAAGTAAAAGAAGCAACAAAACACTGCCCGGTTTCAGTGATTACTTTAGCTTAGCCTCATAAAATTACATACTACATAACTAAGGGACTGTACGACATGATTTATCTCCATGTTGAAACAGTCCCTATTATATGAATTGCTTAATTATTCAATTAATCATCTGTTCAGAATTATTGCTTGCGTTATTACATTCTATTGCATGTAGTTTTTGATCATTTCACTATACTTTCACTCAATGTATGCCAACTAAGTACCGCACACTTTACTCTTGCCGGCATATGGGATATATCCTTAAGCGCAATGGCATCTTCTAAACTTTCTAACTCTTCTTCACTGGTTATTTCCTTTTTAATCATACCCATAAAAAGATCTGATAACTTTAAGGCATCTTCTACTGATTTTCCTTTGATTAAATCAATCATGATAGAAGTGGAAGCCTGTGATATGGCACAACCGCAACCTGTAAAACCAGCATCTGTAATCCTATCATTTTCTACCGTTAATTCTAATTCAATTTCATCCCCACAACTAGGATTTATGCCCTTTTGAACAAGGGTAGGATGCTCAATATGGTGCTTATTCCTAGAAGCATTCGTATGCTCTTTCAGTATTTCTGAATATATATTTTCAATCTGCAATGAAAAGCAACCTCCTTACCTTTTTTAAACTATCGATAAAAGTATCTATTTCAGTTTTTGTATTATAAAAGTATAGGCTGATTCTACAGGTTGCATGCACTCCCATATATTTCATAAGGGGTTGGGCACAATGATGACCTGCTCTAACTGCAATACCATCTGCATCTAAAATGGATGATGTATCATGGGGATGAACTCCCTCTACATTAAAAGATATCACACCACATCTATCTTTATCGTCTTTTGGTCCATATAGAATAATTTCTGGTAACTCTGACATTCTAGTTAAAGCATACTCTGTCAGTTCTTTTTCAAGGAGAAGAATATTCTCATAACCTATCTTTTCAATATATTGGATACCCTCCATGAGTCCTATTGCACCACCAACATTTGGTGTACCAGCTTCAAACTTCTGTGGTAATGGTGCAAAGGTTGCCTCTTGTTCACTTACATATTCAATCATCTCACCGCCAGTAAGAAAAGGTGGCATCTGATTTAGTAAGTCTTCCTTACCATATAATACGCCGATTCCCATAGGACCTAGGACTTTATGGCCTGAAAAAACAGCAAAATCAACATCTAGTTTTGTTACATCAAGAGGTATATGTGGAATACTCTGGGCACAGTCAAGTATAACAATTGCACCCACACTGTGGGCTTTTTGAATGATTTTTTCAACTGGATTGATTGTTCCTAATACATTTGAAACATATCCTACAGATACAATCTTGGTTTTAGCTGTGATTTTCTTCTCTATTTCCTCCTCTGGTATATGACCATCAGAATCCGTATAAAGATAAGATAAAGCAGCATTTTTTTCTTTCGTAAGCTGTTGCCAAGGTAGTAGATTACTGTGATGTTCGGCTATGGATATGACTACTTCCTCTTGTTCTTTTATCACCATACGCCCATAAGTATTTGCAATGAGATTTATACTTTCTGTTGTATTCCTTGTAAAGATTATTTCATGACTTTTATGAGAGTTAATAAATTTTCCAACATAAGCTCTGGCATCTTCATAGGCTGTAGTTGCCTTTTCACTCATTTCATATAGTCCTCTATAAGGATTGGCATTATAAGCTTCATAGTACTGATTCATGGCTTTTATTACAGAGGCTGGCTTCTGCGTCGTTGCTGCATTATCAAAATAAATCAGTGGCTTGCCTCTGTTATTACTTGAAAGGATTGGAAAATCATCTCTATAGCGATTTGACATGAAATAGCCTCCTTTTAACGTGGTCGGAAACCTGTTCTCTTAATTCTTCACTTGGGATTCTTTCAATTGCAGGTGAGAACCATGCTTCTAACATAATCTTTTTCGCAGTTAGTTCATCCATCCCTCTAGACATCATATAGAATAATTTTTCTTCATCTATTCTACCACTATTGGCTGCATGACTACCTGACACATCATCCTCTTCACATAGAATAAGTGGTGAGGAAACATTCTTAATACCCTTGTTAAATAAAAGATTATATTCTCCTTCACTACCCTTTGCTCCTTTGGCACCTTTTTTAAAATCGATGGTACCACGGAATATCTTTTTACTGGAATCTAATAGTGCTCCATGTATATCCATATTACTTTCTGTCTTAATGCCCTTATGCTTAGCTATATAGTTAAAATCAAGACTTCTATCCTTATCACCAAAATAAATCGTTTGGATATCCAAGGCACTTTCTTTCCCTGCTAAATCTGCGTGTATTCCTATGGCAGAACTTTTACTTCCAAGCTCTGCGGTTACAATATTAACTTTTGCCAAGTCATCTAAATGCAAACCTAAGTTACTAAAATTCACACCATGATCAGAGAGCATTTGAGTGATAATTATGTGTACCACTGCATTTTTTTCAGCCTTTACAAGGACTAATCCACCATGAAACATATCAAGATCTGTTTCACCATCATAATGCAATAGTAAGGTAACTTCTGAATTCTCCCTGGCTACTATTACTGTTCTATCAATTAAAGTCTGATTACTAGAATCAAAGTGATAATTCAAAATAACAGGTTTTAACACCTTCTTATCTTTGGGTACTACCAGCGTCAAATCAGAATTCTTATTCTCATTCACATAATCAACTGCTGGAATTCCCATCCCAGTCTCAACCCAGTCTCCTGCAAATACATCTCCATTTAATTTTATATCCCCTAGGTCTTCTAAATCGATCACTTTGCTATTAAATGGTTTTATATCTGGTATTTCTTCTTGTAAATTAAGTTCATTTACACCCAGCCATCTAAAGGTTCTAACTGGTAGTTTATTTATATTATCTATTTTAAGTTCCATAATTCTTCACCTTCCACTATCTCTCCAATACTTAGATATTTACAATTCAATCCGCTTTTTGATACAAGCTTGCGGTTGTAATTACCTAATTATCCGATACTGCCTTCCATTTCAAGTTGAATCAGATGATTCATTTCGACTGCATATTCAAGGGGGAGTTCCTTTGCGATTGGCTCTGCAAAACCGCTCACCACCATTGCTTTGGCTTCAACTTCTGTCATACCTCTACTCATCAGATAAAATACAGTATCTTCACTGATCTTACCTATTTTAGCTTCATGTCCCATATCCACTAAATCATTTCTAATATCCATAACCGGTACCGTATCTGATTTAGAACGATTGTCTAACATAAGAGATTCACAGGAAACTGATGATTTACTGTATTCAGCATCTTTTCCAATTACTACAGCACTTCTAAAAGTAGAAGCTCCCCCATCTTTTGAAATTGACTTAGAACTCATATTTGAGGAGGTATTTTTTCCATTATGAACCACTTTAACACCGGTATCTAAGGTCTGACCCTTGCCTGCAAAGGTGATCCCTGTATAATCCATCTTTGCATTATCACCTTTTAAAATACTCATAGGATAGAGATAAGATACTTTTGAGCCAAAGGAACCTGATACCCATTCAATGGTACCACCTTTTTCAACTATGGCTCTTTTTGTATTTAGATTAAACATATTTTTAGACCAATTTTCAATGGTAGAATAACGAAGTCTGGCATCTTCTGCAACAAATAATTCCACACAACCTGCATGAAGATTGGTAACATTATATTTTGGAGCGGAACACCCTTCAATAAAGTGAAGGTCAGCACCCTTATCTACTACAATGAGTGTATGCTCAAATTGACCTGCACCTGGCGCATTTAATCTAAAATAGGATTGTAAAGGAATCTCAACTTTTACACCTGGGGGTACATAAACAAAGGAACCACCGGACCATACCGCACCATGCAGTGCTGCAAATTTATGATCTTTTGGAGGAACTAGTTTCATAAAGTGCTTTTTCACGATTTCTTCGTGTTCTTTTAAGGCACTTTCTATATCTGTATAAATTACACCCATATTCTTCACTTCTTCTCTTACATTGTGATAAACAACTTCTGAGTCATATTGGGCACCTACCCCTGCTAGAGAAGTTCTTTCTGCCTGTGGGATTCCAAGTCGCTCAAAGGTATTTTTGATATCATTTGGTACGTCCTCCCATTTTAACTTCATATCAGTATTGGGACGAACATAAGTAACAATATTATTCACATCCAAGCCTTCCAGACTTGCACCCCAAGTAGGCAATTCCATTTCATTGTATATTTTTAAGGATTTTTGTCTAAATTCTCTCATCCATTCAGGATCATTCTTCTCTTTTGAAATCTCATCTACAATTTCAGGAGTAAGGCCTTTCCTAGCTGTATAAGAGGCATCTACCTGATCCTTCACATCATAAATACTTCTATCTACATCATCAACTTGTGTTTTATTTTTCATCATTTCCATAACATCACCTTATAACTTTCCGTCAATAGCAAATTCCTTATAACCATTTGCATTTATAGTATCAATAATATCAGTGCCTCCGGACTTAATGATTTTACCATTCACTAAAACATGGACATAATCTACAGGCAAATACTCTAGAATTTTTGTGTTGTGAGTAATAATGATTAAGGAATTATCTTTGTTTTTAAATGCTTTTACACCCTTTGAAACGATTTTAACTGCATCTACGTCAAGACCTGAATCTGTTTCATCAAGGATTGCAAGCTTAGGTTCTAACATAAGCATTTGTAAAATCTCTGACTTTTTCTTCTCTCCACCAGAAAAACCTACATTTAAATATCTAGTAGCATACTCTTTACTCATACTTAATTCCTCCATTGTACGATGGAGTTCTTTTCTATAGGGAATTAGCCTGACTGGATTCCCAACCACTGATGTTTTGGAGGCTCTCATAAAGTTTTCTAAAGTAATTCCGTTTAACTCCTCAGGATTTTGGAAAGAGAGAAAAATACCTTTTTTTGCTCTAACATCTGTTTTTTCATCAGTAATGTCTTCACCTTCAAATGCAATGCTACCCTCTTCCACTTGAAATTTTGGATGTCCCATAATAGCATATCCTAATGTTGATTTACCTGCACCATTTGGCCCCATGATAACGTGTACTTCACCTGCATTAACTTGTAAGTTTAAATCATCTAATATCGTTTTATTCTCGATACCAACTCTTAGATTGTTTATTTTTAATAATTCTTTGTTCATATGTCACCATAACCTTTCTTGTTTCAGTCTTGATCTTTTATTTTAAAACCTCAACTTTCATTTTTTGTTTTAAGGCCTAATCAGCGAAAGCCTTGATTAGGTGGAATTGGGTTATAAATTCCGTTATTATTTCTTTATTACTCTATTATCAATAGTTTTATTTTCACATAATCATTCAGTCGGTAATAATGAGTTAAATTCCTAGTATTTTAATTCCTAGTAATTTAATTCCTATTATAATACTCGGATATAAATTTTGCAAGTCCCTAGCTGATATTTTCTTGGGAAACATATAACTATTCTGCGATAGTACACAATAGGGCACTAAAAAGTGCCCTATTTCATGTACTGATGAATTAAGAAGTATCTATATTTTAAAGTCACATAAAAAACCCTTCTTATTGTATAATTTCTGAATAACGGAATATTCTTTGATTGTATTTCCACTCAAATACAGTTCTTTTAGATTTGTTAATCCCTTAAGGGAAGTTATATTTGTGAGTCTATTCTCCTTTAGATAAAGTCTTTCCAGACTGGTTAACTTTTTCAAGGCAGATACATCCACGATTTTATTACCATTCAACGACAAGGTGGTAAGTTTACTCATTCCTTCTAAGGCTTTCATGTTACTTATATTATTTCGCTGCAAATACAAGGTTTTCAGCTTCTTTAAATTCTTTATTCCATCGATCTTTTGGATGACATTATTACTTAAGTCTAAAATTTCTAGTTTCGTTAGTTTCATGAGTGGGGCAATATCTGAAATCCCGTTCTTTGGCAAATATAGAACTTGTAAATTAGTTAATGATGCTAAGGACGTTATATCTTTTATATTTAGATTTCCAGCATACAAATACTCCAGATTCGTTAGTTTTTTAAGATCCTTAAGGCTTTTACATCCTGTTGGAATCTTCAACCTGTAAATACTTTTCATATCTGCAATTGTTAATTTACCAGTTTTATTCCCTAACTTCTTTCTTACAGCTTGTTCCACCACAGGATCTATAAACGTAACCGTTTGGGTTTGTTCTGTTGATAAGACATGAAAAGAATCCATTTCTTCTAAAATTGTAGACCACAAATCCAGGTGGTATTTTACTCCCACACTATCTGTATAATTAGGTACATTACCAAGACTCCAGATTGAAATTCCACCTAATCCATATTCTTTCGATAAATTTATTTTTGCCGCAGTGCTATTGCTATCTTCATATAGAATAACATTATATGACTTGTCAGCAGTATTATAATATTTAAGAACAGGGCTTTGTAATTCCTTGTTATAACTATAACTTATGTGTTCTCCCGTGCCATCCTTATTTTCAACTCGAGCTTTTATGGCTGCATATAGTGGCGTTGTTCTTGACTTTCTACTCAGCGTAGCATTATGAAGTGTATTCCATTTGGAGGCACTACTTACATCATATTGCCACTGGGCACTGTCAAAGGATAATTGCAGCCATACCTTAGACAATTGAGAAGAATTAGAAGCTGCCTTTTTCATATCATTTAACGCAATACGAATTTTTCCTATAGGTGCAAGACTATTGATTGGGTCTAACATATCAATACCAGTATACTGTTCAATCTGTTTCTTTTCCAATCGCATAGTTGGTTCATAATCATGAGCCATTAAAATAACTCGATCAGCGACTTCAAGAATGTCAGCATAATCATAACCATCATAATATAATAGGGGATTAACAGCCACATACAATTTTTTATTGTTGGCAGAAAGCTGGTCTTTTAGTTCCGACAAAAATTGAATAAAATAATAACTAATGGGTTCTCCATTATAATAAATAGGTTTCTTCTTTCTATCAGTATCACACAATCCTTCAAAGTCAACTACTACACCATCGTAATATACACCTGCAGTTGCTATATCTGTTGATGTATTTGTTGGTGCATTTGTTGGTGCATTTGTTGGTGCATTTGTTGGTTCATTTGTTGGCGTATTGGTTTGCGTATTGGTTGGCGTATTGGTTGGCGTATTGGTTGGCGTATTGGTTGGCGTATTGGTTGGCGTATCTGTAGTTGAATTGGTCGGTGTTTCTAATGTTATATTATTTGACATAGCACTCATAATTACATTTACAATACTTTTTCTTATATTTTTATCAGGAAGCATGGTTACGCAATCACTACCATCCATATATACATTTAATTGAATTGTTTTGCCTTGACTCTTAGCGTATTGAACCACATGTTTGTAATCAGCAGGATAATAAAATCCATAATTACCATTCTTACCTTTTATTGTATTTAAGATAGTTGGATCCTTTGCATCAACTCTACTCCAAGCAAAACTTAATGAGTCCACTGAGTCTATGTAATGTTTTAATTCTTCTGAAAATGTTGTATAAGCTGGATAAAAAGCATGAAGTTCGCCTTCTGTATCTGTTATGCCTTCACTTCCTTTTGTATTACTGATATCGATATCTCCTGCATTGGCAGATACCTTTATGATAAATAACTTACTGTGAAAAAACAATGTAACCAATAGGGTCGCCAGAATGAACACCATCATTCTAGTTTTAATACTTTTATTTCTATTAATATACTTAAATTCTATAGACATCTCATTTCCTCCAAATGCTATGTATTTTAAATATCTTCCTAAATATTCAGCCATTCAATTCTAATAATATACTTAAACTTCCCAGTTAAGATTCTCTAGTACGTTTGATAAATAAAAAATTAAATTCTGTCGTTATCTCCTATTATATCTAATACCAGGAATAATATCTAGTTAAATAAAAGGGTGTCGCATTTTTTACGACACCCTCATATTATTAAAATGTAATATATTTTTAACATTTTCCATCGTAATTGATGGGATTAGCTGCAACATGTCCATTTTTTGCTTTTCCTTGAATTTCAGGAACTGGCTTTGCCTCATTTTTCTTAATATGCATTCTCTGATTGCTTTCAGTACCATGAGGTTCTCTAGGATCAGGTCTTCTCATTCCATCTTTTGCCATAATATTTTCCTTCCTTAAACATCATTGGGTGGATTGGATTTCTTTTTATTATTTCTATTTTGATTTTGATTCTCCCTAGTCAAGGGTGTTTGGTAATTTGCCTTTTTTAAACGATCTTCTTTATTATCTGGTTGACTATCTTTTGGCATAGATTTCCTCCTTTTTCTTTTTTAATTCATCGTAACAATTGTGAAACACCATAAATTTACACTTTTGTATATTTAGCGTATAATCATTTCATTAGAGATACATCTATAATATGTATCTTTTTAAAATCTTTATTCAAATATAACCATTTATTTTACTTTCAATAACTATTCATTTATATTTATTACTTTTTATTTCTGGGTATTAGAACAAAGTAGCACACCAAATTTAATATCCAATAAAACACAAAAGCGATAGAGACAGCTATCTAAGCTTTCTCTATCGCTATTGCGCCAAACAATATAGATTACACAATATAGATTAAGATATTGATTCTTCTATTATATTTGATAAATTATATCTTTAATTTAATAAACCTCTTATATTGAATACCTATACTTATATATGAAAACTGTATCATATATTTCATATATTAATTATACTATCATAGGTAAAATCTTGCAGTAATCTTGTAATGAACCATCATTTAAGAAGCAATCAATGATCTGTCTACCTAACGGATCCAAATCATCAGTTTTAAACTTCACTAATTCTTCTTTAAAGAAGTCTGTAAGCATTTTAGCACCAGCATCATATCCTTCAGTTCCTACTTCTGTTTGAAGTTCAGGTCTTAAGAAATCTTTTCTAATGAAATGGCCATCAATTTTCATAGACTCTTGTGTATACCCAAGTAATTTACATCTAGCTTCTACTAAATTCTCTGCTTTAAATTTAATACCACCTTTTCTTGAGATATATTCTCTTGAAACCCATTGTGGCATAAAACTTACTTCATGAGCACCAATATGTTGGTTAGGAATTAACACATATTTTGTGTGTGTAGAATTTTTAATCTGGTCTAATAACAAGTTAGCTTGGGTTACCATCTTACCTGTTGCAAATGGCCAATATGAACCAACACCTTCACTTGTAAGCTTATTAGAAGAATTGATACTTGGATTGTTATATCCTCTTGGCGCAACCAATCTCCATAACCAAGCAAGTGCAGGAGGAAGTACATGGAACAATCCCATGATACCATAACTTGGTGCCTCTTTGGTACAAGGCGGTGTTCTAACTCCAAAGCTTCTTACATCTACCTCAGCTAATTCGCTAACAATGTTAGGCACGAATTCTCTAGGCAAAATAACTCTTGGGTTCGGGCAAGGTCTTCCATCAGAATCAATTGTATGTTCCCATGGTAGACAGGTTGCATTTGCAACACCTTGAAGATTTATAAATACGAGTGGAGTTGGTGGCTGCACAAAAATACTTTCAAAATGTGGTGAAACACCATATTTTTTAATATTATCTAGACGTAAAAACCAACCAGCTTCCGCATCTTTTACAACTAATTTATGACTGTTATTTTGCATAGAATAATGACATAATGCCATATCATCTGTAACAGGTTTTAATTCACATGTATCTAAAAGTTCGATATAAGTCTTTTCATTGGTAATAGTATTTCTACCAAGAACTACTCTACCATCTAACTCTCTGTGGATGTTTTCAACCATTTCACTCTTACCACCACCTGATGCACCTTCATGCATAATTACTAATTCATTTTCATATGGAGTAATAACTTTAACTGTTGAAGCATGTACAGTAGTCCAGCCTTCATTCTCGCCTATATTTAAAAGTACACCATAGATACCTTTTTTAGCACTTGGACCTGGATATAAGTTATAAGAAAATACTTCATGTACATCTGTTAATCTATTATGAACCACTACTTGTTTTCCATTAAAATGTGTGTGACGGAATGGAGGTGCAAGATATACAATAGCTTTAGGTGTAAATTCCTTTTCAATATCATTTACACTTACAAAACCTTGTAAGTCAGCTAGTGCTGCACCAAAGAACGCTGCATTTGCAGGCGCTATTAAGATGGAGGGATATCCATATTCTAACCCACCAGACATAAATGGCACTATAATTAATTCCTGGTCTTTTAACCAATTAAATGTATCTTGTCTTATAACTTCAAATTCACAATTATAACGATCTTTGTATTTAGGTTTGTCTGTACCTAAATCATCAGCAACCACTAAACAATCGGGGTCTCGTCTTCTCATATAATCTTCTGGATAATTGGCCACTACACCGTTTTTACACTTTGCAACTGTAGCTTCAAGTACAGAACCTTTATCATGTACATCATATCTAACCTCAAAGTTAACACCGCCATCTGGCCCGAAGGCTAATGCTAATAATTCGTCCCTTGTGGCTGGAATAGTGACTTTAGAAGAGCTTTTTAAAACATTCATTACTTCATCTGCTAAATTAAATTTTTGTAACAATTCTTTCACCTAATCAACCTTTCTATTTTTTATTATAAAAACCGATATCCTTCAAGCCTGAAGGATATCGGTTTCAAACAACTTGCTAAAGCTAATCACTGTGTTGTCATCCAAACTTACTCCAAAGCAATAGGATTGAATAAGCCTTAAAAAATCCTACTTCTCTTAAAATTATACCTTATTTTACACATGGTGTCAACCTGCCTTTTTTAGACAGCTTTCCTATTAAACCATAATTTTATAGGTATATTTCTAATATTTTATATACATTGCATAAAAGTATACAAATATACAATTTAAAAGTATCATAATAATAGGATAGGTAGTTTTGATTTTTGTTTCCCCTTATAAATCTGATAGAAAGCAAATAACTACATTATAATTTTTATTATTTTGTACATCTTTAGTCCCTTATATTCACATGCTAATTCGTGCTAATATCACTAAAAATTAATTAAGAGTATTCGTTTAGCAGATAACCTATACACAAACGAAACTTTATTCCATGAAATATTATTAAATTAATAATAAAATTACTAATTTATTTCAATAAGCTTGCTATTCTATGTAATGTATGATAGTATTTTGTAGTGCATTTGCCTGATCAATATCTAAATAGTTTTCCATCTAATATATTTATAACGATTATATAAGAAAGGGTTCGCTGTACATACAGTGATAGGTATAAAAGTATGAACATTATTAAAGCATCAGATTACAATGATATGAGCAGAAAAGCTGCCAATGTAATATCAGCCCAAGTTATTTTAAAACCAACTTGTGTATTAGGACTAGCTACAGGTTCCACACCGATTGGTACATATAAGCAATTAGTGGAATGGTATAATAAGGGAGATTTAGATTTTTCTAGAGTAAAATCAGTGAATTTAGATGAATATTGTGGTCTGTCTGCAGAAAACAATCAAAGTTATCGTTATTTTATGAATGATAATTTCTTTTCCCATATAAACATTGACACAGAGAACACCTTCGTTCCCAATGGTCTAGCTACTAATTTGGAAGAAGAATGTGAACGCTATGATTCTTTAATTTATCAAATGGGTGGAATTGACTTACAACTATTAGGCATTGGTTTAAATGGTCACATTGGATTTAACGAACCAGATATACGATTTGAAAAAACCACTCATATTGTTGAATTAGATGAAAGTACAATTCAGGCAAATGCCAGATTCTTTCAAAATGCAGATGAAGTACCAAGACAGGCTATTACTATGGGTATTAAGTCAATTATGCACGCTAAAAAAGTATTATTAATTGCAGGTGGACCTGAAAAAGAAGAAATCATAAAAAAAGCGCTTTATGGACCAATCACTCCAGATGTTCCAGCTTCTATTCTTCAGTTACATCCTGATTTAACTGTTATATATTGCTAAATAAGTGATTATATTTGATTATAAAATTACTTTTTTTTCATAACTATACAAATTCCTCCGCCTTGTTTCTGTGTATAAAAAACAGCCTTTTCGAGCATTATAATTAATGAAAAATCGAAAGGAGGATTTTATTATGGAAGCTAATTCAAGCATTGGATGTATCGTTTCAGAATGTCGTTATCACGCTGGTAACTCAGATCATTGCACACTTGATAAGATTATGGTAGGAAAAAAAGAATCATACTCTGCAAAAGCGGAAGATACAGATTGTGAATCATTTAAAGTAAAAGAAAAAACATTCTAAATAATTTAAAATTGAATATTGAGATATTACAAATTGATTGTTAATGATTTATGATTTTATTAAAAGAAAAATAATTAATCATTATTAGAAATATGTAGTATATCTAGCATAACAAAAAATAGTCGAGTCGGTAGATTAATCCTTATCTTCCAACTCGACTATTTTATTTATTTCGTGTAAAGCCGCATAATAAATATAAACTTATTCATCAATACTTGATGCGACTAAATAATTACTTTATTTCTTTTCTACAACTTTTAATCTGGCATTGGCTCTCAATAATTTAATTTTCGCCAATTGCTTACTATGTTCTGTAGACTGATTAGATGATAAAACTTCCTCTGCGCGTTCTTTTGCCTTTTTTGCACGTTCTGAATTAATATTCTCAACCCACTCAAAAGTAGTAGCTGCAATCAGAGTTTTCTCTTTTGAAACATTGATAAATCCGCTAATACATGCAGCACGTTTAGGATTTTTTGTATCGTCTACATAAACACGGCACTCTCCTGCACCAATTGCTGTAACATAAGGTATGTGATTGGCTAGTATGGATACATCTCCATCTATGGTACGCAGGGAAACTTGCTTAGCATCTCCATCAAAAAACATACCGTCCAGAGATACGATTTGAAGATGAAAACTGTTCATAGACTATTCCTTTCTTGCTTTTTCAATCGCTTCTTCGATGGAACCTACAAATAGGAAAGCAGATTCAGGCAGATTATCATGTTTACCTTCGATAATCTCTTTAAATCCACGGATCGTCTCTTTTAAAGGTACATATTTACCTTCCATTCCAGTAAACTGCTCCGCAACTGAAAATGGCTGACTTAAGAAACGTTGGATCTTTCTTGCTCTAGCTACAATCAATTTATCTTCTTCACTTAATTCATCCATACCCATTATGGCAATGATGTCTTGAAGTTCTTTATATCTTTGTAATACACTTTGAACATTTCTAGCAGTTTCGTAATGCTCTTTTCCTACGATGTCAGGAGAAAGAATACGGCTTGATGAATCTAGAGGATCAACTGCAGGATAGATTCCCAAAGAGGAAATATTTCTGCTTAATACTGTAGTAGCATCAAGATGGGCAAATGTTGTAGCAGGTGCTGGATCTGTAAGATCATCTGCAGGAACATAAACTGCCTGTACTGAGGTGATAGATCCTTGTTTTGTTGAGGTAATACGCTCTTGTAGTGCACCCATTTCTGTTGCAAGAGTAGGTTGATAACCAACTGCAGATGGCATACGTCCAAGTAAAGCGGAAACCTCACTACCTGCTTGTGTAAATCTGAATATGTTGTCAATAAACAAAAGTACGTCCTGACCTTCATGGTCACGGAAATATTCTGCCATAGTAAGTCCGGATAAAGCAACACGCATACGAGCACCTGGTGGCTCATTCATCTGACCATAAACCAAAGCAGTTTTGTTTAAAACGCCGGATTCTTTCATTTCGTTGTATAAGTCATTACCTTCACGAGTTCTCTCACCAACACCGGTAAACACAGAGAGCCCACCATGTTGCTTTGCAATATTATTAATAAGCTCCATGATAAGTACTGTCTTACCAACACCTGCACCTCCAAAAAGTCCAATCTTACCACCTTTTGCATAAGGGCAAATTAAATCAACAACCTTAATACCTGTTTCAAATATTTCAGTAGTTGTTTCTTGTTCCACATAAGCTGGTGCTGGTCTATGAATTGGCCAACGCTCTTCTACACTTGGATTCGGTATATTATCAACAGCATCTCCTAGCAAATTAAAAATTCTTCCTAAGGTTTCTTTACCTACAGGCACACTAATAGGTGCTCCTGTATCCACTGCTTCGATACCTCTTGGCAAACCATCTGTACTACTCATAGCAATACATCTTACCACATTATCACCAATGTGCTGTGCCACTTCCAAAACTATCTTTCTATTATTATAGTTAATTTCAATCGCATTTAAAAGATCAGGAAGATGTCCATCACTAAATTTTAAATCCAGTACAGGTCCAATAACCTGTGTGACTATACCTACGTGATTATCCATGTTTCCACTCCCTTCGTTCTTTTTATTTATAATCCACTACCTGCAACAATCTCAGTAATTTCTTGCGTGATTGATCCTTGACGAGCCCTATTATATTTCAGACTCAAATCATCAATCATATCTTCCGCATTACGGGTTGCAGATTCCATTGCCGTACGACGGGCTCCAAATTCACTCGCTAAACTTTCGCAAACACCTCCCCATAGCATACCTGACACATAACCTGGCACTATGGCATCAAAAACTGTACTGCTACTTGGTTCAAACATAATGAATTCCTTTTTCACATTTTTTGTCTCATGTTTCTCGCTAATACTACTATCTAGAGGAAGTAGTTTCATAATTGACGGTTGTTGACTTAACACAGAAATAAAGTTCGTGTAAATAACATAAAGTTCGTCAAATTCCCCTTTTAAAAAACACTCTGTAAGCAAATTACCAATTTCATGGCAACTACCTACATTTAGGTTTTCAATGACTGCGTATTCCTCGGTGACTATTTCAAATCCTAGACGTTTAGCATATTCAGTAGTTCGCTTTCCTATTGGTAAGACAGATACTTGTTTTCCATTTCTTTGCTCATCAAAAAAGCGAAAAACATTACTATTATATCCGCCTGCTAATCCTCTATCTCCACCAATTACAACAAAACATGTTTTTTTAATTTCTCTGGAATTTAAGAAAACAGAGCTTGTGTCAATATTTCTTGCAATTATATCACACATAGCAGCATAAGCTTCTCCATGGAATAGTCTGCTTCTCTCAATTAATTCTTTCGCTTTCGTTAATTTAGATCCAGCGACTAGTTCCATAGCTTTTGTTATCTGCTTTGTACTCTTTATACTTCTAATTCTTAAATTAATGTCTTTCATTGAAGACTCGGCCAAATTACACGCCCCCTTCATTCAAAATTTGTTCTAAAGACAAGATTTACATTGATTAATAACGACTTTTCTTAAACTTATCCGTAAACTTAGTAAGTGCCTCTTCAAGTTTTAACTTATTTGCTTCATCTAAACTAGCACCACTTCGAATTACAGATAATAAATCTTCATAATAGGAAGTAAGTTCAAAAGATAATTCTTTTTCATATTCTTTTATATCACTAACCTTAATATCACTTAGATAATTATTTACTACGGCATATATGATAGCTACCTGAAGTTCAACTGGAACTGGTGAATTTCTATCTTGTTTTAATACCTCAACAATTCTTTCACCTTGATCAAGACGAGCCTTTGTATCTTTATCCAAATCTGATCCAAACTGAGCAAAACTCTGAAGTTCTCTATACTGAGAATACATTAACTTAAGTTGTCCAGAAACTTGTTTCATTGCCTTAATCTGTGCAGCTCCACCAACACGGCTTACTGAAATACCAGGATTAACAGCTGGCATTATACCTGCGTTGAACAACTCACTTTCTAAGAATATCTGTCCATCAGTAATAGAAATAACATTAGTTGGGATATAAGCAGATACATCGCCTTCCTGGGTTTCAATAATTGGTAAAGCAGTAATGGATCCTCCACCACTTTCTGGTGAAAGACGAGCAGCTCTCTCTAGAAGACGGCTGTGCAAATAGAATACATCACCAGGATAAGCTTCACGACCTGGTGGACGTCTTATTAATAGAGATAGTGTTCTATACGCTACCGCATGTTTTGATAAATCATCATAAATGATTAAAACATCTTTACCTTTAGACATAAAATATTCACCCATAGTACAACCTGAATATGGTGCAATATATTGTAATGGAGCAAGATCACTTGCCGTTGAGCTTACAACAATTGTATAATCCATAGCACCTGCACGAGTCAATGATTCTACAAGTTGTGAAACTGTAGAACTCTTTTGCCCAATGGCTACATAAATACAAATAACATCTTTACCTTTTTGATTTATGATGGTATCTGTTGCGATTACAGTTTTACCTGTTTGTCTATCACCAATGATAAGCTCGCGTTGGCCTCGTCCAATCGGTATCATACTGTCAATCGCTTTAATTCCTGTTTGAAGAGGAACACTAACTGATTTTCTATCGATGATACCAGCTGCCTCTGCTTCTATCGGCTTTAATTCACTGGATTGGATCGGTCCTTTACCATCAATAGGTTGCCCTAAAGCATTTACAACACGACCAATTAAAGCTTCTCCTGTTGGAACGGATACTACCTTACCGGTACGCTTTACTATGTCGCCTTCTTTTATACCCATATCACTTCCTAATAAAACGATAGAAACGAAATCTTCTTCAAGATTAAGTGCCATACCATAAAGTCCGTTGGAAAGTTCTATAAGTTCATTGGATACACAATTGTCTAATCCGTAAGCTTTTGCGATACCATCGCCTACAGTTACAATTGTACCCGTTTCAAAATGCTCAGTTTTATTTTCATAATTTTTAATCTGAGCTTTTATTAGACTGCTGATTTCTTCTATATTCATCAATCAGACCTCCGCTTGAGAATAGTCTGCATTCTGTATTACACTCTGCAGTTTTTTAAGCCTATTTTTAATACTTGCATCAATCATATGTCCAGGATATACTAAACGAATCCCACCAATACAGGTGCTATCAACTTTATTTTCTAAAATAATAGTTTTATTCATTAACTTCACCAATTTATCTATGATTTGCTGCTTTTGATTATCATTTAATACTACCGCACTGATTGCAGTAACCTGTAATATATTCTTTTCTTTATAATATTTGTTTCTAAACTCATCAAAAACAAGTGGAGCTAGTGCAATCTCACGTTTTTCAATGAGTATTTTTAATAAAGATAAAAGGTATGGATGTACTTGTTTATTCAGTACATTATCTAATACCTTTATTCGCTCAGAAGTAGGAATCCTTGGGTTTGTCAGTAACAAAACAAAATCTTCATTACTTTCTAATACCCCTTTGATTTCAGCAAATTCTTTTTCTATATCTTTTTCAATATCCTCTTCTGCTGAAAGTTCATATAATGCATATCCGTATTCTGCTGCTTTACTCATACGCGTTCACCCAATTCTTTAATTGCATCATCAATTAATTTATCATGAACACCTGGATCAATTTCTTTTTCAACCACTTGTTGCGCTAAATCCATTACCATTTCGGTAATATTATCTTTCATTTCATTTATGGCCTTTTTCTTTGCAAGAGAGATGTCAGATTCTGCTTTACGCTTACGATTTTCCGCTTCAAAGTTTGCATCATTGATGATTTCATCACCACGATGAGTTGCTCTCTCAGTAGCAGTTTTAATCATTAGGTCAGTTTCAGCCTTAGCGTTCCTTAACCTTTCTTCATAAATATCTTTGTTGGTTTTTGCCTCTGTTCGCATGTCTTCTGCATCTGAATAGATTTTATCTACTTCATTTGCCCTTTTATCTAATATAACAGTCACAGGCTTAAACAAGAGTTTTTTCACAATTAGGAAAAGAATGATCAAATTCCCCATAGCCATCAAAGTTTGCCAAAAATTGACCGATAAAAATTCTAATGTTTCAGGCATCTTTCGTCCTCTTTTCTCAAATCAATTATAGCCTGCCAATAAACATACCAGGTGCAACGAAAATAAGTAACATACTTACGATAAGACCATATAGACCTGTTGTTTCAGCAACGGCACAACCCATTAACATTGTTGTCGTAACATCTCCTTTGCATTCAGGCTGGCGGCCAATTGCCTCACAAGCCTTACCAACAGCATAACCTTCACCTATACCAGGTCCTATACCTGCGATCATTGATAGACCTGCACCAATAGCACATCCCATTAAAACTAAAGCTTTTTCCATTATAAATACCTCCGTTATATTTTTTATTCATTATTCTTTACTTGCAGCTGACGATACATAAAGCATTGTAAGCATACAGAAAATAAAAGATTGTAACACACTACTAAACAAATCAAAATAAATTGAGAGTATAGCTGGTAATCCAAGTTGTAACAGTGGAATATTCGCTAACATCCCTGGTAAAAATTGCAGTACAACTGAACTAAGCCATGCTAAGGCTGCATATACTAGAGCTGAAATTACAACTCCTGAAGAAACATTACCAAACATACGAAATGCCATAGAAATTGGTGTTGAAAATTCTCCAATAATATTAAATGGAGTCAGAACAGGAAATGGTTCTGTAAGACCTTTTAGATATCCTCCTACACCATTTGTCTTAATCTTAAAGTACATAATCATAAAGAATACTACAATTGCCCATCCAAGGGTGGTGTTTAGATCAGAAGTTGGTGGATACATACCAATTAGACTGCTAAGACTGCAGAATAATGCTAAGGAAAACAATGCTGCGATAAAAGGTGTAAATCCAACAAATCGCTCACCCATGTTTCCTCTTACAAAATTAGTTGCCATATTAACAAGATACTCTGCAACCACTTGTTTTTTTCCAGTTGGTTTCACTTTGAGATTACTTGTTAGCCACTTACATAACAAAGCAATAACTACCATTAGAATCCACATATTCACTTGGGTTTCTGTGATTACTATGCCAAAAGGTAATCTAAGTAATATTTTGGCCCCAGTTATTTCTACACTCATACAATATCACCTCCCTTTGATTTCCACTCGCTTTTAAAACGACTTCCAAAACCAATGATTAGTCTTGGGTAGACGATAGCAAGTAGAATTGGTAACCAGTGAAATACTTTATAAGTTTGTGAAATATACATGCCAGCGCCAACTAATAGCATAACACCTAACTGTCGTAATGAATAAGAAAATTGCATCTGCTTCTTAGCCATTTTTTCATCTGCTGTCTTAGTAACGTTTTGGACAGTTAGTCCCATCAGGAAGAAATTAAGAAGGCTAATTGCACCTCCATATAAAGATCCCCAAAATACAGCTATAGTAAATTGACCAAATATAAAAAATACAATTTGGGTGATAACACTACATATCAGAATACCAATCGCAATATTTAAAGTCTCTTTTTTTACAACCTTATTCACTTTCATAAGATTTTTTCCTTTCACTCTTACCTAAGTTTATATCTAATTAACGCAGCTAAGACGAATCGCCAAACTGGTAAAATATAATAATAAAACATAATCTACAATATATCATGCTTATGGTCAAAAGTCAACGGTAAAACCTTAAAACAAACTGAATACGCATCAGAAAATCTATGATAACCAGTTTATATTTTTTATTTTTTTCTACTGTCCGACTTTATTGTGAACAATTTGTCATTGTTTCATTTTTACATAAATTGCATATTTATTTATGTATATAAAACTAGTATTTAGCCATAATAATGAATGGATACAGAAGCAAATTAAATATTAACTTGAAGAAAAATCATAATTTATTTAATTTGGCCTTTGTCATCCACTTAAGATAAATTTAAAAGTTACAATTAGGTCTCAAATTGTGATTAGCACTAATTTCCCAGAAAAGGAGATGGTTAAGTTGGACTGGCTTAATGTCATGAAGAATTACAATTCAAATTTATGGTAAATGAATGCAAATGAAGTACAAAACAAATTAAATACGGAAGAGACGAAAAGTAGCTGTCGCATTTGCAATATAATCATTGCTTGTGCGACAGCACTTTTATATTATACTATAATTTTGATAAATCTATGATGCCGTTTCCTTCACTTCTTTTGTCATATCCAAGTGATGTGGTCTTTTTAATCAATTGAGCATATATTTCTGTTTCCGAAAGTTTTCTCCTAAATTCAGCTTCACTATGATTAATAATCAAAGCAGCTGCACCAGCCACATGAGGCGTTGCCATAGAGGTGCCATTAAGCTTAGCATAAGAGCCTTTCAAATAGGTTGATAATATATTTACACCTGGAGCAACTAAGTCTACATTCTTATTCGTATTGCTAAAGTTTGCCATTTTTTTATCAAGTTTTACAGCTCCTACAGATACCGCTTCTGGATAAGCTGCTGGATAATTATATTCATCAGTATTACTATTATTGTCACCATCATTTCCAGAGGCACATACAACTAGAATATCCTTATTCACAGCATTTTTAATCGCATCATGGAGTTTACTAACATCTGAACCTCCACCTAATGACATGCTAATGATTCTAACTTTTTCTCCTTTAGGTCCAGTCCATGTGGTAGCATATTTAATGGCATCAATTATATTTTTATAACTTCCTTTGCCATCCTCAGATAAAACTTTTAGTATGAGAAGTTTCGCCAATGGAGCTACCCCAATAACCCCATTTCCGTTCTCTGTAGCAGCAATTGTTCCTGAAACATGAGTACCATGACCGTGATTATCTTGGTAATTATTAGGATCACCTTTATAATCAGAAGTGAAATTTCTACCACCAATTATTCTGTCCTTTAACTCAGGATGATCGGTCTGCACACCTGTATCTATAACTGCAATAACTACTCCGTCTCCTTTTTTACTTTTATCCCAAAATTCTGGAGCCTTTATTAAATTAACGCCTTCTGGAATTTCATTGGCACTTTCGTAAACTTCCTGTACCTTAAAAGGTATAAGGCTTAATTTTTCTTTTCGCAAGTTCAGTATTGGTTTCTTTTTAAATAACATGATAAAATTCCCTTCTTGTTTTATTTGATAAACCTACTGCAAAAGAATGATGCCATGATTGGCAATTGAATGACAAATTTTATATCACTCCTTATTAATATATTAAGCAATGTCGTATTATGTAACATTTTCTTAGGATATACGCAAAAAAGATATTGAGACAAAAGAACTCAATACCTTTAACGTTATTTCTTTTTATTGGTATGTCAAGGGGACGGGGTTAGTGTCACGAAAAACGCGTGACACTAACCCCGTCCCCTTGACACGTAATTAAATTTATACTTTATAGTGCACCTCTTAATATTTCAAAGGTTGCATTTTCTGTCTCACGAATCTGCTTTTTGGTCATTGCAAACTGAAATATAGATTCACTGGCATGAACAAAATCATAGAGATTGCAATTTCCAGTTCTTTCACCAATACCAAATAAGGTGCAGTCAATGAATTCTGCACCCGCTTTTGCACCTGTGATAGAATTGGCAATAGCCATTCCCAAATCATTATGTACATGCATTTCGATTTCCATATCCGTATGTGATTTGATAGTTTCCACCATTTCTTTTGTCCTACCAGGTGTTAAAACTCCCACAGTATCAGCAAGCCTGATCATGTTCACACCTGCCTTTTTTAATTCCTTGATTAAGCTTAGTATAAAACCTATGTCAGATCTAGAGGCATCTTCTAACCCTACAGTTACATCTATTCCATGACTTTTTGCAATATCCACGCATTCAAGAAGATTTTTTTGAACCCATACCTTATTTTTTTTTAACTTACTATAAATCTGGATATAAGATACGGGTGTACCGATGTGTATAATGTGTGGTTTACAGGCAAGAGACATCTTAATGTCATTAACGTGCATTCTACTCCAAACGGATATCTTAGCATTCTTAGTATTTTTTACCATTTCTCTAATAATGTCAGATTCATTTCCACCAAGACATGGTATACCTGCTTCTATTTCATAAACGCCAATTGCATCAAGCAACTGTGCTATCTTTATCTTATCCTCCATACCAAGGGCAATACCAGGGCTTTGCTCTCCATCTCTAAGTGTGGTATCAATAATATGTTTAAACTCCTTCATTTGCAATCACCTCACCAGCAATTCTAATGAACTCACCCTCATTTAGACTAGAACGATTCTTTGTACATACCTCTTTTACTTCTAAAAGTATCCTTTCTATCAGACTATCATTTGGTATACATTGATTTATTTCCTGTAGCTTTAATTTAATCGCTCTTGTGCCAGAATGTTTACCTATAACTATTTCCGATTTACCGCCTACCCATTCTGGCTCATAAGCCTCATAATTTGCAGGATTTTTTATAATACCATCTGCATGAATACCGGATTCTACCTTAAATATATTCCTGCCAATGACTGGCTTTTTATTGCCAACAAGGTTTCCTGTTAGCTTCTCGTAAAGGTGTAAAAGCTTTGGAAGCACGGATAAATCTTTATTTGGCTTATGTCTAATTGCAATTCGCAAGGCTAATAATACTTCTTCTGTGGCACCATTGTTTTTCATTCCAGCAAAACTAGTCGTTACATCACTTCCATATTTTAAGAGCCATTGTACTGCTAAAGCACTGGCACAATGAAATGTATTCTCTGGATAGAAATTTATTCTGGTTTTATTTAATGTCCGTTTCATATCCTCCATAACTTTATCGTATGATTCACACATGAGATTATCTAAACCGATTATTCTAACTTCATTACAGTGGGATAAGGTTCTAAGTTTTATTACTTCCCTTACATCATTAATCTGGATATCTGGGATGACTTTATCAATATTTTTATCTATATGACAAGTATATCGGTAAAAACCTGGATACTTTTCAACGTCTTCTAAATAATCTACTTGAAGTACGTAATTACCCTTTACCTTTAACTCTCCTAATCTTTCATAAACAGAGGTTGATATCTCTATTGCATCCACACCTATAGTAAAAAGTAATTCACAAAAATATTCGAGTTCCTCTTTTGATGGCAATTTATCATCAAAACCGGTTAATGTATTATCAATCAATCGAATCATAGCCATCCTCCCATCTCGCCTTTAAGAAACCTATATTCTAAATCATTAGCTCTTTAACCGGTTCACCGCCTTCAATATGCTGTTCCATGATTCTTTCTATATCCTCTTTTGTCAGTTCCCCGTACCAGACTCCCTCAGGATACACAACTGCAATTGGTCCTTTCTCACATATTCCAAAACACCCTGTGTTTGTTATCATGACTTCACTGGATAAATCTCTGTCATCAATTTCCTCCATAAATTTTTCCACAATACCTACTGCATCTTTTGAATAACAAAAGCCTTTTTGCACTCCATTCATTCTACAACTAGTACAGACAAAAATATGATACTTTGGTGTAACCATACTATATTCCTCCTTAAATTTAGATTAGTTCTTCCGCTATTTTTTTGACAGAATCCTCAATTCTATCATATGTGGTAAATACTTTTATTCCCTTTTCCAAGAGTTGTGACTTAGGTGAATCTCCTATTCGCATGGCTAATACCGCATCACAGTCACCGATTGCATGCATAATAGAATTGATTTTATCGTCTTTATGATCACATTCTTTAGCACCCTCACAGTATTTTGCTATGGTCCTTCTTTCCCTAAAAACAGCTGCCCCATTCCTATATTCGTAAACATAAAATTCTGAGACATGACCAAAATGCTGGTCAACAAGCATTCCGCTTTTGGTAGCCACCGCCACATGAAATGACTTACTTGCCTCCTCTTTTCTATCTGTCGTTTGTATGGCTTCTGTCGTTTGTATGGCTTTTGATGTTTGTTCGTCTATTGTCGTTTGCTCAGCTTTTGATGTTTGTTCGTCTATTGTCATATACGCATCTATACTTTCTGTTTTATCAGCGAATTTACTGTCCTTCTTCACTATATCTTTTCCATGACAGGCATTAAATTCTATGGATATATCTTCATCTAATTTTCCTATGGCGTCTGAACGACATTGTTTGCAATGATACATCTGCTTCATGGTATTACCACATTTTTTTCTCATCGATAAGATTTCTTGATTACTTACTAACGGTAAATCTTCAAACACACTTCCTTTTACCGGAATCATCTGCATTATGTTAGTTATGGTACCACCAAGCTCTTTTACTTTTTCAACCACTTCTGGTATATGAAGATCATTTATTCCTTTTAACATTACAATATTAACCTTACAGACTATTCCTTTTGAAGTTAAAAATCTAATTCCTGCCAGCTGATTCGCTAACAAAATAGCTGCGGCTGTCTCACCATAATAAGTTTTCCCCATATAATGAACATGCTTATATATATTCGCTCCAATTGCTGGATCTATTGTATTCATTGTAACTGTAACATGCGATACTCCAAGTTGTATTAAATCCTCTGCATAAAATGGTAGCATAAGTCCATTGGTGGATAAACAAAAGGTAATATTCTTATCATGGTCTCTAATTAATTGTAACGTTTCCTTCACATCCTCAAAATTGGCCAAGGCATCTCCTGGTCCTGCTATCCCAATTACAGATAAATTAGGTACTTTTTTCTTTACCTCCATGTATTTATGAAAGGCTTCTAAAGGCTTTAATACTTTAGTGGTAACACCTGGTCTACTTTCATTGGGACAGTCAAACTTTCTAAGACAATAGTTACAGCTTATATTGCATTTTGGTGCTATGGGTAGATGCATTCTAGCATACTCATGTGCTCCACAGTTAAAACAAGGATGTGTTTTGGTCTTTTCTTCTATACTTAGCATCTGATCACTGCCTTTATAATATTTTTCATATAGTTCTTCTCTAAAGCTAGTTTCTTTTCTTGCTACCATTATATTAGAAATGTCATCCAAAAGGGTAAGGGCACCTGCGTACCCAAGAGTAACCAGCCTTTGACCACCTACTCTATCATGGATTGGAAAACTTCTACGAACCAAGTCAACTCCTAGTTTTTCTGAAATCCTTCTACCATCAGAATTACCAATTAATACATTAACCCCTAATTCTCTGGATTTTTCTTCAATGGTTTGAAAATCAATATCATCTAATATTTCAAAAGTTTTATAATAATACCGGTCCGCCACTTCTTTGATTTCCTCTTGTAGCATATTACAAAGATTAGGACATTTAGAACCTGTGGCTACAAGTAAGGGCATAATACCATTTTCCACACATAGCCTTACTGTGCTATATACAAAGTCTGGTTCCCCAAATATACCAGCTTTACCTTCCCCATTGTACTTATGAGAATCCACCATAGCATCTAAGAATCTGCCTCGTTGTTTTTGTATTTTCTCAGGGATTTCTTTTCCTGATATTTTCGCTAACAACTCTATAAAATAGTCGATATCTCTAAGGCTTACAGGCAAGTTACATTTATAAAAAGGGACTTGATAGGTTTCGTATAAATAATCTGCAACCATGGAATGTTCTTTGGTAAAACTAGATAATTCTATGGTACATGCAGCACCTGCCATCAAAGCAATGTCTTTTATATCTGTTCCTTTACTTTGTAGCTTTTCATAATCTTTCTGATACACACCGTCTAGATTCTCAGATAGATCTGGTAATAAGATGTAATCGATTGAAAAACTTTCAAGAAGGTCTTTTAAAATCCTAGTATCAGCTGGTGAAAGCATACTAGTCACGATGTTTACTTTATGATTGGGAGTAGTATCCATCTCTACACCTTTTACCAGACAATGAAGTGCTTTCATAAAACCTTCATACTGAGTCCCTGCATATCCTGCAGTAGAAACTGGAATTATTTTGATATGACTATATTGTGGATTTTCATGATAGAACTTTTCTATCATCCTATTCATGTCCTCACCTATGGTTTCAGCAAGACAGGTGGTTTCAACAGCGATTACTTCAGGTCCATAGATGGTAATTAGATTATGAAGACCTTGAAACAGATTTTTCTCACCACCATAAACCGTTCCCTCTTCTGTTAAAGAAGTAGAAGCAATATCTACTGGCTCATTATAATGGGTTGCCATATGTCTTCTGATATAAGTACTACAGCCTTGTGAACCATGTAGAATGGACATACATTTTTTTATACCATAAAAAGCTGTTACTGCGCCCATTGGCATGCACATTTTACAGGGATTGACATTTAAATTAACTAAAGTTCCTCTCATTTACACGCTCCCCTTCCTTTAGATATTTCCATACCGGATTATTTATGCTACTATTTATTTCTTTTACAAAGTTTATAATGCCATCAAATCCACATAAAGGATGTTTTCTTTCATGGTTATGATCACAAAAAGCGATACCAAGTTTATAAGCTAATGGTCTTTCTTTCACACCACCTACCAAGATATCTGCCTGCTTTTCCTTCATAAATTTCTCTAATTCTGCTGGATTTGCATCATCTAATATAACGGTATCTTCTTCAACTAGTGCCTCTATCATTTCGTATTCGTCTTTTTTTCCTGTTTGGGTTCCAACAAGAACTGTTTCTATGCCTAATGCCTTAAATTGTTTGATTAATGAAATCGCCTTAAAGCCACCACCAACATAAATAGCTGCTTTTTTCCCTTGCAAATGTATACGATATTTTTCCATGAAGCCTTCTATTCTTTTCGCCTCTGTGGTGGTAAATTCTATGGCCTTTTCTCTTGCTTTCTCATCTTTTAAAGCTTCTGCAATTCTAATTAGGGAATTGGTAGTATCCTCTACTCCAAAGAAACTAACTTTGATGTAGGGAATTCCCATCTCCTCCTCCATGCAGTTGGCAAGATAGGTACTTGAACCTGCACACTGTACAACATTTAACGTTGCAGCTGGTGCCTGAATTAAAGATTCATAGGAGGAATCACCTGTAAAGGTTGATATGACAGTTATACCAATTTTTTTTAAATAATCTTTTATAATCCAGATTTCCCCTGCAAGATTAAAATCACCTAAAATATTTACTCCTATTTGCTTCTTTGGCCTATGCACTTTGATTAATTCCATAAGAGCATTACAAGCCATTTTATAACCTACTGCTTTATTTCCTGAGAATCCTGGTGATTTCACCGGGATCACTCGTATGTTATATTCTTCTGAAATTTGTTTACACACTGCATTTACATCATCCCCAATCACCCCAACAATACAGGTGGCATATACAAAGATTAATTTTGGATGATGCTTTTGTGCAATCTCTTCTAGGGCCTTATATAGCCTCTTTTCTCCACCAAATATAACATCAGCTTCTCTTAAGTCTGTAGAAAAGCTATTTCTATATAAATCCTCTCCACTAGATAAACTTCCTCTAATATCCCAGGTATAACTTGCACATCCAATGGGGCCGTGTACAATATGGAAGGCATTTGTGATTGGATTTAATACTACTCTTGCGCCACAATACACACAGGCACGCTGACTAACTGCCCCAGAGACACTGCCTGCATCGCACTTCATACCATTTCCGCTGCAGCCATCTCCTTTTTGTAATATAAAATCTTTTCTTTCCTCTAAAACTCTAGCAGAATCCATATGACACACTCCCTTCCCAGCTTCCAATTACTTCATTAAAAAATCTCGCAAAGTGACCAATCTGCCACTCTGCGAGATGAAAAATAACTACATTACCATTTCAAAATCTTCTTCTAAACAATCTCTGTCTCTTCGATCCATTAATGCATTTACAATAAGTTCTGCTAATCTCATTCCACCTTTATAACCTACCAATGGCAAATAAGAATGTACATAACGGTCAATAATTGGAAATCCAGCTCTTACAAAAGGTATATCCTCTGCTCTTGCAATGTGCTTACCATGTGTGCCGCCAATTAATAGATCTACGCCTTCTGTCTTAATCCACTGATGTAATTCATATAAGTCTCCTGAGGCTTTCGCAATACAATCTGTCATACCAAATTTCTCAAATAACCCCTGTGCTGCTTTTTCAAAAGCTTCTCCAGGTGTTCCTGTTAATACGTATTTGGGTATCATTCCCATTTCTAGAACAAATTCTGTTATACCAAGAACCGTATCAGGATCACCAAATATTGCTACTTTTTTGTTATAGGTATAAGGATGAATATCTATTAGAATATCCACCAATTGACCTCGTTCTTCTTCTAGACTATAAGGTACCTCATTCTTTGAATATGCTTGTAGTGCCATAACATATTCGTCTGTTGCTGTAATACCAATTGGTTGTTTTAATAATTTATAAGGTACACCACATTTTTTTCTAAGGGTTTCTGCTGGTGCTTCACTAGCCATTTTTCCAAAAGCAAGAGATAACTCATGATCTCCTAAAGCAATTATTTCTTCTACAGTAGTGCCACCCTTTGGATACATTTCAAATTTTCCTGTCATGGGACTATCCATTACACCACTTGTATCCGGTAACATTGTATACTCTACTCCCATTAAGGAGGCAATCTTTTTTAATTCTCTCATGTCACCCGGATTTACAAACCCAGGAAATAGTGCCACTTTATTCATTTTATTACCAGATGATTTGGATAAATACGTGATAAAGCTTGCAACCATATTGCTAAATCCTGTAATGTGGGAACCCTTATAACTTGGGGTATTGGTGTGTACCATATACTTTCCTTCTGGAATATTAATATCTTGAATGATAGAATTTAAGTCATCACCAATGGTTTCGGATAAACAGGTGGTATGAACAGCAATAATTTTAGGATTATAAATATCAAAAATATTCTTTGCAGCAGTTTTTAAATTGCTGCCTCCACCAAATACGGATGCACCTTCTGTAAATGAACTAGAGGAAGCCATAGCCGGATCTTTAAAGTGTCTTGTTAAAAACATTCTATGAAAAGCACAGCACCCTTGAGAACCATGGCTATGAGGTAAACACTCATGTACACCTAACGCTGCATACATTGCACCAACCGGCTGGCAGGTCTTAGCAGGATTCACCCTTAAGGCACTTCGGTCATATGTTTCTTTTTTGGTATAATTTAGCATAGTTACTCACCTCCTAAAGTCCCTTCTAAGATTGGGGTAGTTTTCCAGGGAGCTTTTACAAAACTCCAAGCTGGTGTATAAATACCCATTGCCACATCTCTGGCAAAATTAACAGCTCCTCTAAATCCTGAATATGGACCACTGTAATCATAAGAATGTAATTGTCTTGATAACACGCCATTTTTTTGGGCTACAAATTTATCTTTGATACCAGAAAAGAAGATATCTGGTTTTAATATTTTAAGTAATTCTTCTGTTTCAAAATGATTTAAATCATCCACCATGTAGGTTCCATTTTTCATATCTTTTACCATACCACCATAATAATCAAGTAATTTTTCCTCGCGCAACTTACTGATTTCATCCTCTGGTATGTATAAATGATATTTACTAGGATCTGGTTCCACGGTAATGGATTCAATATTCTTACTGTCTGCATCAGGTTTAATAAAAGGTAACACTTCACGACCTTCATATTCATCTCTATGGCCAAATTCATAACCAGCAAGTATGGTACTTACACCTAAATCCTTTAATAATGTCTGATAGTGATGTGCTCTTGAACCACCCACATAGATAGCTGATGTTTTTCCTTTTAATTTACTCTTATAATACGCCATATCATCTTGAATCAAGCCAAGTTCTTCTGCTATAACCTCTTCGGTTTTTTTGGTAAGCTCAGGATCATTAAAGTATTTTGCAATATCTCGCAGGGTTTTAATGGTTCCCTTAACACCAATAAAGTTTACTTTCATCCAAGGGGTTCCATACTTTTCTTCGATCATCTCAGCAATATAATTGATGGATCTATGACATTGCACCAAACTAAGGTTGGCAAGATGAGCATTTTTTAAATCATCCATACTACTATCCCCTGTAAATGTAGAAACTACTTCATAACCAATTCTTTTTAAGATTCGCTCTGTTTCCCAGCCATCGCCGCCTATATTATATTCACCTAGCACATTAACAGAGAATTCATTTTTTATTTCTCTATCTCCTTCACCAATTACAAATCGCATGATTTGATTGTTGGCAATGTGATGTCCGGCAGACTGACTAACACCTTTATATCCTTCACAACTATAAGCGATACACGTAATACCGTACTCTTTTTCAGCCCATCTAGCGATTGCATGGATATCATCGCCTATTAAACCAACTGGACATGTAGAGCATATAAAAATGGTAGTGGGATGAAATAAGTCCATCGCTTCAGTAATAGCTTTTTGTAATTTCTTTTCTCCACCAAATACGATGTCAGGTTCTTGCATATCTGTTGAAAAGCTATATTGTAAATAATTATCAACGCCTTCTTCATCTTTTCCCTTATGTCTTCTAGTACCCCAAGCATAGTAGGCACATCCAATTGGACCATGAACAATTTGCAGTGCGTCCTTAATAGGTCCTAATACAACACCTTTACATCCTGCATAGCAACAACCTCTTTGTGTGATAATTCCAGGAATAGTACGGACATTGGCTGCAATCTGATTGTTTGTATCGTTATCATCTACTGCCACCATGTGCTCTTTTCTATTCTTATAGACTCTTGAACTGTACTGATCTAATACTTTTTCTAATGCACTCATGCTGTCACCTCCTATACTAATATGCTTCTATGGTTGCTTCCCCATTTCTTACCTGATAATTTTCATAGATTGGAAGTACAAAAATCTTTCCATCCCCAGGATTACCTGTGGAATTAACTTCCATAATGGCATCAATTGCTTTTGTTACCTCCAAATCCTCTACTATCATTGTAAATACACGTTTGGGTATTAATCTGTTGGTTTCTGATAAATGTTCTCCTGATACGCCTTCTATGATACCACCTGCCTCAACCAGGTTTGATAGTAAAGTCATATCAATTAACTTTTTCCCTCTGCCAAGGACCTTTCTACAGGTAAACGCTGGTATTCCAGCTTGCGCAAGGGCTTCCTTTGTCACATTTACCTTATTCTGTCTGACAATCGCCATAACTTCTTTCATAATGTGACCTCCTACAGACCTTTCTTTTTAGAACTAATGGTATATGCCTCTTCTACTGGACTTACGAATACTCTACCATCTCCAAAATGTCCATTTTCTCCAGTTCTTGCATACTTCATTACAATTTTTATCACATCGTCTTTGTCAGAATCTTCTACCACCATAAGTAACATTTCTTTTGGAATCTCATCGTAAAAAATTTCACCGACCTTAACGCCCTTTTGTTTTCCACGTCCATATACGTCCATTTTGGTTACTGCTGGGTATCCTGCAGATAATAACTCTGATAATACTGTTCCTACTTTTTCAGGTCTGATAATCGCTCTAACTAATAACATACATACACCTCCAATTAGTATTTGTTAAATATCCATAAGTCCATGTTCCATTAACAGTTCTTCTAATCTGTCTTGCTTCATCGGTTTTGGAATAACAAACATATCATTGCCATCTATCTTGCTTGCTAAGGCTCTATATTCATCAGCTTGATTTACCAAAGGATCAAAATCAATCACTGTTTTTTTGTTAATTTCAGCTCTTTGCACCATATTGTCTCTTGGTACAAAGTGGATCATCTGGGAACCTAATTCCTTAGCGAATGCCGAAACTAACTCAGCCTCTCCATCTACCTTTCTAGAATTACAGATAATACCTCCAAGTCTTACTCCACCCGTATTGGCATATTTTTGTATACCTTTTGCTATATTGTTTGCAGCATATAAGGCCATCATTTCACCAGAAGCTACAATGTAGATTTCCTGTGCTTTGCCTTCACGAATTGGCATTGCAAATCCTCCACATACAACATCTCCAAGTACATCATAGAACACATAATCAAGATCATCTGTATAAGCTCCTAGTTGTTCTAGTAAGTTAATGGAGGTAATAATGCCTCGACCTGCACAACCTACACCAGGTTCTGGTCCGCCAGATTCAACACATCTGATATTTGCAAAACCTTCTTTCATAATAAAATCTAAGTCAATATCTTCGCCTTCTTCACGAAGCGTATCAAGCACTGTTTTTTGTGCCAGACCTCCAAGTATAAGTCTTGTGGAGTCTGCTTTTGGATCACAACCAACGATCATGATATTCTTACCCATTTCTCCAAGTCCTGCTGTTAAGTTCTGTGTGGTTGTGGACTTTCCAATTCCACCTTTTCCATAAATTGCGACCTGTCTCATACTAGAATCCTCCTTAATAATTAAACATTAGTTTTAAATACAAAAAAACGCCATTACAATGTGTAATGACGTCTCTGTCTGATAGAGTGCATGCAATTTCTATGCGATAAATTTTATCATTAAGGTTATCTGTATGCAATACATGAATTTGTCAATGTTTCATAAAATTTACAATTATTTTTGTATATATTTAACAGATGTCTTATTTCTTGCTACATATGTAAAAGTAGATAGCAAAAGAACAGACTTATCTATTCTATGCCGTTCTATAAGTCTGTTCTTAGATTTCATTCTATTCTTTTCATTCTATTAGAGTTGTTATTATATATTATTCAGACATCGTACAAAATAAGTAACCTGTTATATTGGAATCTATTCAGATTAATCTTCGTCTTGTAAAGCTGCATAACCCACTTCACCAGTACGTACCTTAATAACATTTTCCACATCATATACAAATATTTTTCCATCACCGATATTACCAGTGTATAATGCCTTTTTCGCTTCTTCTACCACTAGATCAACAGGGACTTTTGAAACTACGATTTCTACCTGTACTTTTGGTAAAAGATTCATTTCCATTGGTACACCACGGTAATATTCTGTAGCACCCTTTTGCACACCACAACCTAATACATTGGTCACAGTCATACCAGTTACACCAATTGCGTTCATAGCTTGTTTTAGATCTTCAAATTTGCTCTGTTTTGCTAAGATTACAATTTTTGTAAGTTTAATTCCATCTGAAGAAGGAGTATAACCGGTTTTAGATACAGGTACAGCTTTCTCCATAGTTGCAGGAGTAGCCACAGGAGCGGAACTTGTTGCGTTGTGTACTTCTGAAACAATATCAACTGTAGGCATAAAGTCAGCATATGCACTAGAAAGACCATGTTCTTCAATATCAAGTCCTAATATTTCTTCTTGCTTAGAAACTCTTAATCCAACTATTTTCTTAATCAATAAGAATACGATAATCATTGTTACAGTAACCCATGCAATTACAGCTAAAACACCAATTGTCTGTGTTAAAAGAATGGACGCATCACCACCGTAGAATAAACCGCCATCTACTGCAAAGAAACCTACTAAAATTGTACCAAGTGCACCACAGATACCATGAACACCTACTGCACCAACTGGATCGTCAATCTTTAATACTTTATCAATAAATTCAATACCAAATACTACTGCAAAACCTGCAATAATACCAATCATAGCAGCACCAAAAGGTGATACCCAGTCACAACCAGCTGTGATTGCAACAAGACCAGCAAGGGAACCATTTAAAGTCATGGATACATCAGGTTTTTTGTAACGAATCCAAGTAATACACATTACAGTTACTGTTGCAACTGCTGCCGCCATATTAGTCGTAACAAAAATATTACCCATAGAAGCTAATACCTCATCACCTGTAGCGGATACAGTTGAACCACCATTAAATCCAAACCAGCAGAACCAAAGAATAAACACACCCAAAGCACCAAGGGTTAAACTGTGACCTGGAATTGCTTTTGACTTACCATTTTTATCGTATTTTCCAATACGAGGTCCTAATATTTTTGCACCAATTAAGGCGGAAACACCACCAACCATATGCACTGCTGTAGAACCTGCAAAATCATGGAATCCTAAATCAGCTAACCAGCCACCACCCCATATCCAATGACCAGATACAGGATATATAAGTCCGCTAATTACCATACTATATACACAATAAGATGAAAACTTTGTTCTTTCTGCCATTGCACCTGAAACGATTGTTGCTGCTGTTGCACAAAATACAGTTTGGAAAATTAAGAATGCCATTAATGGTACACCACTAGGTAAAATACCTGAATAATCACCTTTAACCATTGGATCAAATCCACCGATTAAAGCGCTTGATCCACCAAACATAATACCAAATCCTAACAACCAATAAATAGGTGTTCCTAAACTAAAGTCCATTAAATTCTTCATTATGATGTTACCGGCATTTTTAGCTCTTGTAAAACCAGTTTCAACCATTGCAAATCCAGCTTGCATAAAAAATACCAAAGCAGCTGCTATCAATACCCAAATTACATTCTCTGATGAATATACCATTTCTGATGCGATCATATTTTTTCCTCCCAAATAAAAAAACGTATACTTTAGCTTATAGCTAAAAATACACGTCTTCGCGTTTTAGTTATTTTGCAGCTCACAGATTTTGCTTACTTTGGCGCCAATGTAGACTAATCCGTATACTTTTCTGTAAAATGATTACAGAAAAAGGCGCCGTAGGTATAAATCTACAGCGCCTTTGCTAACTTACAGTTAGTATATATAAAAGAATAATTTTTGTCAATTAATTTTTAATAAAATTTTAACTTTTATAAATTTGGTCTAATAATCCAATTATAAAGACCTAGTTATTAGTTAATTTGAATAAATGGTTACTATTACTAGAGTAACTCTTTTATTTTATCTTCAACAGTTTCGATGGATTCAGTAGGTTCAAATCTTTCGATTACATTGCCATTTCTATCAATAAGAAATTTTGTAAAGTTCCATTTTATACTTGGCTTATTACTAAAATCAGGATCAGCACTTGATAACATATTATTTAATACACTAGTAAGCTTGTGACTTTCGTCAAATCCAGCAAAACCTTTTTGACTGGTTAAATATTTATACAGGGGATCTGCATTATCACCATTTACCTCAATCTTTGAGAACATTGGAAATGTAATTCCAAAATTAGCATCACAGAAGGTATGAATCTCATCAACACTTCCAGGTGCTTGTTCTCCAAACTGATTACAAGGGAAATCAAGAATTTCAAATCCTTCCTTCGCATATTTTTCATACAAATCTTGTAATTCATCATACTGTGGTGTGAATCCACATTTTGTTGCTGTATTGATGATTAATAAAACCTTTCCTTCATAATTCTTTAAAGGTAATTCGTTCTCTTTCATGTCTTTTACTGTAAAATTATATACGCTCATTTTATAATTCCTCCTGTTGTTATAAATATTTGCTATGAATTTTTGTTATAAATTCTTTTTGTTATAAATTCTTTTTGTTATAAATTTTTTTTGTAAATATTGGTTATAAATAGTTGTTATGAATACTTGTTATAAATATTAGTTATGAAATTGTAACTATTCAACCGTATGATACCATGCGTCACTATAAAGTCCCTATTAGTTTTCGATGAATAAACTCATCTATTGTATTATAGGCTAATTCTTAAATTATATTTAAAATTGGCTTAAATAATATAATGCAATCTTTATATAATAGGAAAATATGCTTTATATATCGGATCACATGCTTATATAAACTTTATATAAACCTCATGCAAATTAATTGTTCTTTATTTGATTGTATACAATTAATATATCTTTGTCAATCATAATATTAGCAACTTAAACTTCATCATATATTAATAACTTAACCTTCCCCATAATATTAACAAATTAAACTTTGCGCAAATTAAGTTGTCCTACTACTTGATAAATTCAGTATATAGAATATCGATATTATGGTGAACCAGACTTTTTTATTGTTGTTCCAATTCCTAATTTGGAAGTTACTAATGGTTTATAACTTTGGTAAAGCAGATAAAAAAAGTTCAAACTCCTACAGAACGGTCGAACAGTGAACTTTTTTTATCTAAACCAAAGCTTATAAACCATAAGTAACTTCACAAATTCATCATAGTCACAACTATAAAAAAGTCTGGTTCACCATAATAAATTTTGTTTTTGTCTGAATTTATCAAGTATAATTTAGATTTATAAATTATTTTCCTACTTGACTTATATTGT
>JBKEAO010000149.1:0-35020 GCA_047972335.1 Anaerocolumna sp. | reverse complement strand
GTTTCATCAACATCATCGGTTTGTGACAATTCATCTTCACCAGTATCTTCTCCTGGCAATATACTACCGTTATTGGCTAAAAATCTTTTTAATTCTTCGTTTCTTTCTACCGCCTTTTCATTAAATTCATTTAATGCATGCTTATAACTTAAATAATAACATGCTGAAAATAATAGAGACAAAGAAAAAAAACTAATGAAATACATAATCGCCTTTTTGTGCTTCAATAAAATCACTCCTTTGGCAATAAGTATTCACTAGTTCTTCCATGATTATACATATTATTTTATTTTGGTATTCATAATTGGTACTTTGGGCTATCTACTAATCCTTATTCGATTTTATTATCACTTTATAGTAGATGTAATTTAACTGCTATTCTAGCCAGAGTTCGTCCCATAGGCATATCGATTAATTCACTTTCTGTAACTCCCTTAAGTAAGAGCAACATTACACCATAAACAGCCATGCCTACCATAACTGCAAATATGGTACTGATAGAACTTGGAAGTAAGGTATCTAATAAGCTATACACCAGATAAGTTATAGCACCCATAATCAAAGAACACAGAGTTGGAATCAAAAAGGTTTTCTTTACTTCCTGCCTATAGTTAAGAAGTTTACCAACACTAATCCAATTCAGTATACAAACCATAAGTGAGAACGTTACATTACCTATTACCAAAGCATATATACCTAAATTAAACACCTTTAACATGATATAAAGCAATACGATATGTACCCCTAGAGAAATCGCTGCGTGTATCACAGGTTTGCGCATATTGTCAATTCCTTGTAAAATAGCATTGGTAGTTGTAGACAATGCAAAGAATACAACAGCAACAGATCCCATTCTCATTAAGTCTGCCGGAAGTCTAGAAGCATCAGAAAATAACAATCTAATCACTGGAGAAGCCAAAACACCCAATCCAACTGCAGCTGGAATTGCAATTAACATATTAAATTTAATCACCTGGTGTACCTTCATTTTTAGCTCAACATTAGAACTTCTTGACCTAGTTGAAACCATACTTGGTATGGTTGCTGCAGCCATGGAGGAAGCAACTGCAACTGGAACTGTAATTAACAAACTATATTTATTAGAATAAATACCCCAAAGTGATGATCTGAGCGTTTCCTCTACACCTTTGGTATATAAAACATTACTAAATATAACACCATCTAAAAATCCACTTAATTGATATACCGTCTGACTCAATATAACTGGAATGATTGTAAGTGCAAGGGCTTTCATTAAGTCAGGATATGACTCTCTTATACTATTTTTATCTTTTTTCATTTGTCTATCAATGATTGGCTTATATAAAGCAAAGATAAAAGCCAAAAAGATCAATGCGACACTTGCGCCCACAAAAGTACCAAGTGTCCCCCCTGCTGCACCATATGCTGCCATACTTTCAGATGCACTACGCTGGCTCATAAAATAATATGCCGCTATAATACTTACAATAGCATTTACAATTTGCTCTAATATCTGTGATACAGAAGTAGGTATCATGGTGCGCTTTCCCTGAAAATACCCTCTTAAAACTCCCATTACAGCAAATACAAATATGGTTGGAGCAAGTATTCTTAGAGGAATTGCACTGCCAGGCATCTTAATAATCGCCGTTGCTAAAAAATCAGCGCCAAAAAATACAAGTAAAGACATGAGTATACCCACGATTACCGCAAAACCCAAAGAACACAAAAAAATACGATAAGAATTTTTATATTCTTTATTGGCAAGCCTTGTAGCAACTAGTTTTGATACGGCTAAGGGCAAACTATAAGAGGATAATATCAATGCAATATTATATATGGAAAAAGCCTGAGAATAATAACCCATACCTTCATCCCCTATAATGTTGGTTAATGGAAGCCTGTATAACAATCCTATTAATCTCACTATAATGGAAGCGATGGCTAATATACTCCCCTGCACTATAAAATCACTTTTTTTACTTGTACCCATTTTATCCTCCTAGTGTATCTAGCAAACTATTATCCTTAGTTCTATTATCCTTTTTATTATTATCCTTTTTATTATTATCCTTTTTATTATTATCCTTTTTACTATTCACCTTTGGCTTTTATTACAACATCTGCTATACGGTCATTTGGGAATAATGCAATATACGTTTTTCCTTCATTGATGGTAAGTTCATTGCCTGAAGCATCATAATAACGCATCATCTTGGTACTTTCATTCTTTTTCCAAGTAATGTCTACTTTCTTACCACTTGATATATAATATCCTTCTCCACTTGCATCTTCAAGATCCATGGTTTGATAATCGTTCTTATCAATATCCCATTCCTTTACAAATTGAATGATAATGTTCTTAAAAGCAAGCTGTTCTTTTGAATTATAATCAATGTGTTTTTCATTAAATTGAAATCTGTTATATACCTGTTTATTCTCATCATATGTAAAATATGGGCTTGTATAATTAGAAAAATTTAAGGTAAGCTTTCTAGCATCTTCCCCCTTGGTCATAGGAACATGCTCAGCAAATGTGAAATGGGACTCATATCCTTCTTTATACTTTGTTTCATATCCTTTGACTTTCGTACCCTCTAATATTCCTGCTTTTGTTGCAAAGGCATTATGAGGCGCTTTGATTGTGCTATCTCTATAAAATATAGTTTCCCCAATGCCAGTAAGTCCACTTAAGGTATCAATGCCAAGACTTTTTATTTTTTTTGTAGCATAAGTCGTTTCTCCATAGTGTACATAAATGGCATCATATTCATCCGCAATACTTACAAAATAATGTCTGGCACTTCTTGTAGAACCAATTCTTGTCTCATTCAGTTCTTCAAATATACCCATAAATCTTGTAATACCACCCTCTACTATTGCTTCATATAATATGGAAGCTTCTTCAATTCCACTTTGTGGAGAAGCAAGCTTAATATTATTAAGCATAATTGCATAGGGTCTATTTTCACCCACTTCTTTTGGCACCCATAATCCTGTAAGTTTACTTTTCACTTCATTATCATGATTTTCTACAATGGTGGGTGTAGGTGTACTAGTTGGTGCCTGGGTAGTGACTGCTGCTGTTGGTGTAACCTCACTATTATCTTCCTTCACTTCGCTCTTCTTACTACACCCCATAAAAGAAATGAATGTAAGAAACATCAAACATACAATACCAAACTTTCTCATCATAATCCCCCAACCTTTTAACTATCTATATATTTTTAGTTCCTCTAATACATGTTCTTGTTTCTTTTCCATTGCAAGACGCTCGTCTTCCTCTAAGTGATCATATCCAAATAGGTGCATCATACTGTGGGCTACTAAAAACGCCAATTCTCTCTGCTGTGAATGCCCATATTCATCTGCCTGTGCGATTATCTTGTCCACAGATAGAATAATATCTCCAAGTAATAGTTCACCAGTCTCTGGATTAAAGTAGCTTTCTACTTCTTCCTCCACACGAGAAAAGTCAGAGGGTGTTAGATAATCAATTAATGGAAAAGAAAGTACATCTGTAGGTGCATCTATTCCCCTATATTCCTGATTGATCTCCTTAATTCCTTCATTATCTGTTATGATAACATTTAGTTCCACCTCATAGGGACAATTCTCTAAATCCAATGATTTTTCCACCACCTCACGTATGATGGTTTCATAATCAAGCTCTAACTTTTTTTCTGTTTCATAATCTATTATAATTGACATTGCAGCCCCTATCCTTCTTTTGTTCTTTTTCTTTTAACTATGGTAATTGCATAAAGAATTCCTTTAATTTGTGATACTCTCTAATCGTTAATCCAGATTCATCCAGACTATTCTTACGCAATCGCCTTGAAAATAGCTCATCAATTGCCTTATGGGTTAATCTATTTCGTTCCGTTACATTATGATATCTTGACTCTTCTAAGTTTTTCTTTAGAAAGTCTCTTGCAGACAAAACACCAATAGTCAGATTAATGATTGCCCCCTCTGGTGAAAGTAGTTTGGCATATTTTAAATTATGACTATTTATAATGCTGATTATTTCTTTTGGAAGATGGTAATCTAGAGCAAGTTGAATTCCGTCCTGAATATAATTCCCATCCTTTATTTTTCCTACTTCATAATATAAACCACCAGCTTTTGCTAACATTTCATTAAGTCCCACATACTGAGCCGCTTGTCCAGCTGTTTCTGATACCAGCAAAGCGTGTTCATAGATCATTGGCGCTTCCTTAGAGAACTGAATCAAAAGAGGAAAATCTGCTGCCATAATTTCTAAAAGGCCATATTCCTCGGTTATGTTAGCTTCATTCTTTTCTATGTTCTTACCACTTTCTAATGTCTGATCTAATCCTATTGGCTTATCACTTTCTAATATCTTGTCTCTTCCTAATATTTCTTTTCTCTCTAAATGGAATTGGTAAAACAAGAATATGAAAGTAGCACTGGGTATTATCATTACTATGACTAAAATTTCATTTAGCATAGTGGCTACAGTTTTAGTACCAAATGAAAAACTATCATTAATAATAAGTAATATCATCTGTATGGATGCACTTATCATAATTACTAGCGGCATTGTGCTGATTTTCTTTACATTAGAAGCCAAAAAACAAAGTAAGGTTCCTATTATCATCAAGCAAATCAAATAGCCAGAATCAATCTTTTCTGCAACCCCCGCTAATACAATCAGCATATTTGTCACAAACATCCCTAAATAATTTTCAAAAAGTATGGCGACGATTAGACCACCCAAAATTAAAAACGAATGTGGAATCCTCTTATCTGCCAAAACTATAAAAAGCATGGATAGAAAAAGGTCAGTAATAAATATACTTTTAAAGTATGGTATTTTTCTGACATCATCGCCAAAAACGCCAAAATATATGCCAAGGAGCATAATAACAACTCCTGTAAATACACATAACTGTATGATATCCCTTACTTCTGACCCATTTCTAAATCCACACAGAATTATAGTAAGTATCAAAACTCCCCCTAAAATTGCACAAAAAACAGGAAGTTTATCCATTTTACTTGTATTTCTGACTTTCACACTGCCCCCTATAGCAAACATGTCATTCACTATTTTCTGCGTCTGTTTATTTTATCTGCATTCTTTTGTACACTTGATACTTTAGAATCCAGCCTTTTTCTCTGGAATTTTTTATCACTATTTTTTACTTCAGCTTTACTAATCTTGCTTTCATAGGCATCATATGCCATTACAATTTTTTGTACCAATGGATGTCTTACAACATCTTGACCAGTAAGATGGGCAAATCCAATATCATCTAATTTACCAAGTACCTTTAATGCCACATCAAGGCCTGACTGGGTACCAGCAGGTAAGTCTTTTTGTGTTAAATCACCTGTTATAACCACTTTAGAGCCAAATCCAATACGGGTTAGAAACATCTTCATTTGAGCTGGAGTCGTATTTTGTGCTTCATCTAAAATAATAAAGGCATTTTCTAAAGTTCTACCTCTCATATAGGCCAAAGGCGCAACCTCTATCAATCCTTTTTCTGTATTTCTTAAATAACTTTCCGCCCCCATGATCTGATACAATGCATCATATAAAGGTCTTAAATATGGATCAACCTTACTTTGTAAATCTCCTGGTAGAAAGCCCAACTTTTCTCCCGCTTCAATTGCAGGTCTTGTAAGAATGATCTTACTCACATCGTCATTTTTAAAAGCAGTAATTGCCATTGCCATTGCCAAATAAGTTTTTCCTGTTCCAGCTGGACCAACACCAAAGGTTATCATTTTTTTTCTAATCAAATCCACATAGGCTTTTTGGCCTAATGTCTTTGGCTTAATCAGTTTACCAGAAATTGTATGACATATCAAGTCTTGATCAATTTCTACAATAGCTGCTTCTTTATTTTCAAAACATAATGAAAGTGCATAGCTTACATTTTGTTCTGTTATGCTATTGCCTCTTTTGGATAATTCTATTAACTGAACAAATACACTCTTAGCCTTAATCACATTATCATTATCACCAATTAATTTAATTTCACCATCTCTTACAATGATTGTTACGTTTAAAGTCTTTTCAATCATCTTCACATAGGCATCAAATTGTCCAAACACATTCTTTTCATGTTCTGCAGGCACATCAATTATGGTTTCCATCAGACTCATCAGTATCAATATTCCTCCACTCGCTGTCTTCAATAGCTTTGAATTCCTTCACTGGCTCTGTTACAATAATCTTACCAGTAGTAATACATGAATTTTTTTGAATGGCTATTGTAACATTATTTTCGCTTACTAAAACATCATTTACTTCTAATTTCTTTAAATACCTGTTTAATTTCTCTATTGCAAGCTTTTTTGCTTCTTCTTTGGTATATTTTTGCTTAACTTCTATATAATCTTCATATTCATTTACCCTTAAAGATATGGGCAAATAAAAATTTTCATTTAAATGAAGTATGAATTCATTCCCAATTATATCATATTTATCATATGAAATTCTAGGTTTATATAAATTAAATTTTTTTAAAAAAAATGAAATACCATAGGCTTTTTTCACTTCACCTGTATATTCTTTTACAACATAATCGAGGGAAAAAGTATCCTCATATTGATAAAAAGTCTTACCGTATACGTCTGCATCCGCAATTACAGGCTTTTTCTCGACTAATATACCATTATCTCCTATAATTTCAGTAACGCCAGAAACTAGAATATCCCCTTTTTTTACGACGGAACCTATTTCAACCATGGGTGTTCCCGTTCTAGTTACTATCTTAGTAATAATACAGTCCTTTGTGGCTATAATATGACAATTTTCTGTTGCTGTTACTGCAGGTGCTGGCATATTCGTCTCAGTTATTTTGATAATAAGTCTTGTACCTTTTATTTCAGCAGAGACCCAACCTATATCTTTATATACACCTCGAATTAATTCTTCAATTGCCTGACCACTGATGTCCTTTTTTAGAACTCCTGAATAAATCTGGTTGTTTTTTAAAAATTTTATCATAGCTTCTTCTGTATAAGAATGACCACCTAAGACATTAATATCCCATATAAACAATGACAATATGTATAATACAAAGCTAAATAAAAGAATTCCAAATAAATATCCTTTTCTATTCCTATATTTTTTCTTAAGAAATGGCAGACCATATCTTGCTTTCACATAAGGAATGGTCCCTGTTTTTCTGGCAATGGGTTTTAATTTAAAATAATCCTTTACCATAATTAAAAATTCATAATCGCCTTCTACATGTTTTAAATCCCAAAGATAGATAAATCTGTTACTACACAGATTTATAAATCTCTCTGGAGATCTTCCTTTCATCCTTACCAACAGATAGCCCCTAAACCAACAAATTATTTTAAGCAGCATCTAATAACCTCCATCCTACTTCATTTAGTCCTATTATTGTAAGAAAATTCTTACTTATTTGCTGTTTAAGTAATTTATGGAATGTACTAAGCCTGTAACTTTCATTTCATCATTGGTAAAATATGAAATTTTTAATTTTTTTCCTTCTATAACAATGCTTCCTATCTTGCTTAAAATTTTTATATAATTATCATTATATTCTAAAATGCTTTTATAATTTTCAATACAGATTTCGTTTTTTCCAAAGGCTGTTATAATTGGTGCCCCTATTAATACGTCTGATGGCAGCTTTAGACTATCAGAGATTATCTCAAGATAAGTAGCTCTCTCCGCCTTCCCCCTTTTGTTCGCTTTATTTATTGTATGATATAGCTCTTTATTGGATTTTTCTTTGAACTTTTTATGATTGGATTTAAATTTTTTATCCATCGGTAACTCTCCATAGATTAAGTACTATTATAGAATATATGGACTTTTATCATGTCCTATGCATAGAATTAATGCTTTAACATTTTGGAATTGGTACTTTAATTTTACATTTGTACTTTAACTTTACACTCATACTTTAAATTTTTGCAAATAAAAACCCCTGAACCAAGTTCAAGGGCTTAATGTTGTAGATAACATCCACTATTTAAATTTACGTTTACGAGCAGCTTCTGACTTTTTCTTACGTCTTACGCTCGGCTTTTCATAATGCTCTCTTTTACGGATTTCTTGTTGGATACCTGCCTTAGCACAGTTTCTCTTGAATCGACGTAGAGCACTATCTAAAGTCTCATTATCTTTTACAATAACATTTGACATAGATCACACCTAACCTCCCTCCAGTTATATATTGTGCCTATACAACTGTTTGGGTATTTTTTGAATAGCACTATTATGATTATATTGTCTGGCACTGGTTTTGTCAATATATTTTTCAAAAATTGTGTATAATAAGGCAACTATTCATCTTCAAATAGGTAAGTTAATAAAAAGTCCTATTTGATACGCTATAAACCTCTTGATTTTCGAACTTATGTTCTATATAATATATGTAGTAGTACTAATCATCCAATACAGGAGGTTCCTTATGCCTTTTTTTGATTCTTCAGACACTCATAGATTAGACCCTGACATAAAAAAAGGTCATCCCCTTTCCGTAATCGCCGTCTACAATCCAGATGGCAAAATAAAACCACTTTATATTAGTTTAACCGATTTATATGGTAATGTATGCACAACAAAAATTGATGGCGTCAAATACACAAAAGATGGAAAAGGATATAAAACATACTGCTGCCTGTATAATGACGGATACAGACAGCAGCAAATTAATCTAACCTTTTATATTGATAAACATTTTTGGATTCTAGAAGACCTATCCTTCTAAATCATTAGATGAACTCTAGTTCAGTTGTCCTTCTAATGTTTTTATTGGACACTAGTTCAGTTGCCCTTCTAATGCTTTTGTTGCATTTTCAGTAACTGCATCAATACCAGCTGGGTTTTTACCACCAGCTTGAGCCATGTTAGGACGTCCACCACCGCCGCCGCCAACAAGTACTGCCAATTCTTTAATCAAATTACCAGCATGAGCACCTTTTGCCATTGCTTCATCTGTTGCCATGGCAATAAGGTTCACCTTATCATCAAGAGCGGATACTAAGATAACAACACCTTCACCCATCTTCTCTTTTAATTGATCGCCTAAATTACGAAGACCATTCATGTCTACTCCAGGAACTTTAGCAGCAAGAAGTTTAACCCCTTTTACTTCTGTTACCTGATTCATTACATCACCTAATGCATCTTTTGCTAACTTATTCTTAAGCTTTTCATTCTCTGATTGGAGGGCTTTGATTTCATCTTGTAAACTTTCAATTTTTTTGGATAACAGAACAGGTTCTGTTTTAGCAGTTTTTGCAGCATGATTTAATTCTTTTTCTATATTATTATAAAAACCAAATACACCATTTGCAGTTAAGGCTTCAATTCTTCTAACACCTGCTGCTACTCCGGTTTCAGAAATTATTTTAAATACCAAAATACTGCCAGTGTTATTTACATGGGTACCACCACATAGCTCTTTACTAAAGTCACCCATAGTAACCACTCGAACACTATCACCATACTTTTCACCAAATAAAGCCATAGCTCCTGATTTCTTTGCTTCTTCTATGGTCATAACAGAGGTATCTACTGGAATTGCATTTGTAATTTCTTCATTTACAATCGCTTCCACTTTCTCAGTTTCTTCTTTGGTTAAAGCAGAAAAATGTGTAAAGTCAAATCTAAGTCTTTCACTTGTTACAAAAGAACCAGCCTGTTCAACATGTGTACCAAGAACTAAACGTAGGGCTTTTTGTAAAAGATGGGTAGCACTATGATTTTTACCAGTTGCCAATCTCTTATCTTTATCAATGGTTAATGTAACCTCTTCATTTAAATGAAAGGCGCCTTTTATTACTTTACCTACATGTCCAATTTTACCACCTTGTAGTTTAATGGTATCTGTTACAACAAATTCACTGTTTTTTGTTGTAATCACACCAGTATCTGCAATCTGTCCACCGCTCGTAGCATAGAAAGGAGTTTTTTCTACAAATATAGTGCCTTCCTGTCCTTCTTCTAGGGTACCAGCAATTTCTGTCTCTGTTGTCAATGCAATTGTTTTAGAAGTATATGTCACATTGTCATAACCTACAAATTCTGCAGTAAGGTTAGGATCTAACTGTTGATATACGTTTTCGTCAGCTCCCATATAATTTGTCACTGCTCTTGCACTTCTTGCAGTTTCTCTTTGTACGTTCATGGCCTTTTTAAAGCCTTCTTCATCAATTGAGAATCCCTTTTCTTCTAAGATTTCTCTTGTTAAGTCAAGAGGGAATCCATAAGTATCATATAATTTAAATGCTTCATCTCCAGAAAGAGTTGTAACACCTGTTTTTACCATAGTATCTTCTAATTCATTTAGAATACTAAGACCTTGGTCTATTGTTTTATTGAAATTATCTTCCTCTATTGTTAGTAATTTCAGAATATAATCTTTCTTCTCCTCTAATTCAGGGTATCCATCTTTAGACTCCTCAATGACAGTGGTACTTAAAGTAGCAAGAAAACGATCCTTAATACCAAGTAATCTACCATGACGTGCCGCACGTCTTAATAATCTTCTAAGAACATATCCTCTACCCTCATTCGATGGAATGATTCCATCAGAAATCATAAAAGTAACAGAACGGATATGGTCAGTAATCAGACGAATGGATATATCTGTTTTAGGATTTTCTTTATACGTTACCATTGCAACTTCACATACTTTTTCACGAAGTGCTCTAATGGTATCTACATCAAAGATAGAATCTACGTCCTGAACAACGGTTGCAAGTCTTTCAAGACCCATTCCTGTATCTATATTTTTATTCTCAAGTTCTGTATAATTGCCGTTACCATCACCTTCAAACTGTGTAAATACATTATTCCAAACTTCAATGTATCTATCACATTCGCAACCAACTGTACAGCCTTCTTCACCACAACCGTATTTTTCACCACGGTCATAATAAATTTCAGAACATGGACCACATGGACCTGCACCATGTTCCCAAAAGTTATCTGCTTTTCCAAATCGGAAGATTCTCTCTGGTGCAATGCCAATCTCTTTATTCCATATTTCAAATGCTTCATCATCTTCTAAATATACAGATGGATAAAGTCTATTCGCTTCAAGTCCAACTACTTCAGTGAGGAATTCCCAAGACCAGTGAATGGCTTCTGTCTTAAAGTAATCGCCAAAGGAAAAGTTACCAAGCATTTCAAAAAAGGTACCATGTCTTGCTGTTTTACCTACATTTTCTATGTCTCCGGTACGTATACACTTCTGGCAGGTAGTTACACGATTTCTTGGTGGAATTTCCTGCCCAGTAAAATAAGGCTTTAAGGGTGCCATACCTGAATTAATTAATAATAAACTTTTATCATTTCTTGGAACTAAAGAAAAACTGTTCATTTTCAAATGGTCCTTGCTTTCAAAGAAGTCCAAGAACATCTTTCTTAGTTCGTTAACTCCATATACCTTCACTATAACTGCCTCCTGCGCATCATTATCTACTTCTTTTCTCTTCTTATATAAAGATTAGGTCCATAGCAATTATGAATCAAAAAAAGAAGAGTTTGCTAGTAATTTATTATAAGTAGTAATTATGCTTTTGTCAATAAAATCTAACCCAAGGTTGATATACTCTTCATGATAAGTTTCTCGGTCATATCCTTGTCTAGTCCTAAAGAAAGGGCCATTTCTTTCACCAAATTGTCCTTTGCAAAATTCAGATATTTATCATCTCTCGTACTTTGTTTTTTACCTTGTCCTAAACGAAGCAATTTTTTATAATATAAAGTTTTAAATATCTTAGCCGTTTCTAAACAATCATATTTGCCAAGTACTTCTTTTAATACTTCCTCTCCTCTTCTGTCTTCTGCAATGTCTAATACCTCTATATTTTCCATTGCTTCTATAATTGTAAGGGCCTCTTCTTTTGAGATTACAGGTCTAATTACAACCTTTGGATTTTCCACCGGCGTAAAAATTCGATTCCCTCTTGTATATGCAGGAATTAAAGTGTAATACTTTTTATCTTTTGGAATTCCTTCCTTATTCAACATACCAACATTTTCAACTTTACAAACTCCGTTACTTCCATAAATAATGTAATCTCCAATTTGAATCATATGAAACCCTCCTTCTACAGACTATACAGCATATATCTATATCTTATCATATTATTTCCAAATTGTAAGTAAAATTTTGATTATTTATATATATTTTTTGATATTTGAATCGTTTTATCCATTAGACAAGGACGAATCACATGAAAATAATTTAATTATCTGCTTTTTATAAAAATTTAAAGGTATATTCGCAATCCATCACATTACAAACTTGTTGTAGTTAAAAGATATTATAAAAATATTTCTACCCTTTCCATACTTTTTAACTACTCTAGCAAAAAATGTTAGCGCACTGTACTAGTAATTTCATTGGAAATATGTTATAAATTAATTACAACACACCTATAACAGTGGCTTGATTTATTATGTTATATAAACCCGATTATAATTATGTTATAGAGTTATTACAAGGATATATACGTTTATAAGTTTGATTTTTTTAGTTTTGAGAGGATGCATTATAAATCCCTCCTCTTGCTCTGGCATCAAATAGAATCCAACGAATATCTTCGCAGCAATATTACAGAAATAGCCTTAAACCTTAATTTAAGTATCTCTTATCTTTCTCATTTGTATAAAGATACCTTTGGCACTTCCATCGGTCAGGACTTAATTAAAAGCAAAATTAACTATGGCAAATCACTACTTGCATATTCTAAATACTCCATCGGGGAGATATCTTTTATATATGGATATGAAAATATGGAGCATTTTTTAAGACAGTTTTAAAAAATTACAGGCTATTCACCCCGCAGTTATAAAGAGCACCTACTTTCTGAATGTCAAATAAATGGAGGATTTGGATATGATACTATACTTTAGTGGGACAGGCAACAGTCGCTATGTTGCACAGGTTATTAAAAAAGTAACGCAGGATACCATAATTTCAGTCAATGAACTATTAAAAAAAGGAATCAAAGGCCCCTTATCTTCTGAAAAACCCTATGTCTTTGTCTGTCCAACTTATGCCTGGAGAATTCCAAGAATTTTAGAAGAATTCATCAAACAAACCACCTTTGGTGGAAATAAAAAGGTTTATTTTGTACTAACCTGCGGTTCAGAAACTCATAATGCCCAGAAGTATGTAAAAGAGCTTTGTAATAAAAAAGGATTTGAATTGATGGGATTTTACAGTGTAATTATGCCTGAAAATTATATTGCCATGTTTGATGTACCAGACAAAAAGGAAGCAGACTTGATTATAGAAAAAGCCCTTCCTCACATTCTCACACTTAGTGAGAAAATTCGTCTAAATGAATCTTTGCCTGCCGAAAATATTCCATATAAGAGTAAACTAATGAGTGGAATTAGCAATGGTCCTTTCTACAAATTCTTTGTAAGTGCCAAAGGATTTTACGCTACTGAAGCTTGTATTAACTGTGGCAAATGTGAAAAATTATGTTCCTTAAATAATATTACCATGTATAATCAAAGGCCCCAGTGGGACGATCACTGCACCCATTGTATGGCATGTATATGCGGTTGCCCAAAAGAAGCCATTGAATACAATAACAAATCAAAAGGAAAACCTAGATATTATAACACTGGATACAAAGGTTAGTGCCTTTTTGTAATTTAAAATTGAATCACCTCAATAAATAGGAATCAGGATGATATAACTAGTGTATCCACTAAATTTATTAGATAAAACATAGATAATTAGCTGCGAAGCTTAAATAATTTACTCCCATGTGCTAAGACTTCAGTTTGTAAAGTTTCTGACAGAACTCCAATTTGTTCTCCTGACCATAAATCTTCTATTTCTTTTCCTAAAAATGATACAAAGTCTAGCTCTTCTGCATTTACTGTTATCGTACTCTTTGTATCGCTTAAATTAAACAAAGCCAAATAAATTGCTTCTTCTTCCTGATCTTTACTAGCCCATATTGCCTGGTCTTTGTTTCTCATAATTTGTCTCGCACCTACTGAATGGGACAACAATCTAAGTACCCCTTCATTCGTAAGTAAACCCAAGGTCCATTCATCGAGTTTTGTAAGCTCAGCCCCTAGCATGAGTGGGGACCTAAAGATACACCATAGGGTCATCATAGTAACTTGTTCCTCTTTGGTAAAACCAGTATAACGTTCATGTCCAAAACCTTTTCCCAAGTATCCTAAGGGTAGCATATCACAATCTGGGTAGCAGCCCTCTGATACATGATTTTGCCATAGTTCACATCGTTCAAACATATTTAACAAAAGAGGCCAGGTATCCCAAAAATCATCTGTTATACGCCACATATTAGCGTACTTTTCATAATGCCATGCCTGATCTATTAATGCAGGTCCTGGTGATAAACTTAGTACAATGGGTCTCCCACAATTTTTAATAGCCAAATGTAACATTTCAATTTCTTTTTTAGCAGAGGGCATATCCATACGACAGATATCATCACACTTAATAAAATCAACACCCCACTGGGCATAAAGTTCAAATAAGGAATTATAATACGCCTGTGCACCTTCTCTATCTACCTCCAGTCCATACATATCTGGATTCCAGAAACAAATATTAGAAGGATCTGCTATTTCATTGGCAGTAACTGTTGTCCCCAGTATCTTACTATGATTGTGAGCTGCAATTCTTGGAATTCCCCTCATAATGTGAATACCAAACTTCAGTCCTAAATTATGAATATAGTCAGCCAAAGGTTTAAATCCTTGTCCGTTTTTTGCTGAAGGAAAACGCTGTAAACAAGGAAGTAATCTAGCATATTCATCCATTTCTACTTCCCAAAATGGAATATACTGATGTCTATCTCTTTGGGAGCCCGCATCATAGGAATACCATTCTATATCAATGACAACATATTCCCATCCAAAATCCTTAAGATGTGTTGCCATATATAAAGCATTGGCTTTTACCTGTTCTTCATTTACCGTTGTATCATAATAATCGTAACTGTTCCACCCCATAGGAGGCGTTAGGGCAAATTGATTTTTATTCATCTTTTTCTCCTTATAGTAAATATTTGATATTACTTCAACTGCATATTCAGCAATTATAATCCTGTTACACTATCATATTATTCATTATAAATATTTTTCAATCGCTTTATCATTTCCATTGTTTCTTAAAAAGATGCTATGGCAATCTTCTTATAAATACATTATAATAAATTAGCATATCCGCATCAAGAATAGTAATTTGATATATTTAGGTATTTTTTTGATGTGTTATATATACAATAAAAACTTTTTTGGAGGTTATATGCGTTGGAAATATGGTTCTTATGGTTTTCTAAATGTTGATACCATAAGTGAGAATACCCTTTGCATTCATGATTTGGGTATTGAAAAAAGGCAAAATGAATTCTATGACTACAAAAATAATAACCGTGATTATTCTGGATATCTATTTCAATATACATTAGAGGGAGAAGGGAGGTATGAGACTCCTAGTGAAAGCTATGTAATGAAGAAAGATAAAGCTTTTTTCATTACCTTTCCAGAAGATAGTAGGTACTTTCTGCCCAAATCCAATGATCCTAATGCCCATTGGACTTACTTTTACATTCATTTTTCAGGGCCTACTGCAGAGCCCTTTTATAAACGTATCAGCGAATTAAAAGGGCCTGTTTTTTCACTTGAAGAAAGTAGCGGACCAATTCTTAGCTTTTTTACCCTGTTTGATAGCCTAATCCTAGATAGTCCATTACCTAAGTATAAAGGTAGTGAATGGCTCTATCACTTTCTTGTTATACTTTTAAGGCATTTAGAAACTCCAGCAAATGAAACCTTAAACCCACATGTAGCTGCCGCCATTGATTGGATTCATGCACACTACCACAACCCATTAAGTCTTGAACATATGTGCTTGGAATTAGATGTAACCTTACCCCATTTAAGCAGACAATTCCATAAAGAAATAGGAATTAGCCCTATTTCATATTTGACCCAAATTAGATTAGAGCACGCTATACAACTTCTTCTTAACACAAATACCTCCATAGAAAAAATAGCAATGGATTGTGGCTTCTCAAGTAGCAATTATTTTACTAAAGTATACAAAAAAGTTATGCATACAACCCCTGGACTATATAGAAAGCAAAGAAGATAACAATGCATGATGCAATCGTGACTATTGGTTGTTGGTAGCCCTTGGTAAATCTTAATAAATTTCTAACTTTACTTCTAATACGGAATAGATTATAATGTATCAAAGGAATTGCTACGGAGGTTATCCTATGTATATCAGTATAGTAATAAATCATTTTATATTTAATCTAAGTAACTTCACAAGATCATTGGAGATATTTTTACCTTTGTTATTTATAATATTAATTACAGGCTTTTTTCTGAATAAAATTCTTAAGATTCTATATTATTTTTTTATAGAAATTAGAAGTTCTAAGCAGATGGAATTAAAGGAAGTCACAATAACGAATAAATATTGTAATCATAGCATGAATAAACATTGTAATCATAGAATGAATAAATCGGAAACAAAAAAAAGTGCTGACACAAAGTAAAACATGAATTGTGTCGCACTTTTTCTTTATTATTTCATATACTTTTAAGTCTAATTTTTTCTTATGCAGAAGACTTCCTTGATTCAGTGAATCAGATCACGATAGATTAAGTAGTCCTATCATGATCTGTACTCTTATTATTTAAACCAAAAACAGCTCTGGCACTCTCCGCCTGTGGGTCATGTTTTATATGCTTTGAATGAAATGTTCCATCTTCTTTTTTATTATTTTTTGTGCTCTTTCTCTTATTATTATCCGCCATAATAAACCTCCTGCTTTCATTTCATACAATTAATTATTTGAAACAACTTATCATTGTTTATTATGGCTGTTTTATAAGAAAACATGCTGTTATTATTTTCATTTTGATATGAATTTTTTATCCAATACATGGCCCATTTTGAATTCCTCAAAACATTCTTTACATAAAGCTTTATACTTTTCATTGCCACCGATATCAATTTGCTCGCCTTTTGTGATCACATGTCCTGTCTTATCAAATCTTGCATTGATCGTTGCTTTTTTACCACATTTACAAACTGTTTTGATTTCTTGTAAACTTTCTGATAATTCAAGGAGTCGTTTACTACCCGGAAATAGATGTTGTGAAAAGTCTACCAACAAGCCAAAACACAGTACAGGAAGTTTAAAAGATATTTTATACAATTCATTTACTTGGGCTTCTGATAGAAATTGTGCTTCATCTACCATAATAACATCCGTCGTATCATATTGAAACAAATCAAATATAGAGCTTTCTGGATGCACCAATATACATTTGCTTTCCATTCCCACTCTGGATTTAATAACTGCATTACTCTCCCGATCGTCAACGGAAGGTTTAAAAAGGGTAACACGAAATCCTTGTTCTTCATAATTATGCTTTATCATCAAAAGATTTGCTGACTTACTACTATTCATACAACCATATTTAAAATACAATTTTGCCATATATTTACTCCCACTTCTGTTATTTCACTTACTTATTTCACTTATTTACTAGGCTTAATTATTCAACAAAAACAAAGGCATCATACCTTCAAGATATGATGCCTTTGTTTTAAAAAAATAACAGCTCATAGGGGAGTCGAACCCCTGTCTCAGCACTGAGAATGCCACATCTTGACCACTTGACCAATGAGCCTTACAACAATAAGTATTCTACAACAATTTCGGCTCAAATGCAAGTATTTTTTTTATAGTTTTCAAATTTTTATATCATTTAGGCCTCTAAAAAGTCCATAAGGGATATCTGGTTAGAGATTGGAAGATCAGATAGTAGACCTAGATCTACCATTAAATCAACAACAGTGCTACTGACCTTACTTCTGCTTCTAAAGTCATCTCGGGATAGGAATTTCCCATCCTTTACTGCATCTACCACAGCATCCGCTGCCTTATCACCTAGTCCATCAATGGTACTAAAGGAGGGCATTAACTTCTCTCCTATTATTTGAAAATGATGGGCTTTGGCAGTATAAATATCTAATGGCACAAAATCAAAGCCTCTAGCATACATTTCCTGAACAATTTTCATATCCTTATAAGTATCTTGTTCTTTCTTCGTTAATTCATTTGTTCTTCTCTTATAGTCTGCCATATGTCTCTCTAATCTTTCCTTACCAAGGCACATTAATTCATAGTTAAAAGCAGATGCTCGAATACTAAAGTAAGCCGCATAATATGCCAGTGGATGGTACACTTTAAAATAAGCAATGCGAAAAGCCATCATGACATAAGCAGCAGCATGGGCCTTAGGAAACATGTATTTAATACGTTTGCAAGACCATATGTACCAGTCAGGTACACCTTCTTTTAACATCGCTTCTTCCATGTCCTGGGTAAGTCCTTTTCCCTTACGTACACTTTCCATAATTTTAAAGGAGAGGCCACTTTCTACCCCTTGATATATTAAATAGGTCATAATATCATCACGGGTACATATCGCAGTACCTAGCGTACACTTTGACTCAGCAATTAAAGTCTGTGCATTATTAAGCCAAACGTCGGTACCATGGGATAATCCAGATATTCTAACTAAGTCAGAGAAATTTTTTGGCTTGGTGTCTCTTAGCATCTGCATAACAAAATCTGTTCCAAACTCTGGTATACCAAGACAACCCAGATCACAGCCAAGTAAATCTTCTGCTCTTACCCCTAGGGCACTTAAATTATCAAATAAAGATAATACTTTTTCATCATCCAGTCGAATGGCCTTTGCATCCACTCCTGTTAAATCTTCCAGCATACGAATCATGGTAGGATCGTCGTGTCCTAGAATATCTAACTTAAGGAGATTATGATCAATGGAGTGATAATCAAAATGAGTGGTAATTGTCTTTGTGTTCATATCATTTGCAGGGCGCTGAACAGGTGTAAAGGAATATATGTTTTCTCCATGAGGCAGTACAATAATTCCCCCAGGATGCTGTCCAGTAGTCCTTCTTACACCAACACAGCCTGAAACAATACGCTCAATTTCTGCTTTTCTTCTATGCTGACTTCGCTCTTCATAGTATTTAAGAACATATCCAAAGGCTGTTTTATCTGCCAGGGTACCAATGGTCCCCGCTCGAAAGGTATGGCCTTCTCCAAAGATGACTTCTGTATATTCATGTGCCTTACTCTGATATTCACCTGAGAAGTTAAGATCAATATCAGGTTCTTTATCCCCATTAAAACCAAGAAAGGTTTCAAAGGGTATATCATGTCCATCTTTGCTTAATGGTGCACCACACACCGGGCAGGCTTTATCAGGCATATCACATCCAGAACTTCCTGAATAAACTCTTACCTCTTCAGATTCAAAATCCGAATAAAAACAATTGGTACAATAGTAATGGGCAGCCAGTGGATTTACTTCTGTAATACCAGACATAGTGGCAACAAAAGAGGAACCAACAGAACCTCTAGAACCCACTAAATACCCATCTTCATTGGATTTCCATACAAGTTTCTGTGCAATGATATACATAACGGCAAATCCATTGGTTATAATAGAGTGCAATTCATGTTCTAGTCTGTCTAAAACCTGCTTTGGCAAATTAGGGCCATACATAGAATGGGCTTTATTATAACATATTTCTCTTAGGGTTTTATCACTATCCTCAATAACTGGTGGGCATTTATCAGGTCTAACAGGAGATATCTTATCAATACCCTCAGCAACTTTATTTGTATTTGTAACAACTACTTCATAGGCTTTCTCTCTACCAAGATAAGAGAATTCTTCTAGCATTTCTTCTGTGGTTCTAAAGTAAAGAGGCGCCTGGTTATCTGCATCTTTAAAGCCTTTTCCTGCAAGGATAATTCTACGATAAACTTCATCTTCTGGATCCATAAAATGAACATCTCCCGTAGCTACCACAGGTTTATTAAACTCTTCCCCTAACTTCACAATACGCCTGTTAATATCCATTAAATCTTCTTTGGAACTAATACTAAACTTATCGCTTTCAATCATAAAATCATTATTACCAAGTGGTTGAATCTCCAGATAATCATAAAAATCTACCAGTCGGTTAATCTCTTCTGGTGGCTGTTCTCTCAGAATCGCTTGATACAATTCTCCTGCCTCACATGCAGTTCCAATCATTAGCCCTTCTCGATTCTCCATAAAAAGACTCTTTGGTATTCTTGGTCTTTTACTGTAGAACTCAATATGTGATAAAGAAATCAACTTATATAAATTAACTCTTCCAATATCACTAGTTGCCAATATAATTGCATGATAAGTAGGAAGTTTTTTTATAGCATCAGCAGTTAATTTACTTAAGGAGTTGATTTCCTCTACAGTATGTATTTCCTTTTCCTTTAACATATCAAGAAATTTCAGAAATATTTCTGCTGTTGCACCTGCATCATCTACTGCGCGGTGATGATTCTCAAGTGAAATACCAAGGGCCTTAGCAACTAGGTTTAACTTATACCGATTGAGTTGTGGCAAAAGTACCCTTGCCATACCCACCGTATCAATCACTGTAAAATCAGTTGTAATCCCCATCTCTTCCGCTTTTTTATGGATAAAGCTCACATCAAAAGAAGCATTATGAGCAACTAGTATACAGTCTTTTGCAAACTCAAGAAACTGGGGTAATATCACATCAATGGTTGGGGAATCTAGAACCATGTCATCTTTAATCCCTGTTAATTCCTCAATTTCAAATGGAATAGGAATCTCTGGATTGATAAAAGCACTAAAATGATCTACTATCAAACCTTCTTTTACTTTAACGGCTCCAATTTCAATAATTTTATCTTTTACTGGACCAAAACCTGTTGTCTCTATATCAAATATGACATATTCATCCATCAGAGATTGCCCCTTAGAATTTACAACTATTTCTTTTAAATCGTCTACAAGATATGCCTCAACCCCATATATTATCTTAAATTCCTTCAACCTATCCCATTCCGATTCTGGGTAATCTCTCTTGCTCAAAGTATGATTGGCTTCCGGAAAAGATTGTACTACTCCATGATCTGTAATTGCTACAGCTTTATGTCCCCATTCAAAGGCCCGCTTCACCAAATCCTTTACATCCACAACAGCATCCATATCACTCATCATCGTATGGGCATGTAGTTCGACCCTTTTCTCAGGACTTGTATCCATTTTTTTCGTTGTAAAATCAGGTATGGTCTTTATGCCCACAATGGATCCAATGGTAATCTCTCTGTCATATTTGTCCATAAGGGCCATGCCTTTTAGTTTAATAAATTTTCCTTTTTTAATGGAATTTAATACTTCAGGTACTTCTTCTGTCTTTAAGAATAATTTTCCCTGTATAGAGTCAGTAAAATCTGAAAAAGTAAATATAACAATGGTTTTTTCATTTCTAAGTTCCCTAGAATCTACATTTAAAATCTTCCCCTTAAGAACTACCTCCCCAATTTCATCCTGCACATCTGAAATAGGGATGGTATCCCCTTCAAAACCTTTCCCATAAATAGTATCAGGATCTTGTATTGTCTTTCTATAACTGTACTTATTCTTATCAAATCCAGGGTTTTTATTCTTTTTATCTTCATTCTTCTCTTTCGTCGGGGTCTGTTCTTCTTGCACCTTGCTAACTAGAGATGACACTTCTTCCTTATTTTCTAAGGTAGTATAGGCGCTATTATCTCTTGGACCAGTACCCTTTACAAATTCATACATTTCACCACTTGTTTCAATTACTTCAGGTTCATAATATTCAAAACGAATATTTACATCAAAATTAAATCTGTTTTTATAGATATCAGTCAGTTTTCTTGTTATCTCCACTGCAAGTTTTCTTACTAGAAAGTTTTCCTCTGCTCGAAAAATCATAACATTGTCCACAAAGGATATTTGGGCTAATTCAAAAACATTATATTCTAATATACTTTTTTCTCTAAATTCCTCAAGTATACTTTCTTTGTAAATATCAAACAATTTCTCAGGGGTATACTGAGCAGATAAAAGATAATTCTCCCATAATAAAACTTGATTAGGTGTGTGTAAAAAAAGCTGGCGCTTTAGCTGGTATTCCATTTTCTTTACAATTGGTCTCTGCATTAATCTGGTACTTTGTATATAAATTTTAATTTCAGCCCTTGCTTTTGATACTGAAACTTTTTCTACCGTCACCTCACGAAACTGGCTTTCAATTTCCTTAGGTAATCCAGATAACTGGTCAAAAACCTCAAAAAAAAGCATGCCCATACGAATAAACCATAACCTTTCTATACTCAGTTCCCTCTTACGATCTAGAGGCTTCTACAACATTTGTTCAAAGCTTGATACTTCCCCAACCTCTATCCTTTCAAAAATAGCGGCTTCTATTCCTGCATGTTTTGTTTCATCAATAGAAGTTCTTCTCTTAACGCAGACAGTAATGCAGATTCAGGAACTTTTCTAATTACTTTTCCCTTTTTCATTAGAATGCCTTCTCCACGTCCACCTGCAATTCCAATATCCGCTTCTCTTGCTTCTCCCGGACCATTGACAGCACACCCCATTACTGCCACCTTAATGTCTAGATCTATATCAGCCACCATATTTTCTACTTCACTTGCCAAAGAAATAAGATCAATCTGTGTTCTACCACAAGTAGGACAAGATACCAATTCAACTCCACCTTTTCTTAGCCCAAGGGTTCTAAGTATTAACTTAGCTGATTTAATTTCCTCTAAAGGACTTCCTGTTAAGGAAACTCTTATGGTATCACCAATTCCCTGATGCAGCATAATTCCAAGGCCAATGGCAGACTTAATATTACCCGAATAAATAGTACCAGATTCTGTGATACCAACATGTAGTGGATAATTTGTCTTAGTCGCAATGATTTCATGGGCTTTAATACACATAAGAATATCAGATGATTTAATACTAATTACCATATTGTCATAGCCATTTTCTTCAATCATCCTCACTTTATCCAAAGCACTTTCTACGATTCCTTCAGCTGTCACACCTTGATATTTCTCAATTAATTCTTTTTCTAAGGAACCACTATTTACCCCAACTCTTATAGGAATATTTCTTTCCTTAGCTGCAGCAACTACTGCCTTTAACCTATCCTGGCTGCCTATATTTCCTGGATTAATACGTATCTTATCCGCACCATTTTCAATGGCAGCAAGAGCAAGCCGGTAATCAAAATGAATATCAGCTACCAATGGAATGTGAATATTCTTTTTTATCTCTCTAAAAGCTAGAGCCGCCTCCATGGTTGGAACAGCACATCTTATAATATCACAGCCTGCTGCCTCAAGAGCTATAATTTGTTCTACCGTCCCTTTTATATCCTCAGTCTTTGTATTTGTCATTGACTGTATTAAAATGGGGTTTCCACCACCAATCACTCTATCACCTATCTGTATCACTTTTGTGTTATCTCTCATCATACACTCCAATCATTGTATCATCTTAATCTATATAAATCGTATAAATTCATCAGTTATAATTCTATAAGCACTAAGTGAATTCAATTATAATTCTATTAACAATAAATGAATTCAGTTATAATTCTATATTTATAAATTTAATAAATTATACCCACCAGTCTAAATCATCTTAATCATTATACCATAAAGAATCCCTTTTGGATAAAAAATATTTAATGTAATTGTAACTTTCTGTCATATTCTAATATAAATCACCAAAAAATTCATATTAAGTAAGTAGGTGTATTAAGAGATCTATAAGGTAAAATATGACCTAGCAGACATCTAATTACCATCCTCTAGGTCACAACATTAAAATAAGTTACTTATATCATTAAACATAACAAATACCATTAATATCATAAGTGCCACAAAACCAATCATATGAACCAATCCTTCTTTGGATTGATCCAATGGCTTACCCCTAAATACTTCTATGATTTGGAATACAAACCTTCCTCCATCCAAGGCAGGTATAGGCAATAGATTCATTACACCAAGATTAGCACTAAGTAAAATACTTATATTAGCAAGGTTTAAAAATACCATTAAAAAACCATCACTCTTGCTTTCTTCATAAGCATCACCAATAAAGTTAACAATACCTAAGGGTCCTGCAATATCATCACCACTTACTTTACCAGTTATTAATTGACCTAAGCTTTGGACTGTTGATACAATTAGGTATCTTACTTCAAGAGCACTATATTTTATCACGCCAAGGATGCCAACTTTTTCTCTAGCCAAATTCACAGATACACCCATTTTGTAACTTCCCGTAACATCTGAGGTTACTGATACCGTATTTTCAACACCCTCTCTTGTATAGGTTATTAGCACATCCTCACCAGTCAAAGGATTTTCTTGCAGATAGGTTATAAGATCATCTCTATTACCAATTGACATCCCATTGATACCAACAATAGTATCTCCCTCCATGATACCAGCTACAGCAAATGGATTATCTTCCTTTAAACCAGTTATTGTAGCTTCTTCATCAATCTCTAGATTATTATCAATATAATATGTTTTAACATATCTAGGCGATACGGTTGTATCATAAGCAACCCCATCTCTAACGTAGGTTACGTCTATGGACTGTTCGTTCAAAGGGTTCATCTGAAGATATACAAAAAATTCTCTACCAAGATTAATACTGTCACCATTTATATGGGTTATAGTATCTCCAGCTTGCAGGCCAGCTTCTTGCGCAGGAGAATTATCCTCAACAATGGTAATTCTAGAAGGATCATATCCAATAATTCCAATCAATACCATAGCCAGGATAAAAGCTAGCATAAAATTAAATATTGGTCCTGCAAGGGTTACTGATATTCTCGCCCACACACCCTTTTTGTTATAGGCTCTATCATCTTCGATGGTTTCATCTTCTCCAAGCATCATACAAGAGCCACCAATGGGAAATAGCTTCCAAGAATATTTGGTTGTATCTTTCCATTCTGGCGTATGTTCAAAATCATGTTGTGATAATAAAAATCTTAGTCTGTATCCCTTTGCTGTTTTAACCAAAGTGATTAGTCTTGGGCCCATACCTACTGAAAACTCTGTTACAAATATTCCGTTCTTTTTAGCCAGTAGAAAATGTCCCAACTCATGAATCACTATTATCACAGTAAATATCAACATAGCAATTAAAATATTCAAATGTACATTACCTCCTATTTTGCTTCCAACTGTTATTGATCTATTTTTCGTCTTATAAAATCATATGTTTCTTGTTCAATATTAAGAATTTCAGAAACACTTGGATTGTCAATTCTTTTGTGATGACAAACCGCATCTTCAATTAATTCAGTTATTTCTAAATATTTTATTTTCTTGTTTAAAAATTCTGCTACAGCCATTTCATTTGCAGCATTATAAACAGTAGGCTTACTACCACCTTCTGCTGCTACTTCATAGGCTAATCTAAGGCCAGTAAAGGTATCAAAGTCAGGCTCTTCAAAAGTTAGGTTTGCCAATTTAAAAAAATCTACTCTAGATCCATTTAAAGGCAGTCGCTTAGGATAATAAAGGGCATACTGAATAGGAAGTCTCATATCTGGTGTGCCAAGCTGGGCAATGATTCCTCCATCCATAAACTCAACAGCAGAATGAATGACACTTTGAGGTTGTATCACTACTTGTATTCTGTCCAGATCAACTTGGAATAACCACTTAGCCTCCATAACCTCTAGACCTTTGTTGACCATTGTGGAGGAGTCAATTGTTATCTTCCTACCCATAGACCAATTGGGATGTTTTAGTGCATCTTCTACAGAAATATGTTCTAGATCCTTTTTTTTCTTTCCACGAAAAGGACCTCCTGAAGCAGTTAAAATAAGTTTACTTATTTCATTCCCTTCTTCACCGTTAATAGCCTGAAAAATAGCAGAATGTTCACTATCCACAGGTAATAAGGCTACATTATGTTCTTTGATAAGCGGCATAATAATATGCCCAGCTGTAACAAGAGTTTCTTTGTTTGCTAGGGCGATATCCTTGCCTGCTTTGATTGCAGCTATGGTAGGTCTTATGCCAATCATACCTACTAATGCTGTTACTACAACAGAAACACCTTCTTGTGTAGCACACTGGATTAGTCCGTCCATACCAACTACAATTTTTACATTCAAATCTCCCACTCTTACTTTTAAGTCATCTGCTTTATCTTCCGACCATACACACACAACTTCTGGCATAAATTCTCTTATTTGTTCTTCTAATAAAGTAATATTATTGTTTGCCGCAAGTGCAGTTACACATAAATCCTTATTATTTCTTACAATATCAAGGGTCTGTGTTCCAATGGAGCCTGTGGATCCAAGTATAGATATATTCTTCATCTTATAAACCGTTTTGTAACCAGCATTTTTTGATAGGTTACTGCCTAAGTCTTAAATATTACTAAGTCTCCTGGCTTCCTTTCTGTATTTTTTTTCGTGTAAATTTACGAAGTTTTCTCCGATCAACTTAATACTAAATGAATCATGTAGTGGACAATTTATTTTGTGTGAAGTTTCAGTTATATAAAAGAAACATACTACTACTATTATTTCATATTGCAATAACCGTAGTAGTAATTCTATTTTACACCAAATTCTAATTTATGTTACATAAAAATTTAGGTTTTTTATTAAATTATTATAAACTTTCACATGAATTCTATAAAATATATTATCTAAGCACAAGAGCAAGAACATATACAATGGGCGCTACAAAAATAATACTATCAAAGCGGTCTAAAATTCCCCCATGGCCAGGTATTAATTTACCATAATCTTTAATCTCATAGTTTCTCTTTATAGCAGAGGCTGCTAAATCTCCAAGCTGTGAAATCACACTGGAGCATCCACAAATAATCGCAAAGGTTAGGCTTGGATTAGCTATTCCAGTAATCTGTCCTCTGAATAGAGTTGCATAAACAAACCCTAAAAGCGCCGCTCCAACAACTCCACCAACACAACCCTCTAAGGATTTTTTAGGGCTTAGCTTTGGAAGAAATTTTGTCTTTCCAAATAGCATACCTACACAATAGGCACAAGTATCCGATCCCCATGCACCAATAAATATAAGCCAGACCAAAAAAGCTCCATCTTCTAAGATTCTGATTTTATATACGTAACTTAACATAACCGCAACATAAAATACGCCAAAAAACGCCAGGGTTATCCCTTGTATGTGATACTTGGGAAAGGTAAATACATATACAAACATAAATAAAAGCAGACAACCAATCATTAATAAGATATAGTATTCATGAAGGTCAAAAAACACAAAAGTAAAATACAATATTGCACTAACATATCCGACAAACCCAACAGGGCTTTTGTGAATCTGTATGGTACGATATAACTCCATAAGTCCAATCACAGAAATAATCCCTATTGTAGCAAACAAATAATTACCACCCAATACACAAACAGTTATAGCAATTGCCATAAGGATGATAGAACTACGAAATCTAGTCCAAAACATAATGAATCCTCCTAACACACATGAATATTGCAGCCAATCTGCTCCTCTTTTTAAACAAGTCATATGTAAAATGTTCCTGCCTCATTTAATCAGAATCTAATCCACCGAATTTTCTCTTTCTTCCATTGTAATATTCAATTGCTTTCATTAATTCTGCCTTGGTAAAATCTGGCCATAGAATATCCGTAAAATAAAATTCTGTATATGCTAGCTGCCACAACAAAAAGTTAGACAAACGTTTTTCTCCACTGGTTCTAATCAGTAGATCTGGTTCTGGAATGCCTTTGGTATCCAAATAACTGTTAACTAATTTCTCATCTATTTTATCTAAACTAATGGTACCTTCTAATACGTCAGCAGAAAGCTTTTTGATTCCTCGAACAATTTCATCTCTGCCCCCATAATTTAAAGCCACCTGAAAGTTTAACCCTGTATTCCCAACTGAAGTTTCTTCTAATTCTTTTATACTCTTGCTTATATCTTCACTTAATCTACTCGTATCACCGATAATACGTACACGCATATTATTCTTTGTACTAGTTTTGATACAATCTCTCATATAATTTCTAAGCAATTTCATCAAGGCATCTATTTCGTCTGACGGTCTGTTCCAATTCTCCGTAGAAAATGCATATACAGTCAAATATTTAACGCCCATTTTATATGCTTCTTCACAGATTTTTTCAACAACTTTACTTCCTTGTGCATGACCGTAATTCCTTGGCATGAATCTTTTCTTTGCCCATCTACCATTTCCATCCATAATAATGGCTATATGCTCTGGTATTTGTAATCCATCCTGTTCAAAATTATCTCCCATGGAGACCTCCATACTAATTATAATGAAAGAGACTGCTATAAAAACATACAATATTAAAACACCCATTATCATAATATGATAATCTTTTATAAATGAAAAATTTTTCCCTTAAAAAGCTGTTCTTTCATAAAATTTTTAGTTTAAAAATATACTTTTTATAAAAAAATCTTTTCACAAAAATCTTTCATCCATAAAAGATAGGTGTCTTAATACTTGAATTTATTAACAGTCTCTTGTAAAAAACTTACACCAAAATGGTTTTATTTATACAGTTAGGATTTCTTTTGATTTATCTTCTGTAAGTTTATCTACGTCTGCAATATATTTATCTGTGAATTTTTGAACACTGTCTTCTAATACTTTCACTTCATCTTCTGAAATTTCATTGCTTTTATTTAATTTTTTAATAGCATCATTGGCATCTCTACGAATGTTTCTAATAGCAACTTTTGCATTTTCAGACCTTTTCTTTACGTCTTTTACAAGATCTTTACGTCTATCTTCAGTTAGTTCAGGAAATACCAAACGAATCACTTTACCGTCATTGTTAGGTGTAAGTCCCAAATCAGAAGCAATGATAGCTTTTTCAATATCCTTAATTAATTTACTTTCCCAAGGCTGAATCTGAATTACTCTTGGTTCTGGCACAGAAATATTAGCTACTGATTGAAGTGCAGAAGGTGTTCCATAGTAGTCTACTCTTAATTTGTCAAGTAAATGTGGATTGGCTCTTCCTGCACGTATTGTTGAATATTCTTCCTTTAAATTATCTAATGACTTAGTCATTTTGCTTTGGTAAAGTTCAATTCTTGAATCCATAATTTTTCTCCTTTAATACGAAGTTCTAAGGCTTATACGCCATACGCTTTTTATTATTATTAACCTACAAAGTAGATGTAAGACTAAACCGTTACTCTGGTTCCGTTAAATTTACCCATAACCGCATTTATAATACTATTTTCTTCTTCTAATGCAAATACTAACATAGGCATTTTATTTTCCAAACATAAAACGGTAGCTGCTAGGTCCACCACACCCAATTTCTTATCTAGAGCTTCCTCTAAACTAATCTCTGCATATTTTTTAGCATCTGGGTTCTTCCTAGGGTCACTGTCATATACACCATCCACTGCCTTTGCCATAAGAATCGTATCTGCCTCTAACTCAATACTTCTAAGCACTACTCCTGTATCTGTTGAAAAATATGGATGGCCTGTTCCACCAGCCAAAAATACAACCATACCTTTTTCAAAATACTTATTCGCTCTGTCTTTTGAAAATAATTTAGTCATACTCCCACATTCAAAAGGGGTTAAAACTTGAGTCTTCATACCTACATATCTAAAAATTTCTGATACATATATACAATTCATCACTGTGGCGAGCATTCCAATCTGATCCGCTTTTGTACGATCAATGGTCTCACTAGATCTTCCTCTCCAGAAATTTCCTCCACCGATTACTACACCAACTTCTACTCCTTTGTCTACTAGCTGTTTCACTTGCTTTGCGACTCTAACACAGGTTTCTTCGTCAAAGCCTGTTTTATTGCTACCAGCTAGAGCCTCTCCACTTAGTTTCAATAAGACTCTTTTATATTCCACCATTTAAAAATACCTCCAGCTATTCAAATATATTCTCAATATCTATAGATGCATAGGACAGAGAGCAAAAACCTTCAATTACAGCGCCATTATTAATTTGAATGGACTGGGCTTTGATATTGCCTTTAATAATTGCAGAAGAATCTATAACAATTGGTCCGTTAATATCGATATCGCCTTTAACAGCACCAGCTATATGTCCTTCTGTAGCTGTAATGTCACCAAGTATAACTGTTCCAAGTCCGATTTTAACACTATTTGTGCAAATTATACTACCTACTAACCTTTTAGCTCCAACATAAACCTCTTTTGCAGTACAATTACCCGTTACAGATCCTATGATAGATAATTTACCTTGACAGTTTACATCTCCACTGATGCTACCCATAACTTCTAAGGAGCCATTGGTATTCATATTACCGCTAATTACAGTAGATTTAGAAATGATAGTTACTTCTGATTCATCAAAGTCCACAGGTCTAGAAGTATCTGGTTGCGTAAGTTCTGGCTTAGTTTCCTCCTGCGCAGTAACATCTTCATTCGTTAGATTGTTTTCTGCTTCAGTTGCTTCTACTTCGCCTTCTTCCTCTTTTCGTAAAAGTTCATCTGCTTCGTCACTTTCTTCTTCTAAAAGAGCATTTAGCATTTCTTCATCTTCATTCTCATCTACAAGATCGTTTTCAATACCATCTTCTTGTGCTTCCTCTGTTACAGACTGATTTGCATCTTCTTTTACATCTTCTTCTAAAGTATTAACAACTGGTCCATCTTCTAACACCTCATCTGGCAAAAGTTCATTAACAGCTTGTGATAAATCTTCTTTAAAATCTTTAAAAAATCCCATAACGCATCCTCCTATGTATCAAACTTTATTTGTTCGTTTCATTTAAACTATTACTTACTTGTTGTATGGGTATTACATCATCATTCAAAGGTAGTACTTTAGCATTGTTTTCTAAAAGTGTCTTTAGTATATTCTCCAAAGATTCTATGGTACTTTCCTTCTTATCTGTATCATGCATTAATACAATGGAGCGATTATGTGTTTTTACACCATCTAAGACATTATTATAGGATTCTTTTGCTGTCAGAGGTTCACCAGTTGCATCACCATTCACAACATTCCAGTCATAATATACCACAGATTCTTTATTCAGATATTCAATAAAAACAGATATATCTTCCCTACTTACACCATTAGCGCTTCCACCTGGAAAACGAAATATAGTTGGGAAGTATCCAGTAGTATCATATAACAAATCCCTTAACTTTGTAAAGTCTTTCTCAAAATCTTCTAGAGAATTATATATATATTTATAATCATGAGAAAAAGAGTGCATACCTAATGTATGCCCTTCCTCCACAATTCTTTTATATAGTCTAACCGACTCTTCATCTGTCTTACCTATTACAAAAAAGGTTGCCTTTACGTTATATTCATTTAAAATATCTAAAATTTCATCTGTGTAACTACTTGGTCCGTCGTCAAAGGTTAGATACACCTTTTTATCTGCAATCAAATTGTCGATATTTAGATTAGCAGCCAATTCTTGATTACTATTCTTGTCATTTGTCTCTTCTTGTCCAACTTGTTCCACTTCTTCTTTATTTGTGGATTCTTCAATATTATACTCGCTTTCTTCTGATTCTTCAATAGATGCAGCATATTCTTCTGCTTTCTTATATAAACTTTCTTCAAAAAATAGGTAGTTATCATTACCTACATGGGTAACTGTGGAATTCTTCTTTATAATCTGCGCATTGATCTGTTTATTTCCTTCGCTATATGTGGTCCCATAAGTATTTACCATGAGAATATCCACTTGGTGTTGTAAACTCATTATTTTCCGAAACATAATAATACAAAGCAATGAAGGCAACAGTAACAATATTACTAAAACGATGCATATAATCCTCTTCATACGTGCGATTCTTTTCTTTCTATATAAATTAAGACTACTGTCCTTATTTTCCTCGTCAATATTCACGATTTTGTCTCCTTTTATGACATTTTTTTTATTTTATCATAGGGAGCCAAATATTAAAAATAGGACTTATGTCCTATAAAAAAAAGCTTGCATCCTAATAAATGGAAAGCAAGCCAAATATAATATTTTTAATTTTGATTTTTCTGGTCATCTTCATGTGAATCCGAGTGATTATTTAAATGATTTTTTACATTATCATTTTTTCTAACTTCTCCATTCACCACTCTTTGTAATTTTGCTTTATATCCTTTATTGATTTTAAATCCAATAAAAATACCACCTATAATAATAATTCCCCATATAATAAAGTAAGGGAAATTTATGACAAACCAAACAAAGAAATTGGTAAATCCATCTTTTATATTAGTAAAAGTATTACGCAATCCATTACTCATTCTAGTTAGTGCAGATTTCTTTTCCACTTTCGTAACAATTTCTTTCACTTCATAAATTGATATATTAATTGTGGAATAATCCACTAGATTTTCATAGGTCTTTAAGGTGGAGGCATATCCTTCTAATTCATACCTTACATCCCCAAGCCTATCCTCTAATGTAATCATATCTTCTAAAGTTTCTGCTTTTTCTAGAAAACTAAGAAGACGTTCCTGTTCAATTTGTAGCATTTTAATTCTACTTTCTGTATCTACAAATTCTTTTGTAATATCTTCTGTTTCTTCTCTTTTGCTAATAACATTGGCATTATCTCCAAGTAGATTTACAAACACATCAGTCATTTCACTTGGTATACGAATAATCAGTGACGCACTTCTTCTGCTATTTTCAAAAATTTCATTACCAGAGATATTAGAATTCTCTACATATCCACCTTCACTTTTTACTTCGTCTAAAACAAAATTCAAAGTATTCGTAAATGCAAGGGTTTGTAATTCTAAATATACCTTTTTAATTAGCTTACGGTTTGTACTAACATTTTGTGTTGAGCCATTAGATTCCGAGCCTTCTGTAGTACCACTTGTAGCCTTATCCTTTTCTACGCCTGACTCATCCATATCATACAGCATCCCATCACTTGAATTACTATCTGAACCATAATCCATAGGGTATTCGGATTGACTTGTCTCACCAATATCAGACTTCTTCCCAGAACAAGCCGAAAATACTAGTGCAACAAATAAAATCAGGAATACATAACCATATTTTTTTTTCATATCATCCTCCTACACTTCTTCATTCTATTCCAAGTACTTTATTATGATTACATTATAAACTGTTTAAAGACTAATTACAATAAAAGTAAACATATAATAAAACCCTTAATTAAAATGTAAGAATTATGTCAGAAATGTAAAAAACCTTCTCTGAACATTGCCCGATTCCATGAAAGTTTTTAAGCATAAAAAAAGACTTGCCCACTACAATGTCTCTCAGCTTTACACTGACCATTTAAGTAGAGGGCAGTCCATCTATCTCTATAGAACTAATTTATTAGGTTGCATTGTCAATATCTAAGTTGAAAATTGCATCAAGGAAAAGATTACAACTTTCATTTAAAAGCAAAGGAAAAACAGAATTAATCTAAGATTTATTCTTTCAAATACCCATACTCCATTTCTCCACCTAAATCCATCAACATGCATTCTTCCAACGTTAATTGGATAGAACCAGAAATTACTACCAGTTACAAGCCAAATATACGTGAAATTATTCAAACAAAATCTAAGATTTGAGATCCCTCCACCACTTCTTAATGTATCGGAATAGCTATCAAAAGAATCTGGCAATGCAGGTATAAATGCTGGCGGTGCAAATCCTGGACCTCCTGGACCTCCTGGGCCTCCTGGTCTTCCTGGACCTCCTGGGCCTCCTGGACCTCCTGGTCTTCCTGGGCCTCCTGGACCTCCTGGGCCTCCTGGTCTTCCTGGGCCTCCTGGTCTTCCTGGGCCTCCTGGACCTCCTGGACCTCCTGGGCCTCCTGGTCTTCCTGGGCCTCCCGGGCCTCCTGGTCTTCCTGGGCCTCCTGGGCCTCCTGGGCCTCCTGGGCCTCCTGGACCTCCTGGGCCTCCTGGTCTTCCTGGACCTCCTGGGCCTCCTGGACCTCCTGGGCCTCCTGGTCTTCCTGGGCCTCCTGGGCCTCCTGGTCTTCCTGGGCCTCCTGGGCCTCCTGGTCTTCCCGGGGTAAATTGCTGTTCCTTTATATGCTCTGCATCACCCTTATGACTGGGATCAATCTCGGAATAAAACTTATCCATTCTTTGGTTTCCTCTCCATTAGCAATCTTGTTATTATAATATGAAAAGATTTTAAATAGGTGAATGAGAAGAAACAAAATACCTGTAACTCTAACAAATCCCCCCAATAATAAGTTAGACCTTAATTATTGGGGGGCACAATACATACTGAATACATTATTAAAATTTTAATATATATCTAATTATCATTTAAGATTTGGATTTAGTTAGAGATTAATCTTAACTATTTTTGATTCCCCCTACACAATCACCAAATGCTTCTCTCCATCATCTTTTAATAAGATACGATTCCCTTCCATCATTTCTCCATCCACTGTTACCTTCTCTGTTGTCAGTATTCCTTTACTTCTACTCTCTACCCTAATCTCATAAAGAGCACTTTCATACTTGTACTCAACAGTAAAATTGCCGAAACTTACAGGAGTTGCAGGATCAATGATTAACATGTTCCCTTCTTTTCGAATTCCTAAAAACCAATGTACCAGTCCCTGATACATCCAGCCTGCCGAACCAGTATACCAGCTCCATCCGCCTCTCCCAGTATAGGGTGGACTAAGGGAAATATCCGCTGTCATAACATAAGGTTCCTTCTCATAACGAAGGGCATCCTTCTTATTTTGGGTAATATGGATCGGATTTAGTAGGTTGAACAAATTTCCTGCCATATTATAGTCATGTAACATACTTGTAGCTATGGCTAGCCATACTGCAGCGTGGGTATACTGTCCTCCATTCTCTCTTATTCCAGGGATATAATTCTTAATATAGCCAGGATTTTTCGTTGTTTTATTAAAGGGAGGTGCCAAAAGAAGAGATAGTGCCTCCTCCTCTCTTACTAGATAACGCCAGGCAGACTGCATTGCTGTCTTACTTCTTTCTTCTTTTCCGCCCTTAGATATCACACTCCAAGACTGACTAATAGAGTCAATTCTACATTCATCATTTTCTTTAGAACCTAGCTTAGAACCGTCATCATAAAAGGCT
>JBKEAO010000127.1:0-43606 GCA_047972335.1 Anaerocolumna sp. | reverse complement strand
CGACTACTAGCATAGTGAAAACCAAGCCTTGCAAAATAATCATTGAAGATTTGAATGTAAAAGGAATGATGAAAAACAAGCATTTATCAGATAGCATAAGAAAACAAAGTTTCTATGAGTTTAGACGACAACTAGAGTATAAGTCTAAATTTAGAGGGACCACGTTAGTAGTAGCTGATAGATTTTATCCATCATCAAAAACTTGTAGCCTATGTGGAAATATCAAGAAAGATTTAAAACTTAAAGATAGAGTTTACAACTGTGAATGTGGGTTTATTATTGACAGAGATTTAAACGCAAGTATCAATCTTTCAAGATATAAATTAGCTTAAAGTCACCTAAAAGACTAAGCTAATATGTAGGATTCGTTGTATCCGAATTTACGCCTTTGGAGTGTTATACAAACTAAAGTAGATAATTATTTATAGTTATCAAAATAGAACACATTGAAAAAGGAACGAAACAAGATTTATAGATTTTTATAGATTTTTGGCAACGGTGTAACATGTTAAACATAGGCGGATTAAAAGAAGGAATCGTAATTGATCATATCGAAGCTGGCGGTGCTATGAAAATTTACACCTATTTGAATTTGGAAAAGCTAGATTGTAGTGTTGCTATTATAAAAAATGCCAAGAGCAATAAAATGGGCAAAAAGGATATTATCAAAATTGACAGTCTTCTCAATATAGATTTGGATATACTTGGTGTACTAGATCGTAACATTACAGTTAATGTCATAAAGGATGGTGCAATTTCTGAAAAAAGAAATCTAAAACTACCAACACAAGTAACTGGAATCATCAAATGCAAGAATCCTCGTTGTGTTACTTCTGTTGAGCGAGAACTACCACATCGCTTCAAACTAACAGATTCCATCAAAGGAATGTATCGTTGTGTCTATTGTGAACAAGCTTTTAAAAAGCAATAAATATGAGATGATTTTATAAACAATAAATATGAGATGATTTTATAAACAATAAATAATAGGCTGACACAAGATTTGGATAGGTTCACCTACCAATTTTGCGTCAGCCTTATCTCACTGTAAAATTTCCATTCTATCTCCTACTACCTGCCAGTCTATATTTTTCATAAAATTATCAATATAGGCTTTCTTATCATCAGCATATTGAAGGAAATATGCATGTTCATACATGTCTAACACCAAAAGCGGAATTGACATGCATATATTTCCCATATCATGACTATCCAAGCTTATATTTCGATACATATCAGACCTTGGATCATAGCAAAGAATTACCCAACCTCTGCTTGCCTTAGCGGTTGCAATAAAATTATTTTTCCAATTTTCATAATTGCCATACCCTTTTGATAAGGTTCTTTTGATCTCAGGTGTTGGAATATTATTGGTAGAACCTATATTTTCAAAATAAAATTCGTGTAAAATCACTCCATCTAAAGCATAGGTTTCCCCCCTCTTAATCCCTCTAAAATCGCTGTAAGTTGCATTGGACTCTTCTAAATTAAGATTTGTAGCATCTGCTAATAAGGCATCTATCTCATTCATTTTGTTAATATAACCTTCGTATAGCCTCATATGTACATCAAATTGTTCCTCATTAATCACAGTTACATCTGATGAATATTCGAAATTTAATTTGACAAATTGCATATTTCCTCCTCTAATACTCTCTATCATTAAGTATACGCAGGCAATATGAATATATTGACTTTAATTTCAAATATAGTAACACATAACAAATAAACATTTCACATACATATATAAGATCTAACTTGCCAGTTATAAAAGTGATCATACTTGATCAATTTATGATTGTTTAAAATAAACCAGTAATAACCCCTGCCTCATTCACATCAATACCAAATGCTGCTGGCACTTTAGGAAGTCCTGGCATTGTCATAATCGTACCAGTGATTGCAACAATAAAACCAGCACCTGCTGATAAATACATTTCTCTTATATGAATATTAAATCCTTCTGGTCTGCCAATCTTACTTGGATCATCTGATAAAGAATATTGATTTTTGGCCATACAAACAGGCACATTACCATAACCTAATTCTTCAATACGAAGAATTGTCTTATCAACAGTCGGATCATAAGTGACAGAACTTGCACCATATATCTCCTTAGCTATGGTTTCAATCTTTTCTTTAATCGTTAAATTTAATGGATACAAAGGTTTAAAGCTACTTTCTTTCTTTTCAAGAACTTCTATTACTTTTTCGGCTAAGGCTAAACCACCTCTACCGCCCTTTTCCCATACTTCTGATAAAGCAAATTCACAACCCAAATTTTCACAGAATTCTTTTACAAATTTTAATTCAGCCTCAGTATCTGTGACAAAGCGATTCAAAGTCACAACTACTGGCACTTTAAACTTGTGAAGATTCTCAATATGCTTTTCTAGGTTAACAATACCTGCTTGTAGCGCTTCTAGGTTTTCCTCTGATAGATTCTGTTTATTCACGCCACCGTTATATTTTAAGGCTCTTACTGTAGCAACTAAAACTACTGCATCGGGTTTTAATCCAGCACTTTGGCATTTGATATCAAAAAACTTTTCAGCACCTAAGTCTGCTCCAAAACCAGCCTCAGTAATAACGATGTCTGCTAATTTTAACGCTGTTTTCGTTGCTCTTACACTATTGCAACCATGGGCAATATTTGCAAACGGTCCACCATGGATGATTGCCGGTGTATTTTCTAAGGTTTGTATCAGGTTTGGCTTAATTGCATCTTTTAGTAAGGCTGCCATGGCACCTACTGCATTTAATTCATGAGCAGTAACTGGTTTGCCTTCATAAGAATAAGCTACAATAATTTTTCCGAGTCTATTCTTTAAATCTGTCATATCATTGGCAAGACAGAAAATCGCCATAATTTCAGATGCTACTGTTATAATAAAGTGATCTTCTCGAACGACTCCATCCGTCTTTTTTCCCATTCCAATGACAATATTTCGAAGGGTTCTGTCATTCATATCAAGACAGCGCTTCCATACGATTTGATTTGGATCAATATTAAGAGCATTACCCTGGTGGATGTGATTGTCCATAATTGCAGCAAGTAAATTATTTGCAGTTGTTATGGCATGAAAATCTCCCGTAAAATGAAGATTTAAATCTTCCATCGGAACGACTTGTGCGTAACCACCTCCCGCAGCACCACCCTTTACTCCAAAACATGGACCTAATGATGGTTCTCTTAAGGCAATCACGGCCTTCTTATCCATAACTCCAAGTGCCTGTCCTAAACCAACTGTGGTAGTTGTTTTACCTTCACCGGCAGGAGTAGGATTAATAGCAGTAACTAGCACTAATTTACCGTCTTTCTTATCCTTGATTTTCTCCCATAACTCATCTGAAAGTTTCGCTTTGTATTTACCATAAAACTCTAAATCATCTTCAGCTATATCTAATTTTGCTGCTACTTCTCTCATGTGGACAAGCTTTGCCTCTTGGGCAATCATAATATCTGATTTCATTGGTATAACCTCCGAACAATGTTTATTTCATTACTTCCCTATTATATCAAATATTATGTATAAGAAAAAGATGAAAATACATTAGAATTAATAAAGCAATCTATTAATAAATATAAAGCACTTTTTTATATCATTCTTTGACCTTATAGACAGGTTGGGATATAATACATTGTAGCGACACCATTTGTCTGTTACAAAATCAAATACAACTATGATTACATAGGCATATTCAACCAAAAACACAACCCTATATGACTGCACAAAAGGAGGAAATATGGCAATAACTACATTGATTTTTGATCTGGATGGAACTTTATTAAACACCTTAGAGGACTTAACTGATAGCGTAAACTATGCATTAACTGTCTGTGAATATCCTTTACGTACAATAGATGAAATAAGAAGCTTTGTTGGTAATGGAGTAGAAGTATTAATGAACCTTGCCGTTCCCACTGGCACTTCAAAGGAAAACTGCTTGAAATGCTTAGAATTATTTCGAAATAATTATACGCTAAACTTACAAACAAAGACAAAGCCATATGATGGAATTATTTCCATGTTACATAGATTGAAAGACGAGGGTTATCACCTAGCCGTTGTTTCTAACAAATTTGATTTAGCTGTGAAAGCTTTATGCAAAGATTATTATAGTGACTATATAAGCATTGCAATCGGTGAGTCTAGCGCTGTTAACAAAAAACCAGCGCCAGATAGTGTTTACAAAGCCATAGAGGAACTTTCCTCTTCTATTGAAGAAAGCATCTATATAGGTGATTCTGAAGTAGATGTCTTAACAGCCCATAATGCAGGTATAAAATGCATTGGAGTAACATGGGGCTTTAGAAATCGCTTCATACTTGAACAAGAAGGTGCGGACTATATTATTGATAGCCCTGAAGAGATATTTAGAATTCTAAGGAACTAACCTTTTCATATCCCTGGGGAATAGACTGGTTTCTCTTACATTACTTCTTTCAAGAAGACTCATGGTAAATCTCTCTATTCCCATACCAAGACCACCATGGGGAGGCATTCCATATTTATGGATCATCAAGTAACTTTCAAATAATTCTGGATTCATATTTCTTTGTAACATTTTTTTCACCTGCCTATTATAGTCATGGTGGCGTTGTCCCCCTGTAGTTACCTCAACTCCACGAAATAAAAGGTCAAAACTTAATGTTACTTCTTCATTATTTTTATCCTCCATTGTATAAAATGGTCTTTTAGCCGTTGGGTAATGGGTTACAAAAACCAGCTCACTATTGGCCTCTTTTTTCATAATCTGACAAAGCAACTTTTCTTCCTCAGGTTCAAAGTCATAAAAATCTTGAATTTCCCTTTGATAAGTCCTACTAATTAGCTCCTTAGCTTCTATAAAAGGTATCACTGGAATCACACCCACTACTGGAAGGTTCACCTTTAAAATACTAAGCTCTTTACTATAATGTTCCTCCAAATACCCCATCATACTTTGAAGCATTTTCGTTTCCATCTCCATAATTTCAGTGAAACTCTCGATATATCCCATCTCAAAGTCCAAACCCATATATTCATTTAGATGCCTTACTGTATCATGTTTCTCTGCTCTATAAACTGCACCTATCTCAAATACTCTATCATATACCCCCACCATCATTTGCTTATAAAATTGTGGGCTTTGTGAAAGATAGGCTTCTTTACCAAAATAATTTAATTTAAATATATTAGCTCCACCTTCAGCTCCTGCATAAACTATCTTTGGACTGTGAATTTCCGTAAATGATTGTTTTCTAAGAAATTTTCTTGCCCCCTGGCAAATACCTTCTTGTAATAAAAAAATCGCCCTCTCCTTTTCGTTTCTTAGAGTAATTGGCCTATAATCTAAGATGGTATCTAGAGAAGCTTTCACTTCTTTATTATTGATAACTACAGGTATTTCTGCTTCAGGTTTTGAGAGCACCGTAATATCTAGCAAATGAATTTCAAATCCTGCTTTTGATCTTTCATCCTTTTCAATTCTTCCTCTCACTTTAACACAACTGTTCTCACGTATTTCGTTTATATCAAAACTCGACTCTTCTTTACTCCAGATGCACTGAATAAGGTCCCTTCCTGTGCGTAATATTAGGAATGCAAAACCACTCATTTTTCTTATTTTATATACTGATCCCTGTAATATTGTTTCTTCTCCTACTTTATTCATTAGACTTCCTATATTGATAGTTTCCTTAATTTTACCGTTAATAGCATTCATCATACAACCTCCATGTGATTATATATTTTTAGTATAAAATGTACCAATTCCCACCAAAGCCTCCCCATCTCCTCGGGCATAATCTGTATGTCCCATGGTATCACCCCCTCTAATCCTTTCAATTATTTGTCACTTCCCTATTCAATTTCTGTTGTACATAATATAAGCGTATAAATCTGTTTTTAAGTAAAAAAATAGCCACCTAGATATAAAATATACCTAGATGGCTTTACCTATAATGGTGATCACATAATAGATTATTATCCAACTCGGTACAAGCCAATTAGCGCTTATACCTATGGATTTAACCACAGCTATAAGCGCCGCATATCATCGTCCCTATTTAGTTGGTTTACAAATAATAATCTCATTGTGTTCTACCTACCTTGATTTTTTAACATAGTAGCATATAAATATGGTTATGTCAATTCAGTTAAAAAATTTTATTTTCTTTTTCTGTTAAAATTTTTTATTTTCTTTTCCAGTTGATTTTTTAATTCTTTTATCTAATTAGAAATCTTATTTTTTTAAATATTTTCATTACTTTCTTTTCTTTCTGATACGATTTATTATATACTCCAAATATAAATCCACCAAATTAATATCGCAACAACTATATAGCATTCTTGCCCCAACTACATCTTCTATCTCATTAAAAATAAGTTCCCCTTCATCTCCGATAAGAAAATCAATTCCCACCAGACCAAAATCAAATAGACCTATCACTCGGTTAACAATTTCTAGCTCATTTTCAGAAAGTTTGTAAACTTCCACATGTCCCCCTAGAGAATAGTTTGATCGAAAACCTGTTTTAGCCTTTCGCAAAATTGCAGCAATGACATTAGTTCCAATCACATAAACACGCAAATCCATGCATTTCTTACCTGTTAAGGGCTGGATAACCACATCGCTTCCTTTCATACGATAGATGATATCCTCCATAACATCCACCTCTGATAAATCAGCTTGATCCAACAACATAACCTGGCTGCCACCATGTCCATCGACCGCTTTAATTACTGATGGTTCTTGTATATTCATTAAATACTCTTTTAACTCATAGTTTTTTACAAAGCTAGTAGATATCATAGGAATTTCGGTCTGGGCTACATACTGATAAGTTTTAGCTTTATCATTACAGATTTCTGCTACTGTAGCATTATTAAAAACTGGTATATTAAATAATTCCAACTGTCTAGATAAGAGTGGGTATATGGTCCTACATATTACAAAGTCAGGCAAAGGTATCATTTTTCCCTGATATTTTAGATCATGCTTACCTTCAAACACGCCAAACCTAATGTCCTCCCTATATATAAGTCTGATTTCAATCCCTTTATTCTTACCTTCCTCCATATAAAATCCTATGTAGGCTTCGTTCTTTGTTGCATCTTCTTTACTATAAATCAACCAACCAATCATGTTCTACCAACCCATCAAGTTCTATTCATCCACAGATTAATATCATCCATTATACAACAACCTTACCATTTCACATATTTTAACCAATTCACATTTTTTAACCATTTCGCATTTTTAACCGACTTACATTTTTAACCGATACAAATACGTTTTATGATATATTCCATAATAGCATCAGCTACATTAACCCCAGTACAATCAAATATATTCTTAAAGTGTGCATTAGAATTCACTTCGCAGACAATGGGCTCCTGATTTTCTCCAAATAAGATATCCACACCACCAAAATCAAGACCAAGCGTCTTACAACATCTAATCGCCAACTCTCTTTGTTCCTTGGTAGGTTCATAGGGCTTCATTTTCCCTCCATTAGAAACGTTGGCTCTAAAATCACCATTTTCTGAATACCGATACATAGTAGCCACCACTTGTGACCCCACTACTTGAAGCCTAAGGTCTTTACCAGCACTTGATTTGATAAATTCTTGAAATAACATAGGCTTTCCTTGAAGCGATATAACTTTATTCTTTAATTCATTGATAGTATGAATCAAATAAACCTGTTGACCAAATGATCCATAACATTCTTTTAACACCATAGGAAATGACAGCTCATGTACTACCCTATCTAAAAAGTCCAAATTCATATATCCTATATTTGTAAATGTCATAGGAGCTATTATTGTTTTTGGCATCTTAATTCCATGTTCCTGCAAGCATAGATGGGTAAGTGATTTATCATCACAAATCTCAATTCCATGGGCTGAATTAAATAATAAATGACCCTTTAGTTCTAAGTACTTTGCTAGTCTTATATCTTTATCCCAGAATAGAATAAAGTCACATTTGTCTAGATCTGTATTATTCACATCTCCAGACATAACCACAATTTCATCATTGGTTTTTGGTATTAATTCTATGCCGTGCTTTTTCGCAGCTTCCATTAACCATAGATGAATCTGGGAAAATTTCTGGGTGTGTAAAAAGCCATTAGTAATTAGATAACCTAACATTCAATTCCTCCATTAGACACCTGACCTATTCTTCAGACCTCTTTTTCAGACCTATTCTTCAGACCTCTTTTTCAGACCTATTCTTCAGACCTATTCTTCAGACATATTCATCAATATATTGTTCAAATTCTTCTAAAGTCATAAGTACTTTTCTTGGTTTGGTTCCTTCTTCAGGTCCAACCACTCCTGCCTCACTTAATTGATCCATTATTCTTGCAGCACGGTTAAACCCAATCTTGTATACTCTTTGTAACATACCAATAGAAGCTTTATCCTTTTCTATTATGAATTTGCCTGCCTCTGCAAAATATTCATCTCTATCATTGCCTGTAGATCCTGTTGCTGAATCAACCGTCTGAACACTGGTTATTTTACTAACCACTTCTTCACTATACTCTGCTGCTTGATTTTGATTGGTCAAAAACTCAACTACAGAACTTACTTCTTTGTCCGTAATAAAGGCACCTTGCACTCTGACAGGCTTAGGATAACCGGATGGGAAAAACAACATATCTCCCTTTCCAAGTAATTTTTCAGCACCAGATCCATCAATAATGGTTCTAGAATCAATTGCAGAAGACACGGAAAAAGCAATTCTAGATGGAATGTTTGCTTTTATTAAACCAGTAATTACATTAACCGATGGTCTTTGAGTGGCTATAATAAGATGTAGACCAGCTGCCCTAGCCATTTGTGCCAATCTACAGATTGCATCTTCTACTTCACCCGGTGCCACCATCATAAGGTCTGCAAGCTCGTCTACTATAATAACAATCTGTGGTAATTTCTGATATCTTTCATCTTGGAACTCTTCCACAGTGGCTATTTTTTCATTATAGCCTTTCACATCACGCACTCCAAGATCCGCAAACTTTTTATAACGTTCTGTCATCTCCATAACTGCCCAATTAAGAGCTGCTGATGCTTTCTTAGGGTCTGTTACAACTGGAATTAATAGATGAGGAATTCCATTATATACGCTAAGTTCAACTACTTTAGGATCAACCATTATCATCTTGACATCATTTGGATTAGCCTTATATAAAATACTCATAATCAAAGTGTTGATACAAACCGATTTACCTGAGCCTGTTGCACCAGCAATTAATAGATGGGGCATTTTCCCTATGTCAGTTACTATGGTTTGTCCACCAATATCTTTTCCTACTGCAAAAGCAATATTAGAAGAATGACTTACAAATTCATTGCTTTCTAGTAGTTCTCTAAACAATACTGTTGCATTTTCTTTATTTGGCACTTCAATTCCAACTGCTGCCTTACCTGGAATAGGGGCCTCAATTCTAACATCTGCTGCTGCTAGATTTAATTTAATATCATCTGCAAGACCAGTAATTTTACTTACCTTAACACCTTGTTCTGGTTGAAGTTCATACCTAGTAACAGATGGTCCGCAGCTTACATTTGTTATCGTTACTCTAACGCCAAAACTTTCTAAGGTCTTTTGTAATTTAAGTGCGGTTTCCTTTAAATCTCTGTCTGACATGCCCTTAACATTACCTTTTCCCTTGCCTAAAAGGTTAAGAGGTGGAAACACATACTCTTTACTCTCTTGAGTTTTTGAAGACATATTAATTTTAATAGAATTATCATCTTTGCCTTCACCTGTATTATTAACTCTGTCATCATTTGCATATCCATTTATTCTTCCGGCAGAGCTTCTATTTGAACCTCCACTGGTATTTCCATATGAATCTTCACTGGTATTTCCATATGGGTCTTCGCTTGTCTTTCCATTGCTGCTACCATTTATATTTTCATTACCAGACTCTGAATTCTTATATTTTTCATCTTCTACTAATGTAGAATCATCCATATTGGACCCATCAAAAGGACCAATTTCTATATCTTTATGCTCCTCCTGCAATCTAGCATCCTCCATAGCCGCATGAAGGAGACGATTCATATCATTATTTTGATTTACAATTGATTCCTTAGATTCATAATTTTCAGTCTTTAACTCACCTTCTCTGTCACCAAACTTTTGTCTTAATTGTTCTTCATAGGAGAATTTAGGTTCTGCATTGGTATACTCTGTGTTACCTCTATTAATTGGTATCTCCGTTTGCTCTGGAAGAATTTCCTGCATGTTTATATTCTGATTCTTTGAATCACCGGTTTTTAACAACTTATCTTTCCCTTTATGAGTAGTTGCCTTATTCGCCTCTTCAAGACTTTTATCCTTTTTGGGAAATAAAATGGTTCTTGCTTTCCTTTTTTCCTGGATTTCTTCAACATTTTGCTGACTAGCCTCTTCGTATTCTTCCTCTTTTAAACGTCTCTTTTCCTTCATCTGTAAATAAGAGGCTTCACTTTTAGCACCAAGTGTTCGAAAAATAGCCTTTCCCGTTAAGAACATAGTGAGCGTTAAAAGAAGTGCCAGTAGTATCACATAAGTTCCCACTTCCCCAAATAAAGAGCAAAGTAACTTTAATACAATACCTCCTATGATACCTCCGCCATTTTTATCCTTGGCACTTAGATTATATATCTCTAGAAGGCTTGTCTCACTATAATAACTATATGTTGCTAGCTGAATAAATGCTGTGAATACCACTACCACAGCTGAAACATTTAAAATCTTATAGATGGCACTTTTATTATTCTTATTGGCAACACCAAATGCAACACCGAAAAATAATAGAAACGGCAATAGATAAGCCAAAAATCCCACAAATCCAAAGGCAAAGTACTTAATGTATTGTCCAACTATCCCACTCAGATTAAAATTGCTTAAAATAAGTAGCAAAGAAATGACCAGTGTGACCATAAGTATAATTTCATCACGGTACATGGATTTCTTTTCATTTGTTGCTTTATGTACAGTCCTACTTCTTTTGTTGTTTCCTTTGCCATTAGAAGTAGTTCTTTTTCTTCCTTGATTGGTTGTTCTTTGATTGGTTGTTCTTTTCTGTCCGGTAGCCAAAACGAAACCCTCCTAAATTACCTATGCCTAGATAGATAAGGAACGACGGTGTAATCTTCCACCGTCGAAATCCTCTATCTGCCTAAGCACTTTTTAAACTAATTATACCTTTAATTCAAATACCTTGCAAGGAAAATTAATGTAATTATTCGAAATAATGTTCGATTTTGTCGTTATATATTACTCCTTATGATACTTCTCCCCCGGAGCTAATTCTTTCTTAAGATAATCGGACATATCTGTTGATTGTATGCCATCTATCACATAATGATCACCTTTTTTCTTCACATATACACGCCCATTTGATATGGTATAGGTCTTTAATTCCTCCTCATTTTCACTGGCCTTATTGGTTGCTTTTTCCTCAGGTTTTTTGTTATTATCTACATATACCCTTTCTAAGGGAGTTACTGTATAAAGCATTTTAACTCCTTTCCTTGTGTGTATCCACCATACTATAAAGTTTACCCAAGGCTTCTTTTATACCACCCACCTCATCAATTATGCCTTCTGTAACTGTTTCATTTCCAACTAATATTGAACCTACATCCTTAGCTAGCTGACAGGTGTTATGCATCAACACCTTTAACTTGTCTTTTTCAATTTTTGAATGGTGAGATACAAAATTTAAGATTCTATCTTGTATTTTTTCAAAATAATCATAAGTTTGAGAAACACCTATCACTGTTCCACTCATCCTAACTGGGTGTATGATCATTGTAGCTGTAGGCACAATAAAACTATAATTAGTTGAAACTGCCAAAGGTACACCTATGGAATGACTACCACCAAGTACCAATGAAACCGTTGGTTTACTTAAGGAGGCTATCATTTCAGCAATGGCTAAACCTGCCTCTACGTCTCCTCCAACTGTATTGATTAAAATCAAAAGACCATCAATATCCGAACTATCCTCAATGGCCGCAAGTTGTGGTAATACATGTTCATATTTCGTTGTTTTATTGTGCTGTGGCAAGCACTCATGTCCTTCAATTTCTCCTATAATTGATAGCAAATGAATTTTCGATTTCTTCTCTTCATTTACTAAGGTTGTTTGACCATATTCTTTTATTTTACCATCTTCTAATTCTTCTTTTTCCTTAATTTCTTTTTCTCTTTCAACATTTGAAGTGTTATTTCCCATATTAATATCCAACCTTTCCAAAGCCAACTTTTTTAGCTAATGGTTATTATATGGAATTTAACTTATTTTATTATGAATCCTAGTATTTAAATCAAATCTGCATTAGTAAGTGTATCTATATCAATATTAATTTTAATTTCATTATCATTATCAATATCCTTATCAAAATCTCATGCATTTTATATGCCTTAAGACTTTAATTGAAACAATAAAATGGAGACTTACAAAATACACCACTTAAATCAATGTATCTTGTAAGTCCCCTGTTCTTTTTATATATACTATGTAACAAAAGTTTCCCAAAAAACAAGTAATTCTATGGGATTTATGAATCTTCTATCACTTTAACTTTAATAATTTAGTAAGTCTCATAAACGTCAAACGATTTCTTACATAAGGAGATAGCAGAATCGTTTTTGGAATTATTGATTTTTCCAACTGTATATCCTCAACCTCTTTTAAGCAACCACCTTTTGTAAGTAAATTATTTAAAGTCTCCTCTGATGGTAACTTATCAATAATTTCAGCTACCTCTGGTAACAACTTACTAAAACTTATGGTATCAACTGTTTCTAATGGATCTGGTGTGTTCTCTTCTACTATACTCTCATACAGCCCCTTGGGTCCAAATGCTTCTTTTAACGCACTTAATTCTAAGCCCTCATAGGAATTCACTCTGTATAGTCCTTTTTTTATTGCATTTTTAATTTTGTGATAGGTTCTAGTCACAATCATCAAACCGATGGAGACCTTTTCACCATGATAAGCATCTAATTTGTCATTGATTACTTCCATTTCCCAAAGATGTGATATATGGTGCTCGGCTCCAGATGCTGGTCTTGAGTTACCAATCATTTGCATGGCAATACCTGATAATAACAAAGCATACATAAGCCTTTCATAAGCATTGATCGTATTAGGATCAGTAATGTCTCCTTGTAGTAAAGATATATTATCACACACTTCCTTCAAAGCACTAAATTCCAGTTCACATACTTTATTGCAAATATATTCACCCGTGACCATGTGAGATATTTCCCAGTCTATTAATGCTGTATATTTACCCAATAAATCTGAAATACCTGAAGCTGTAAGCCTATAGGGAGCCTTTGCAAAAATCTTAGTATCTGCTACCACTAATATTGGCGATACCGCTTGAAATGTTTTCTTAAGTCCATTCCAAGTCATAGCTGCTACTGTTGATACAAACCCATCAACACTTGCTGCTGTTGGCACAGATACAAATGAAACCTTAGATTGATAGGCTACAAATCTAGTCAAATCATGAATGGTACCAGACCCCACTGCTATCATAAGCTTAAAATCACCCGCATCTAAAAGTAACTCACTCACTTGTGCCACTCCATCATTATCTGCATGTAGATCTTTGGAATTAAGCACAATCACTTTACTTCCTGTTATACTCTCCTGAAGTTGCCTTCCAGCCACCTCATAAGTATTGGTATCGCAAATTATTACAATGTCTTTGTTTTCTCCCTCGTATACCTTTGCTAAATAGGCAGGAAATTTATCAAGTGCTCCCGCTTCTATCACCATGTCTCTCACAAAAATTTCATGGGGTTTTCCACAGGAACAAGCCTTAGAAAATTCTTCTACGTCAATACGCATATCCATCTCCATTCTACATATGTGTCTCCTATTGATTCCCTCACTATATACTATGAAAATAATTTCATTTGGTCCACGTTTTCAAGATTTCCTACAAGTGAAATACTACAACTTTCTTTATTCAAATATTGATTCGCTAAATCCTTTACTTGCTTTAGGGTTACCTGATTGATTCTATGAATAATTTCCTCTAAAGGAATAATTGTTCCGCGAAACAAGATGGATTTGCCATTACTATTCATTCGGTTCTTCGCACTTTCATCTCCCATAATAAGTTCTGTTTTTATTTGTTCTTTCGACATAGACAGCTCTTCTTCTGTTAAACCCTCAACTTTTAGCTCTTCTATTGTATGAAATATACCTGAAATAACAGCTTTTAATTGTACAGGATTCATAGCAGCATATATGTGAAATAGTCCTGCCGTCCTATATGAGCTTCCATAGGAATAGATGGTATATGTTAAACCCTGATTTTCCCTTATCTCCTGAAACAATCTAGAGTTAATGCTTCCCCCTAAAACAGCATTTAAAATCGTAAGTACATATTTCTCTTTTCCGTCAGAGACAATTGACTCAAATGCTATATTTAAATGTAGCTGTTCTACATCTTTTTCTTTTGTATACATAATTGGCTGATAAACTGGTCCTTTTGTACCTTCATTTCTTTCACCGCAAGAAATACTTGAGAAGTTTTTTTCAATCACTTGAAATATTTCCTCTACATCAAAATTACCTGCAACAGAAATCACCATATTATCTCCAACATAATACTTGTCCATAAAAGCAATGATATCTTCTCTTGTAACCGCCTTTACATTTTCCTTTGTCCCTGATATCTGATATCCCAGGGGATGATTGTCCCATATTTTCATCTGCATCATTTCATGCACCAAATCCTCTGGTGAATCATCATACATATCAATTTCTTCTAAAATAACACCCTTTTCTTTGTGCAAAGCCTTTTCATCAATCAAAGAATTATTTAACATATCTCCCAATATTTCAATTGCAATAGGTAGGTGTTCATCCAAAGTTACCGCATAAAAGGAAGTGCATTCCTTACTGGTATAAGCATTGATATCGCCTCCAATTCGTGCCATATCATCAGCAATTTTTTTTGCTGTTCGATTCTTTGTACCTTTAAATAGCATATGTTCAATTATATGAGAAATACCATTATTTTTTTCGTTCTCATCACCAGAACCTACTTTAATCCAGATTCCAAAAGCTGCACTCCTTAAATAAGGCATTGTTTCAATCACTACAGTTATTCCATTGGATAACTTTTTACGGTTGATCATGTATCATTTCCTTTCTTTTAATAGACATCTGCCTATTTATCATATAGGCTAGATTGTATCACTATTTTTAAAACTATACAAGGATATGAAACTTTTTGTTTTTACTTTATATCACCTTTTTCATTACAAAATTCACGTATCACTCCAATAGCATCAAAGATTCCATAGGCAATGACATATACTTTGGTACCTGCTCACTTAATGTATTTTTCCAATATGCGTTACTTATTTTCCACCATAAATCTCTTGTTCCACTTTTACATATCATATTAATTTCAAATGGCGATTCATGAATCCTTTGCACGGTGCATGGAAAGGAATTTATGCCCTGCAAATCCGTTGATACTCTAATATCCCGAGCACGTATACCCACATGTTTCATACGGTCAGAGACTACCTCTTTGGTATGTAAGATCAGATCCCAATCCAGTGCTTTGATTGTATAATCTGATAATTTTTCTATACCTGAAATATTCTTACAACCAGTTAGTCTGGCTGCAGCTACTTTTCTAGGTTCTCTAAATATATCTTTTGTATTGCCACTTAGAATTATAGTCCCTTTTTCAAGAATTGATACATGATTGCACATCGTATAAATCTCATCACGGTTGTGAGAAACAAGCAAGATATCCCCATGGTATTTGTCTAGTACTTCAAGAAGTTCTTGCTGTAAATTTTCTTTTAAATAAGTATCCAGAGCAGAAAATGGTTCATCTAACATTAAAACCTTGGGTTCATAAGCAAAAATCCTGGCCAATGCAACCCTTTGCTGCTGTCCCCCTGACAATTGACTAGGATAGCGCTTCTCTAAACCTTTTAGATGGAAGAATTCAATCATATCACTGATTCGTTCTCTTTTTTTCGTGTTTCTTCCTTGTAAACCACATCCTATATTCTCTTCTACTGTCATATTAGGAAACAGTGCATAATTTTGAAACAGATAGCCAACTTTTCTTTCCCTAGGTGTTAAATTAATTTTACGTTCCGAATCAAATAAAACCTTATCATTTAATACAATTCTCCCCTGATCAGGTGTCTCAATTCCAGCAATACACTTAAGCGTCATACTCTTACCGCAGCCAGAGGCTCCTAATAATCCCATTCTTTCATTGGCTGTATTTAATTTTACATTCAGGGTAAACCCTTTGAATTTCTTGCTTATATCTATAGATAGGCTCATGAATTTCACTCTTTTCTCTTTGTATGAAATCTTCTATTTCTTGTAGGTATATAATTCATTAAAAATATGACTATAAAAGATACCAGGGCGATAACTCCTACCCATAACATTGCCTGATCCATTCTATTTCCTTGGGTTGCCATATATATGGCAACAGGTATTGTTTGGGTTACTTTTGGTATATTACCTGCAATCATTAAGGTGGCTCCAAATTCCCCCAATGCTCTTGCAAATGCAAGAATACCACCAGAAATAATACCAGGGAGTGCTAAAGGCATAGTAACCTTTACGAATATAGTCCATTCTGACATTCCAAGGGTTCTTCCCGCATAAATTAAATTCTGATCAATCTGTTCAAAAGATGATTTGGCAGATCGATACATGAGTGGAAAGGATATTACCACAGCTGCTATTACCGTAGCTTGCCATGTAAAGATTACTTGTATATCTAAGGCATGAAATATTCTTCCAAGTGGTCCATTTTTCCCTAACAACAATAATAAGAAAAAGCCAGCAACAGTAGGCGGAAGAACAAGTGGAAGCGTAAATATTCCATCTAATATTAGTCTAAATGTACCCTTTGTTTTCATGACTAAACACGCAGCATAGGTACCAATTATGAAGGTAATAATCGTAGCGCAAATTGCTGTTTTCATTGATATGATGAAAGGTGCATAATCCATTCAACTTATCCTCCCACTGTAAAATTTCTATTCGTGTATTGCTCAAATTCATTACGTTAAATACATATTACAAGCAAACTTCCCAGTTTTTATCTGATTTTTCCCAAAATTAAAAACCTTTAGTAACTTCCAAATCAAGAATCAATTACCAGTAAATCCGTATTTTTCAAATACACTGATTGCTTCCTCTGAAGCTAAATAGGTGACAAAATCTCTAGCTGCCTCTTCTACTTTTGTTTCCTTTATAACTGCAACAGGATATAATACTTTTGAAGTACTATCAGCAGGGGCTTCAGAGACTACAGAAACATCTTCACTTGATTTGGCATCTGTTGCATAAACAACACCAGCATCCGCATTTCCTGTTGCTACCCATGTGAGTACTTGGGTTACATCCTTTCCATATGTAACCTTTTCCTTTACCTGGTCTAACATGGATAAAGATGTAAATATCTCTTCTGCATATTGACCGGCCGGAACAGATGTAGGTTCTCCAAGAGCGATCACTGGTGCATTTAAAATATCTTCAAAACTTTTCATTCCTAAATCACTATCTTTTGGTACAATTAAAACAATTTTATTTTCTAATAATTCTTTTTTCGTATCCTCTAGAATCAATCCGCCATCTTCTAATGCCTTCATTTGCTTTAGCGCTGCCGACATAAAAACATCTACAGGAGCTCCCTGTTCGATTTGTTGTTGTAATGTTCCAGAACTTCCAAAGGTGAAGGTTAGTGAAACATTTGGATGAGCGGTCTGATATAAGGTTTGTATTTCTTCCATGGCATTTTGTAAGCTTGCCGCTGCTGCCACTAAAATTTCTACAGGTTCTGATGTTGTCTTCTTACTTGATGAACTACAACCAACTGTTACTAATGCTATCATAAAGATAGCTAGCATGAAAGCCTTTTTCATTGTTTTCATAAAATTCTCCCTTCGTTTGCATGGCACAAAAAAAATCTAAGATAAATATCTTAGACTTCTTTGCCTAACAGGTACGTAAACCAAACTGATTCGTTTCACACTTTATTTTGATGTTAACTTTATTCTATAATGTATTGTTATGTTATGTTTGGTTTAGTACTGTTTCGTTTATTTGTTGTTTTGTATTGTACACTTTAGTATTGTTTGTGTCAAGTTTTTTTTAGAATTTATTTACACCTTTATTTACCCATAATATTTTAAATCTCATCCAACTTCCTGTAAAGTTTTATTACGTACCATAAAGAAACACTGAATGAGTATCAATATACCTGTAACAACAAGTATCCATTCAATTTTAATTAAGTCCGCTAAAGGTCCATAAACAAGCATGGCAAGGGGCATGATTGAACTTGATAACATACCAAATACGCCAAAAACTCTCCCCATATAATCTTCCTTCACTTTTTGCTGTAATAAAACTGTAAATGGCGTGTTAAAAAGTGGCATACCAAAGCCTACAATACCCATAAACAATAAATAAATCCAGAAAACAGGTATGATACCCAGTGCTATTGTACCCACACCCATAATCACAGTAGACAATACCATGGAATACAGTTTATTACGAAAGCCACCCCAGGTAGCAATCAATATTCCGCCTACCATCATACCGATAGAAAAGGTGACTTCTATGGCAGTTAATCTCCATACAGCCTCGCCAAAAGTCCTTGTTACTTGCAGAGGAGTTAAAAAAGCCAATGGTGCTACAAGTAGAAAATAAAATCCACAATGAATAAATAATGTCCGGATAAACCCATTTTCATTAATATAGCGAATCCCCTTTACAAGGTCACTAAAGTAACCTATGTTGTGTTCTTCAAGTGCTTTTCCATGTGTTGGAACATGTAAAAATAATAAAAGAATGCTAATTGCTAATGTAGCTGTAACGATATCTATTAAAAAAATAGTAACTAAATTGGCCTGATCAAGCAAAATACCACTGATCATAGGCGAAATTAACATAACAAGAGATTGAATACTTCCATTGATACCATTCACTTTTGTTAATTTCTCTTCTGGCACCAAATTAGGTACAAAGGCATTGATAGCTGGTGCTTGTACAGCAGAGCCAACTGCTCTAATTGATGATGCGACAAATAACAGCCAAATATCTTCATAACCTTTTGAAAACAATATTGCTAAAATTAATGTTGTTATGGCAATAAGTCCATCAGAAAGCATAATTAATCTTTTACGATTAAACCGATCTGCCCATACTCCTGCAAAGGGAGATAGAAAAAATGTTGGCACAAATCCGAAAACAATTGATAAAGCAATCATTAGTCCAGATTGGGTTTTTAAGATTAATGTGCCACATAATTGCATATTGCACTAAAGACGAGCCAAATAATGATACACTTTGGCTCGTTAAAAATATAATGATATTACGTTTCCAATTTAAATTCTTGTTCAAAGTATCCTCCATAATAATTTATATCAAGATTAAGCCCATATATGTCAAATATGACGAAGTGGTTATATAGGTTAAGAGAAATTAGAGTAGTTCAATACAAATCTCCAATTTGACTATATAACTTCTCCCATATCAGTAATATCATAACCTGACATTCCCATTATTTCAGCTCTAAAATCAGAGTGTTTTAAAATTCCCAGGATACTTTTAAACCAATCACTTCCGGCATATTCTTCTTTTACCACTAGATCATAGCTTTCCATCTGTATTGGTATAAATTCCACTCCTGCCATTTCTTTGCTGATTCTCTCTATACCTATGGAAACATCCGCACTTTTTCTTGCTATGGCACCAGCACAAGCAAGATGTGAGTTAACTTCTCTTTCGTATCCCTTAACTTGAGATTTATGAATTCCATGGCTTAATAACTTTTCGTCTAATAATATTCTAGTACCACTTCCCTTTTCTCGATTGATCATTGTAACATCTGATCGACTCAAGTCACGAAATCCTCTGATATTTTTTGGATTACCAGATTGTACATAAAATCCTTGCATTCTATTTACTAAGTGAACTCTGATATATCTAGTTCCAGGAAGCATACGTTTGACATAGTCTTTATTATATTCTCCAGTCACACCATCAAAGAGGTGGACAGTTGCTACATCCACTTCATCTTGGTATAAAGCATATAATCCATTATAACTGCCTTGATAGGAGCGATAAATAGGCGTGTTTTTTAATTCCCTTGACATGTAATTGCACAAAATTTCCAATAAAATATCCTGACCACAGACTACCACACCCCTGTTAGTTGATCGACCAGATTGGCTCTGTATCAAATCCCTATCTTCTTGATTTATCTGTTCTTCTTGTGAAGTCAGATTACTAGTGGGACGGACCATATCGTGATTTAGATAGAGATCCAAGTCATTCTTTAACACCCTAAATTGTTTACCAACCTTTATGCATTTTAATTCTCCCCGTTTTATCAATTCATACACTGTACTTTTCTTAATTTTTAATAAATCTGCAACTTCCATTGGGGTATAGAATTCTTGACTCATGCAATCTCCTTTCAAAACAAGCAGCCTATAGGTTACTACAGGCTGCTTGTTATATAAATTATTGTAAATTTTATTTTACATCTTTAATACTAAAGCTGATTCTTCCCATCTTATCTTTACCAAGGCATACTACCTTAACCATATCTCCTAAGGTAAGGACATCTTCCACTTTATCAATTCTTTCTTTGGAAATCTTAGATATATGAACCATGCCTTCTTTGCCAGGTGCAAACTCAAGGAAAGCACCAAAATCTTTGATACTAATTACTTTTCCTTCAAAGATTTGTCCTTCTTCAAATTCAGTAACTATAGTCTGGATTATTTTAATTGCTTTTTGAATACTTTCTCCATCTACACCACATACAGAAACAGAACCATCGTCTGTTATATCAATCTTAACACCAGTCTGTTCTATAATGGCATTAATAGTTTTACCTCTTTGACCAACAACATCACCAATCTTAGTAGGATCAATCTTGATTTGTACAATCTTAGGTGCGTATTGTCCAACCTCAGCACGTGGAGTTGCGATACAAGGCGTCATAACATCATCTAATATAAAGGTTCTAGCTTCTTTGGTTCTATAAATTGCCTTTTCAATGATTTCTCTGGTTAAACCATGAATCTTAATATCCATCTGAATTGCAGTAATACCTTTATGTGTTCCTGCAACCTTAAAGTCCATATCTCCAAAGAAATCTTCAAGTCCTTGAATATCTGTAAGGATGATATAATCTTCATCAGTCTCTCCTGTTACTAAGCCAACAGAAATACCTGCTACCATTGCTTTAATAGGTACACCAGCAGCCATTAAAGATAAAGCGGAAGCACAAATACTTCCCTGTGATGTAGAACCATTGGATTCTAACACTTCAGATACAGTACGAATTGCATAAGGGAATTCTTCTTCAGTTGGAAGTACTGGAACCAATGCCTTTTCAGCAAGTGCACCATGACCGATTTCACGTCTTCCTGGACCTCTTGATGGTTTGGTTTCACCAACAGAGTAAGAAGGGAAATTATAGTGATGCATATATCTCTTTGTCTTTTCGTTCTCATCAATACCATCTAATTTTTGAATTTCTGCCAATGCGCCTAAGGTAGTAATAGTTAATACCTGAGTTTGTCCACGTGTAAACATAGCAGAACCATGGGTTCTTGGAAGCATGTCTACTTCAGCTGCAAGATGTCTGATTTGATCAACATTTCTTCCATCAGGACGTTTTTTATCTTTTAAAATCATCTTACGAACAGTTTTCTTTTGGAATTTATAGATTGCTTCTCCAAGTAAAGGTAGCCATTCAGGATGACTTTCTGTATATCTTTCTACTAATTTTTCAGTAAGTGCTTTGATGTTTCCTTCTCTTACTTGTTTTACATCTGTAAACACTGCTTCTTCCATAGCCTCTGGAGTGATAAAGGATACCATGTCCTCCCAAAGGTCAGCTGGCGTATCACATTTGATGTAATCATGTTTAGGTTTACCACACTCAGCAACGATGGTTTCAATAAAAGCAATGATTTTTTGATTTAATTCATGTGCTAAGAAAATAGCTTCAATCATTTTATCTTCTGGTAATTCATTTGCACCAGCTTCAATCATAATTACTTTTTCTTTTGTAGATGCTACTGTAAGGCTTAATGTAGACTTTTCTCTTTGTGCACTGGTTGGATTAAACACAAATTCCCCATCAACCATACCAACCATTGTAGAGGCTGTAGGTCCGTCAAAAGGAATATCTGAGATTGCTGTTGCAATGGCAGATCCAAGCATTGCAGTAAGTTCCGGACTACAATCCTGATCTACACACATAACAAGGTTGTTCAGTGTTACATCATTTCTATAATCTTTCGGAAATAGTGGTCTCATAGGTCTGTCAATAACACGAGATGTTAATATGGCATTATCGGAAGCTTTACCTTCTCTTTTGATAAAACCGCCTGGAATTTTACCTACTGCATATAATTTTTCTTCATATTCAACACTAAGTGGGAAGAAATCGATGCCTTCTCTTGGTTTATCAGATGCAGTTGCTGTAGATAATACAACTGTATCACCATAGTGCATAAATGCTGCACCATTCGCTTGGGCTGCTACTCTATCAACTTCAACTGTTAGAGTTCTGCCTGCAAGTTCCATGGAAAAACTTTTGTACATGTTTGTGCTCCTTTTAATTTAAAAATTTACCGGAGACCCGAAACAACTGAAAAACTTATCGATTACTTTAAGCATCCTTCGGTAAGCTTTTCAGAAGTCTCGGATTGTATCTCTGGCATACATGAATAACAGGAAATTTAACCCTATTCTTATATATTATAGCACTATTTCTCAATTATTACTACTAATATTTAAATTTAACCTAACATTTTTATCGTTTACATTTTTCTTTACATAGCGCCAAAGCAGTGCTAAACTATAAAGTAGTTTGCTGCACCTTTATTCTTCCTATTATAACAAGGAGGATTAAACATGCGTTTCAAAAGATTCTTTGCAATATTCTTATGCTTTATTCTTTTTTCAATTAACAATCCCATGATTACAGATGCATCTGATTCCTTTTCATTCATTTTACTAACAAAATATACTATGACACTAAATATAGGCGAGGAGGCTTATCTCCTTGCACTAACCTCTACTGGTAAGTCACCCACCTTTAAAAGTAGTGATACAAAAATAGCATCTGTTAATACCTACGGAAAAATAACTGCAAAAAAAGCCGGAACTACTTTAATCACTGCAAAAATTAAAAATGCTGAAAGTTCTTGTATAGTAACTGTCAATAAAACAAAAGTTACAATTAACAAAGCTAGACTCTCTCTAGAACGAGGTGCCAAGGAAAGACTTTCTGCCTCTGTATCCACTGATGCTAAAGTCACATGGAAAAGCAGCAAAAAAAGTGTTGCAACTATCAGTGAAACTGGCTTAGTCACCACATTAAAACCTGGTGAAACCACCATTACTGCCTCAGCTGATGGAACCAGTACAACATCTATTGTAACTGTGAAAAGTCCAACCATCACCCTCTCACAAACTCATGGAAATCTTTATCGTAAGCAATCACTACAATTGACAGCTACTGTATCTTCTAACATAACACCCCAATGGAAAAGTAATAAAAGTAGCGTAGCCACTGTGGACAAGCAAGGAAAAGTCACAGCTATAAAGCATGGAACTGCTATTATTACGGCCACAGTAGATGGTGTTTCAAGCTCTTGTGAAATCATCGTTGATCAACCAGAAATAATCCTGACTCCTCTAACCTTTAACCTAAAGGTAGGAGAAACTACATATATAAAAGCTACTATTTCTTCTGGCAATTCTCCCATCTGGTCTACTAGCAATCCAAACGTTGCAACGGTAGACAAAAATGGTAAGGTAAAAGGCATACAAAAAGGCAGGGCCTATATCTATGCAACAGAAGATGGTATAAAGGTTAAATCAACCGTATATGTAACCGAATAAAATCACGGGGAATAAGGGCAGCAAACTGATAAAATATATATATTTCTATTTACATTTTTTCGCATAATAAAGTTGACATTTTTTCCTTTCTTGGTTAGACTATTCTTTGTATTTTAATCTACAACACACTATAATTTATTTGGGAAGGTACCTATGAAAACACACAAATATGGTTTATTTACCTCTATTGCCATGATTACTGGAATTGTAATCGGCTCAGGCATATTCTTCAAAAGTGATAATATCCTGAAATCTACAAACGGAAACTTAACCGATGGTATTTTAGTCTTTATTGTAGCAGCATTTGCAATTGTATTTGGTTCTCTTACTATCTCACAACTCGCTATGAAAACAGACAAGCCCGGTGGTATTATCACTTATGCTGAAGAATTTTGCTCTATGCCCATAAGCTGTGCTTTTGGCTGGTTCCAGTCCTTTGCATATCTGCCAAGTATTGCAGCCGTGGTGGCTTGGGTGGCTGGTATCTATACCTGTACACTTTTCAATTTACCAAACAAACTTGAAGTGCAAGTTTTATTAGGTCTTGGGTACATAATAATCCTATCCATTTTTAATACGCTTTCTGCAAGACTTGGTGGATACATCCAAAATGGTACTATGATTATTAAATTGATTCCTCTTATTGTGATTGCTTTTGCTGGTCTAGCTTTTGGAAATCCTACTGAGAGTATCAATTACAATACTGTAAGTATTGGTGGAGCTGGTTTATTAAGTGCAATACTACCGATTGCCTTCTCCTTTGATGGTTGGTCAATCTCAACTTCCATTTGTCATGAAATCAAGGACAGTAAAAGAAATCTGCCATTGGCACTTATTATATCACCTGTCATTATACTAGTGGTATATGTACTATATTTTGTTGGAATTACTTCTTTAGTTGGAACAGAAAATGTCATAGCAATGGGCGATGATCATGTAAATTATGCAGCGACCAAACTATTTGGTGAAATGGGTGGCAAGCTAATCCTAGTATTTATTATTATCTCTGTTTTAGGTACTGTAAATGGACTTATACTTGGTTCTATCAGACTTCCTTATGCAATGGCCTTACGTAATATGATACCAGGCTCTAAAGCGATTAAAAAGACCAGCGAAAAACTTAACGGAATGCCAGTAAACTCAGCAATCCTAGCAACTACCTTATCACTGATCTGGTTAGGCTTACACTATATTACTCAGAAATTTAATTTACTACCTAACTCTGATGTGTCAGAAATCAGCATTGTAACAAATTATTTAGGTTATATCATCCTTTATGTTGCAGTGATTCGATTAACTCGTAAAGGAGAAATCAAAGGAGTGATAAAAGGTTATATTATTCCATCTCTTGCTATTTTAGGAGCACTCATTATTTTACTTGGTGGAATTCAGAATCCTCTATTCCCTATGTTCCTGGTACTCTGCATCACATTGGTAGCCGTGTCTATCTTGTATGTAGTAAAGAATAAACATAATATTCTTTAGTAAAATGTTATATTAAAATAGAATGATATAATAAAAAGATGAACTCTCGTTTATAGATATTAAAGATATCGCATTAGTTAGTAAAGATACAAAGAGCCACTTATGAATCAAATGTCAATAAATGCATTATAAATAAAGAAAAGCTCTATATAATTACTTTTGAATTATATAGAGCTTTTCTTTATTCAATTATTTGTTTATATACTGTACCATCATCATACTGTAATACTGCACTAACTAATTTTTCATTAAGAAAACTTACCACTAATCCATATGAATCCACTCTATAAACATAATACTTAACCCTGAACCAATATCACCGCTTGGTTCACCAAATATTTCTGTTACTTCTAAGTTTAAATGAGATATCAGAAATCTCACAAAATAGATTGCCCGTTGGTAGTTAGGAAAATATAGGTTACCTTTATGGATATCTTAAATTTACGGTCAACTCCATTTACACCTTGTATAAATGCTGGAACGGAATAGGCTTTTGCCCTACTGTTTTTACGTAACCTGAGAAAGTGTAAGTTTTTCCAGTTACGGCAGTATCATTCTCCACCATTTGGCGTAATCTAACACTGCTGCCGAAAGCTGCTGAACCTACACCACTTTTTAATGACTTACTTCCTACATAATGATGGAAAGTAGAATTTGCAATTGTTTCGGTATGTTCGTTCATAGCATTATGAATCATTGATGCTAAATCAATTGTTCCATTCTTTTCTGCATTTAATAAAGGTGCAGATGTTTTCGCATAAGGATTTGTTGGTACTATTCCCACTAATAGCGTCAACATAAGAACCCGTACACAGATTTTTTGTAAATTTTTCTTTTTCATAATAGGAATAATATCTATACCTTTTCTAATTATACTAAGTAAATATTCTAACTTTATTTGAAATATATTATCAGGAGAATATGTGAAATCCACTATATTATTTACTCATAATCTATATTAATTTTTCTTATTAATTTCTCTTATAAATATTATTAGATTAATTAATCAAAAAATACGTGTTTCAACTCGTTGTTAGCTTGCATATGGTTATAAATTATGTTAGAATGCATGTGGTTATAGGTTAGATCAAGTTTGACACAAAGGAGTGTTTTAATGAATCAATATGATGTAATAATAATTGGAGCCGGCCCATCCGGTATTTTTTGCGCTTATGAGCTGATTAAGGAAAACAAAGACCTTAAGATCCTTATGGTAGAAAAGGGCCGACCAATTGAAAAAAGAATGTGCCCAAAAAGAGTAACCAAATCTTGTGTTGGCTGTAAACCATGTTCTATCACTACAGGATTTGCTGGAGCTGGTGCATTTTCAGACGGTAAACTTTCCTTATCACCAGATGTTGGTGGTGTCCTACCAGACATCTTAGGTTATGAAAAAACTGTAGAACTTTTAAAAGAATCTGATAATATATATCTGAAATTTGACGCTGATACAAATGTATACGGTGTGGATAAAGACGAAGAAATTCGCGAAATCAGAAGACGTGCTATTAATGCTAATCTTAAACTAATTGAATGTCCGATTCGTCATTTAGGTACTGAAGAAGGTTATAAAATTTATACACGTTTACAAGAACATTTACTAGCAAGTAATGTTGAGATGAGATTTAACACTATGGTAGAAGATATTATCATAGAAGATAAAGAAGTAAAAGGTGTCCTACTTACTGATGGAACTACACTTTATGCTAAAGAAATAGTTTCAGCTATTGGTAGAGAAGGTTCCGATTGGTTTAGCCACATCTGTCAGAATCATAATATTGAAACGAAGGTTGGTACTGTTGATATAGGTGTTCGTGTTGAAGTTAGAGATGAAGTTATGGAATTCCTTAATAAAAATCTCTATGAAGCGAAATTAGTTTACCACACTCCTACTTTTGATGATAAAGTTAGAACTTTCTGCTCTAACCCTTCTGGTGAAGTAGCTACAGAATATTATGAAAATGGTCTTGCCGTTGTGAATGGACATGCTTATAAGTCACAAGAATTCAAAACAAATAATACAAACTTTGCGATTCTTGTATCTAAAAACTTTACAAAACCATTTAAGACACCAATCGAATATGGTAAGTATATTGCACAATTAAGTAATATGCTTTGTGATGGCAGAATTTTAGTGCAAACCTTTGGTGATTTCCAAAGAGGAAGAAGAACCACAGAAGAAAGGCTTTGCAGAAACAACTTAATTCCTACCCTAAAAGATGCAGTTCCTGGTGATTTATCCTTAGTATTCCCTCACAGAATCATGGTAGACATTAAGGAAATGATCTTAGCACTTGATAAAGTTACTCCTGGTATTGCCAGTGAAGAAACTTTGTTATACGGTGTAGAAGTTAAATTTTATTCTAATAAAGTTGTTGTAAATCAAGACTTTGAAACAAGTATCAAGGGTCTTAGAGCAATCGGTGATGGTGCTTCTGTAACACGTGGCCTTCAGCAGGCATCTGCTAACGGAATTAGCGTTGCAAGAAGTATTCTTCATACATTTGCAAATGCCTAAGAATTTAAAACATAATTAGATACTATTTGTAAGAAATGATAAAATAGCCTTAAGGTATATATATTAATGTATATCCTTAAGGCTATTTTATCATTTCTTAATTTCACATCACCTTTGATACCTAGTTTTTGGCTATGTGCTTGGCACTACTTACTGACATGCGAGACTTTTTCCCGCTGGATTATACCCTTACTGGGCGTAAGTAAAAAAAGCGTATTACAGTCAAACTGTAATACGCTTTCATTTGAACTTTAAATTATTTTCTTAAACCTAAACGTTCGATTAATGCACGGTAACCTTCAATATTAGTAGATTTTAAATATTCAAGTAACCCTCTTCTTTGACCAACCATTTTAAGAAGACCTCTTCTTGAGTGGTGATCTTTTTTGTTGCTCTTTAAATGCTCAGTTAACTCAGCAATACGAGCTGTTAAAAGAGCGATTTGTACTTCAGGTGAACCAGTATCTTCTGGTGTTCTTCCGTAAGCAGTGATGATTTCTTGTTTTTTTTCTTTACTAATCATGATAATTCCTCCTAATAATTTAACGCCTATTACTACGATTTAGGTCGGAGTGTCCATAATCCTGGTAATGGCTTTCTAATTTGTACAACCATTATCATAACATAACAAAGTAAAAATGTAAACCGTTAATTCATATTTATTTTTTACACAATTCAAACAATTGTTATAATAAAGTTTCGCCTATCGCCTCACTGGAAAGATTGAATACATCTACTTTCTAGCAAAATATAGGCACCTTTTTGACTCTATTGCCATATATTGAAACATCTAATACTTATTACTCACATTTTGGAGGATATCATGTACCAGACCTATGATTTCGCAATAGTTGGCGGAGATAAAAGGCAGATTTACATGGCAAAGAATATAATTAAAAGTGGCTACTCCGTTATTACCTATGGACTAAATTTATCAGATACAGATATTTCGGATATACCAATATCTGACTCAAAAAGATCAGATATTGGTATATTAGGCACAAGTTTAGACTGTTTGAGTGCGAGAGAATTAACCGTTAGAGATTTAACGGCCAAATCCTTAGCAAATGCAATAGATTCTAGTAAAGTTATTCTAACACCAATTCCCTTATCCAAGGACAAAAAGACCATCGTATCTGTAACCAAAGAAGAAGATTTAACGATTTCTAACTTAATGGACTTACTAAATAGTAATCATATCCTATACGGTGGATGTCTAAGCAAGGAATTAATGAGGCATTGTGATAGCCTTGGAATCTACTATGAAGATTTTATGGAACAAGAAGATATCACTTTATATAATACCATCGCTACCGCTGAGGGCACTCTCGCTGAAGCTATCCTTCATAGTCCAATCAATCTACACCAAAGTTCTTGTCTCATTCTAGGCTATGGAAGATGTGCAAAAACTCTTGCTGATAAATTAAAATATTTATGTGGTAGTGTTACCATTGCTGCCAGATCAAACCTTGCATTATCTGAGGCCAATACCTCTTCTTTTAAAGTTCTTCCTTTAGATAAATTAGAAGAACAAATATCAGAATATCAATTTATTTTTAACACAATTCCCGCGCTCGTTATAACAGAAAATCTATTAGCGTCCACTCTTAAAGATGTTTTGATTATAGATATCGCATCTGCTCCTGGTGGTGTTGATTTTCCTGCAGCCCAAAGATTAAATCGTAATGCAAAACTCTGCCTTGGTCTACCGGGTAAGTATGCTCCGGAGGCTTCTGCTGATTATTTAACCAGTTACCTGTTAACAAGTTTAGGAAAGAAGTGATTATATGTCATTACAAAATAAAAATATAGGAATTGCCCTTACTGGCTCTTTTTGTACTTTTGATAAAACTTTTGAAGAAATCGAAAAGTTAATTACAGCAGGTGCTACTGTTTATCCAATACTCTCTTTTAATTCTCAAAAAATTGATAGCCGATTCGGTAAAGCCGAAGATTTCTATAAAAAACTTGTGGAATTAACCGGTCATGAACCTATTACAACGATAGAAGATGCTGAACCAATTGGACCTAAAAATATGTTTGATGTTATGGCTGTTATTCCATGCACCGGTAATTCACTTGCCAAGATGGCCAATGGCATTACAGATACACCTGTTTTAATGGCTGCAAAAGCGCACATTAGAAACAATAAACCTTTGGTTATTTCTGTTGCTACCAATGATGCTCTTGGTATTAATTTAACTAATATCGGTACACTGATAAACCAAAAGAATATTTATTTTGTGCCCTTTGGTCAAGATAGTCCTTCTGGTAAACCAAAATCTATGGTTGCTCATACTAATTTATTATCTAAAACCTTAGAATATGCATTAGAAGGCAAACAAATCCAACCTGTGATCGTAAGTCCATTTTAATACAGCGAACGTAATAATGCTTAGTCAGTTGTAATGCACAGTTAGTGTAATGCATAGTCAGTTGTATTCAAAGTACAAAAAGGGTTGTTACTATAGGTAAACCCTATGTAACAACCCTTCTATTTTTAAGCTTTAACATACTACTACAAATAATTTTTCAATGAAGTTACCGATGAAATTACCAATATAATTTCCAGTCTTTCTTCAGTCTAGTAAGTGCTTCTAAGTAGAAATAATCACCCCAGTTGTTACACTCATCAACACCGTTATGTCCACAAGTATTATAAGGAGATTTTTTAGCATAAGTGCTATGAAGCAATAAGCCATTAGACTCTTTTACATCAGTAACTCGATAGTTGTCATAAATAGACTTCATAATCATCTTACTAATATTGGTATAATACTGACTTTCTTCATCTGGTAAATATTTGGCCATCTCAAGCATACCACATACTGCGATCACTGCACTTGAGGAGTCTCTAGGTTCCTCATTACCCTCCATAAATTCAAAATCCCAATATGGAACCAAATCTTTTGGCAAATGATCTAAGAAATATTTTGTAACGTTTCTAAATAAGTCTAAATATTCCTCTTTCTTGGTATACGCATAACTTAACGCAATTCCATAAACGCCCCATGCCTGCCCTCTCGCCCAGGCAGATCCATCTCTATAACCCTGACATGTAGCGCCATGAGAAGGAGCCCCAGTCTTTGGATCAAAATAAAAAGTATGCCAAGTAGAGTAATCCTCTCTTACTACATATTTAAGTGCTGTATGGATATGTTTCTCAGCAATATCCGCATATTTATTATCTCCAGTTACTTCACTTGCCCAGTATAATAAGGGTAAATTAAGAAGACAATCAATAATTAGCCTACAATGCTCAGGACGATTCATATCACCCCATGCTTGAATGTACCCTCCTTCAGGATGATATCTAGAAATCAATTGATCCGCAGCGAGTATACCTGCTTTCTTGCCGTTTTCATTCCCCACCAACTTATAACCAGCCACACAAGAGGGAGAATATAAGAATCCCATATCATGATGGTCAACATTTATTTTTTCATTAATTCTACGTAAAAAATCATCTATTTGAATACATGCTGCTTCCTTAAAAGCTTCATCCATTGAGTTTTCATAACAAATCCATAATTCTCCTGTCCAAAACCCATTGGTCCAGTCATCATTCACAACTGGTTCATAAAAATTATTCACACTAAAAGCTTTCTTAAACTTATGCGTAAAGTCCTTTAGTATACTCTTATCCTGCTTAATACTAAATGCAATCCCCTTTGCAATCTCTTCCTCATTAATCCCCACTTTATTCCTAAAGTTCTCTGGTAAAATCATAGTTAACATGTATCCTTTCGTACTCATTTTGTTGATTTATTTTGTCATAGGATAAAATCCTTGATTTTTATAGTAACATGTTTAGACCATAATTTCTAGCAATTTGCCATATAAAATAAATTATGCCAAACTCATCAACCTTTTATTCCAGTGGATGCAATCCCCTCCACAAAAAAACAAATACCAATCAAGTTGTTCAGTGGCTTATGCTTTTACGTGATGGATTATGCCAGGCATTGCGGGAAGAAAGAAAAGATTACAAATACCATATGGTTTCAGGAGTGAAAAAATTTCCAAAGCAAAGCAGCTTATGAACGATGGAAGTCTTAAACTATATGAAATTGCAGATAAATTGGGATTTGAAAACTCCTTCTACTTTAGTAAGGTATTCAAAAAAGTAGAGGGTTGTTCACCAAGGGATTATATACAAGGCAGGGTAAAAATTAGGTAAATTCAGTACGCTTTCGTTCATACATGGAACAATAATAGACCATAGTAAAAAGCCAATTCATTTGACATGAAATACTTCTTATGTTATTTTTAGTATATATTTACAGTCTAAGCAGATATTCATAATCACTACTTTACTTGCTTACAACCTACATACCGCTTGGTGGTATTTGAGATACTTACTATACTAACAGATGACGAAGAAAGGGGATACCTATGCTAACCGTTCCCATTGATACAACTTCCTCCATACCCATATACGAACAACTCTATGGGTATATTAAAAATGAGATTAAGAATAGAAACTTACCAATACATTCAAAACTTCCTTCTACAAGAAACCTCTCAAAGCATCTAGGCATTAGTCGTAATACAGTAGACATGGCTTATGCCCAATTGTTATCAGAAGGTTATATCAATGCAATACCAAAAAGTGGATATTATATAAATGAAGTGACGGATTTAACCAATCTGACTCCTAAGAAACCATTTTATAACCAAGAAAAGGTAAATAATAAAGAGAAATATTTATATGACTTCTCTCCATTTGCCATTGATATAAAAAGTTTTCCTTATAATATATGGCGAAAACTTCAAAAGGACTGTATGAATGATTATAATAATGATTTGTTTTTATTAGGTGAGAATCAAGGAGACATGCCACTAAGACAGGCTATTACTGCCTATCTTCATAGTTCTAGGGGCGTTAATTGTAGTTCTGAACAGATTGTTGTAGGTGCAGGAGCCGATTATCTGCTTTTACTTTTAACACAGATTCTAAAGCTTACTACATCTAGTTTAAGTGTTGCCATGGAGAACCCCACATATAAAAGAGCTTATCATATATTTATGGGAATGGATATTCCTGTTACCCCAGTAGATTTAGACCAAAGTGGATTGATTTTAGAATCCCTCTATGATAATGCCCCCCATATCGTTTATGTTACACCCTCTCACCAATATCCTTTGGGTGTTGTAATGCCTATAAAAAGACGTTTGGAATTACTGAAATGGGCTAGTCTTACTCCAAATCGTTATATTATTGAGGATGATCATGATAGTGAGTTTAGATACAAAGGTAAACCAATTCCTTCCTTACAAGGTATGGATACCGCGGATAAGGTAATTTATTTAGGTACCTTTTCAAGATCCATCGCACCTGCTATTCGTGTAGGTTATATGGTTTTACCAAAGGATTTGTTACTACTTTACCAGAACTATGTTTCCTACTATTCCTGTACAGTTTCACGAGTTGATCAGTATATTTTGACTAGATTTATTAATGATGGATATTTTGAACGACATTTAAACAGGATACGTACGCTGTATAAAAACAAACATGATATCCTAATGCAAGCTTTGAAAAAATTCAAAGATAAAATTCAAATAGAAGGTGAACATGCAGGACTTCACCTTGTTGTTAAGTTTCCAACCATTGCATCTGAAGAAATTATTTTAGAAAAAGCAAAAATATGTGGAATCAAACTACATGGCCTCACTAGACACTATATCGTTAAGAATGAAGAGGATTGTCCAACCATTCTACTTGGCTATGCCAACTTAAGTGAGGAAAGTATCATAGAAGGCTTGGATTTGCTTTACGAGAATATAAAAGATTTGTTATAACTTTTGAACATTCTAGGGTAAGTGCTTCAAAACATGACGTCATTCCCTATAGAATCATGAATAATCTAAGTTTCTTCCGTTACACAAAAAAAGCTGCTACAGGATTATTCCTTTTGTAGCAGCTTTTTATATGTGTAAGCTCATCTAAGAATAGGCAAGTCATATACATATTACCCAATCCTATTCATTTCACAACCTAAATTGAATATTAATCTTATGGATACTTATTTTGGTTTTTAGTATAACTCTTAATTCATCAGCACACTAAATAGGGCCTTTTTAGTGGCGAATAGTATGATACGGCTGAATAGTTACGTTTTTTAGTAGTATAGTTTTTAAATAGTATGGTTTTTAAAATACTCTCTGCCATATTCTATATCTTTATTCATTTGGTCCTTTAATTCCTCTAAAGAATTAAATTTTTCCTCTCCTCTTTCCATGGAACATAATGAAACGGATACAAAGGAATTGTATAAATCTTTGTCATAGTCAAATATATAAGTCTCTACTCTTTTTTCAGGGGTTTCACCAACAGTTGGATTGTGACCAATGTTTGTAAGTCCCGGATATTTTGCTCCATCTACAGTAGTAACAGATGCATATACACCATCTGGGGGAAGTAGTTTATTATCTGCAGGAGTTAGATTAATAGTTGGAAATCCTATGGTACGTCCGATCTTTCTTCCATGTAGCACTGGTCCCATGATAGAATATGGATAACCTAAAAGTTCATTAGCTAACTCAATATTACCATTTTTTATTTCATTTCGAATATTGGAACTTCCAATTTCACTCTCATCTAACAGGATTTTATCTAGGACACATACTTCATAGCCATAATGAGTTGACCATTCTATGAGCATGTTAATATCCCCTCTACGATTTTTACCAAAACGAAAATCGCTACCCACCACAATCATTTTCGCATCCACTTTATCAATCAAAACATCTTTGATAAAGTCTTCAGGTTCCATAGATGCAGTTTCTTTTGTAAAGGGATAGGATATCATCACATCTAAGCCCCATGACTCTAACAGGTACCTTTTCTCTTCTTCTGTATTAATAAGTTCAATCTCTTTATCAGAAAATAAGTTTCCAGGGTGTAGCAAAAAGGTAAACATAACTGCTTGATACCCTTTGCTTTTATGTTCTATAATTTTATTTATTAAAAGCTGGTGACCTTGGTGCAGACCATCAAATTTCCCTAAGGTAACAGCACTATTAGTCAGTTTAAATTCTGTTTTTCCTGCAATATACTCCATATTTACTCCATTTCCGTATCTTACAAAAACATCTTGACCGGTTTGTATAAAGCATCTTTTGTATTATACTCATATATGCCTATAAATACGTTCTGCCAGTCATATACTCTGATCGGTGTCCCATAATCATTCGTAATCTCAGATACCTCTTCCATACTTTCTATATAATCATCTGGGAAACAGTTTCCATTATAAATGTATTTGCTATAGGAAGCTCCCACCTTAACTTTTCTGTAAGTAGGAAACATCTCCTCCGTTTTCACCAGATGCATATCTAACTCATTGTTTTTAACTTTTTCTTCTATCTCGTTTAACGTAAGGCTCTTCTCAAGTAAAAATGAGCCAACTTTTGTACGAACTAAGCTCTTCATACAACCGCCACATTGTAATTTTTCACCGATATCCTGGCATAGAGTTCTTATATAGGTACCCTTTGAGCAGTCTACAAGAAATCTTATCTCATGGCTTTCTTCCTTTACTTCTAAAATCTTTATACTATGTATGCAGACTTTTCTAGATTCTCTTTCTATTTCAACACCTTGTCTTGCAAGTTCATATAGTCGCTTACCACCCACTTTTATAGCTGAATACATTGGCGGTATTTGATCATATTCTCCCACAAAGCTTAAAACTGCTTCTTCTATGTCCTTCTTTGTAGCAGTTACATTGTTTTCAGTTATAAGCTTCCCCCAGATGTCTTGGGTATCCGTAGTTTTACCAAGAAGTAATACAGCTTCATACGTTTTACTTTTATCTGTTAACATATCACATAATTTAGTGGCATTTCCAAGGCAAACCGGTAACACACCTGTAGCATCTGGGTCTAAGGTTCCCGTATGTCCGATTTTCTTTTGTCCTATTATTCTTCGAAGTTTGGCTACTACATCATGGGAGGTAAATCCTTGTTCCTTATGAACATTAATAATTCCGTTAATCAATATGTTCTCCTATCTTTACAGGGTGTTTTTTAACTGGTACTCTATGTGTGGAGTGAGATTATTAATAACATCATGGAAGGTTCCGTGCATGGTACAACCTGCTGCCAGTGTATGGCCTCCTCCTCCATAATAAACCGCGATTTTTCTAACATCAACAATCCCATTTGATCTCATGCTGACTTTATATTCTCTTGGGTCATTTTCGTTAATCAAAAGTGCTACTTCTACCCCTTCTGTAATTCGTAATTGATCAATCACACCATCAAGATCTGCTGCTGTTGAATCATAGAACGCAAGCATCTTCTTACTAATAAAAGATACAATACATTTTCCCTCCAACATAAGGATGCTCTCTAACAGACACCTTCCAAGAATCTGATTTTGATTATAATTTTTTCTATAAAATGTTTCATCAATCATTTCAGAAAATGGAATCCCCTTAGAAATTAACTTGCCTGCAATCTCCATGGTTTTAATTGTGGTATTAGAATGTTTAAACACTCCGGTATCATGAATAATACCCATATAAAGTGCCTTCGCAATATCCCTGTCTATGTCCCCTTCTAAAAATAAATCAAATAGGACTTCACAGGTGGAACTTGCATCTGCTATTACATGATTTACTTTTGCAAATTTAGTATTACTTATATGATGGTCAATATTGATGGTTTTAGTTGCTGTATTAAAATAATCCATAGAAAATCCTAGTCTGTCTAGACTTCCACTGTCTAATGATATAAATACATCATACTTTATACCAGCTTCATTGATTTGTTTTACCCAAGATACTTCCTCAAGGATTCTTAACTTTTTAGGTATCTCCTCCAAATACAAATGAATGATTGTATCTTCTGCCAATACCTTTTTTAGGTATCGATACATTGCCAAACAAGAGCCTGTGCAGTCACCATCAGGTCTAACATGCCCTCCTATCCCGATGGTTTTTGCAAGACCTATCTCCCCCAAAAGGTTCATAAACCCACCTTCCTTCCTATAGATTACTCACCATTATTATCAGTATCTTTATCCATATCAGTATCTTTATCTGTATCTTTATCTATATCTTTATTCACTTCATTGATTAAGTGAGACATATTCACACCATATTCAATGGATTGATCCATCACAAAAATGAGTTCTGGTGTATTTCTTAGATTAATGCTCTTTGCTAGCTGACTACGCAAATATGGTGCTGCACTTTTAAGACCAGCAAGTGTACTCTTTTGTGATTCTACATCCCCTAATACACTTACATATACCTTCGCATGTTTTAAATCCGGCGCTACTTCAACGGCAACAATAGAAGTCATTGGATTAATTCTTGGATCTTTTATTTCTCTATTGATTAACATACTTAGTTCTTTTTGTACTTCACCATTGATTCTTGTATTCTTTATACTATTCTTTCTCATATCTTTACCCATTTCATACCATTATATGGTATAGCCACAATATCCTGGAAGAATATGTCTGTGACTTCCTTCTCTATATTTTCTTCCATTTATCTAACATTAACTATTTCTAATAACTTATACCAAGTTAATTTGCCAAAAAAAGAATAAAGCAAACTGTTGGTAAACTTATTATAACTGATTTTTAGATTTTATAAACATTTATTTAAAATAACGCCATAATACGCTGCATGATAACACCGTCATTATGGCGTAAATTTTAATTATCTAGGAACTTCCTGCATAATATAAAGTTCTACAATGTCAAATTCTTTTAAGTCATTGAACTTTTCAAATACAAGACCACATTCATATCCTGAAGCCACTTCTTTTACATCATCCTTAAATCTCTTAAGGGATGCTAAAGTACCTTCAAAAATCTGTGTTCCTTCTCTAGTAATTCTTGCAAGACTTCCTCTTACAATCTTACCATCAAGCACATAAGAACCTGCAATTACACCAAGTCCAGATGCTTTAAATACCTGTCTTACCTCTGCATGACCAATAACCTTTTCTTCAAATATAGGTTCAAGCATACCCTTCATAGCTGCTTCTACATCTTCAATGGCATTGTAGATAACACGGTATAATCTTAAATCTACCTTTTCTGTATCTGCTCTATCCTTCGCAACATTATCTGGACGTACATTAAACCCAATAATGATAGCATTGGAAGCACTTGCTAGGTTAACATCAGATTCATTAATTGCACCAACACCACCATGGATGATACGTACTGCAACTTCTTCATTGGATAACTTTAATAAACTTTGTTTCATTGCTTCTACAGAACCTTGTACGTCTGCTTTTATAATAATATTAAGATCTTTTACATTACCTGCTTTAATTTGTGAGAATAAACCATCTAAGGAAAGTTTTGCTTTTGTATCAGATAATAACTTTTCTCTGCCTTGTGAAATATAAGTTTCAGCAATGGTTCTCGCTTCTTTTTCATTGTCTGTTGCAATAAATATTTCTCCTGCATCAGGCACTTCATTTAATCCTAAGATTTCAACAGGTGTAGATGGAGTTGCTTCTTTTACTCTTCTTCCCTTGTCATCCATCATGGCTCTTACTTTACCATAAGCAGATCCAATTGCGATGGAATCACCAACATGAAGTGTTCCTTTTTGCACAAGTATAGTTGCTACAGGACCACGACCTTTGTCTAACTCAGCTTCAATAACAATACCTCTTGCCTTACGGTTAGGGTTAGCTTTTAATTCATTTAATTCTGCAGTTAAAACAATCATTTCAAGTAATTGTTCAATACCTTCTTTGGTATGAGCGGATACTGGAACAAATATGGTATCTCCACCCCAGTCTTCTGCAACCAATTCATACTCAGTTAATTCTTGTTTTACTTTTTCTATATTTGCACTTGGTTTATCTACTTTATTAATTGCAACAATAATTTGTATACCTGCTGCCTTTGCATGACTGATGGCTTCTACAGTTTGTGGCATAACACCATCATCTGCAGCTACTACAAGAATTGCGATATCTGTTGATTTAGCACCACGCATTCTCATAGAGGTAAATGCCTCATGACCTGGTGTATCAAGGAAGGTGATTTCCTCTCCGTTTACTTCAACTACATAAGCACCGATATGCTGTGTGATACCACCAGCTTCACGGCTCGTTACATTTGACTCTCTGATGGCATCTAAAAGTGAGGTTTTACCATGATCTACGTGACCCATTACACAAACTACAGGAGGACGTTTTTCTAAAGTATCTTCTAACTCATCTTCTTCTTTTAATAATTCTTCGATTACGTCAACTTTCACTTCATGTTCAGCAATGATTTCATATTCAATTGCAATTTCTTCTGCTTCTTCAAAGGTAATTTCCTGATTGATGGATACCATTTTACCAGCAAGGAAAAGCTTTTTCACTAAAGTTGCAGCAGGGAATTTCATCTTATCAGCCAATTCTTTGATGGTTAAAATATCAGGAAGAATGATTGTTTTAATTTCATCTTCTTTTGCCTGTGCATTTTGTACTGGCTTTGGCTTAATAAACTGACCTTTTTTAGGAATCTTGATTTCATCTGACTCATTTCCATAGTTCTTGCTATAATTAGGTTTTGTATTTTTTACGTTTTTGTTACCACGGTTATTTCTGTTACCAGCGGATTCACTACGTGACATACCTATAGGTGCATCAAACTTCTTCGCACTAGAATCATTACGTGAACTGGTACTTCTTTTTCTAACATCAGAAACATCATCCTTATCCTTGTTAGGACCGCCATATCTATCATAATTTGGTCCACCTTGACCTGATGGACGATTGTTATATCCGCCTCCACCGTATTGCCCGGTTCTATTCTGGCCTGAATTATTGTATGGTCTTTGGGTATTGTTTCTATCCCCATTATTGTAGGAACCTGTGCGACCCTGGCCACCGCCTTGCTGTCTTTGTCCGTCAAATCCTGGGCGATTGTTGTTATTATTGCGATATTGACCATTTCCTTGGCCATATTGACCTGCTGGACGACCTGTTCCACCAGCATTATTTCCCTGGTAACCTCCTTGGCTACGGTTTTGACCATATTGGCCACCTTGACCCTGATTATAAGATTGCCCTGCTGGACGGTTCTGTCCATAAGAAGAGTTTGAACGGTTATAACTACCTTCTCCTTGTGGTCTGTTTCCTTGGTAACGATTGCTTCCATCACCCTGTGGTCTATTTCCTTGATAACGGTTACTTCCATCACCCTGTGGTCTATTTCCTTGGTAGCGGTTACTTCCGTCTCCCTGTGGCCTATTTCCTTGGTAACGGTTACTTCCATCACCCTGTGGTCTGTTTCCTTGGTAACGGTTACTTCCATCACCCTCTGGTCTGTTTCCTTGGTAACGGTTACTTCCATCACCCTGTGGTCTATTTCCCTGGTAACGGTTACTTCCATCACCCTGTGGTCTATTTCCTTGGTAACGGTTACTTCCGTCTCCTTGTGGTCTATTTCCTTGGTAACGGTTACTTCCATCACCTTGTGGTCTATTTCCTTGGTAACGGTTACTTCCGTCTCCTTGTGGTCTATTTCCTTGGTAACGGTTACTTCCATCACCTTGTGGTCTATTTCCTTGGTAACGGTTACTTCCGTCTCCCTGTGGTTTATTTTCTTGATTTAATTGATTTTGATTATCTTCCGTTTGTTTTTCCTGCATAGAGTAACTGTTTTGTCCTTCCCCTGTTTGTCTTTGTTGATAATGATTATTTTGTCCATCTCTGGTTGGTTGCCCACTCATGGGTCTTTTGTTATAACCACCCGTTTGATTGGTATTTGATCTGTTTTGACTGGTATAACTCCCGCCGGTTCTATCACCTGACGTCTGTTTATGAAAGCTTTCAGTTTTAGCTACAGTGTCAGACACGCTCTGCTTTTCAACGTGTTTTTGAGTACCAAAATGATTCTTAACCATAGCAATGGAGGAGTCGTCGATGTTGCTCATATGACTTTTAACTTCCAAACCTTTCTCATTTAAGTAAGATATAATATCCTTACTATGTTTATTCATTTCCTTTGCTAACTCATATATCTTAATCTTCGCCATACTTACTACCTCCACTTTTTGCGATTTCCTGCATTTGCATGCATTCATCATTGCCTAAGTTGTTCAGTTGCTTTTCTACCATATTAGCTATGCCTTTGTCTAAGAGTACTAAGGATGCCCTAAACTCTTTTCCTATTGCATGACCAAGTATTGTTTTTTCACCAAAAAAGTAAATCGGCACTTTGTAGTGAGTACACATATTGGCAAACATTTTCTTTGTGTTTTTAGATGCATCCTCTGCAACTATCACAAGCTTTGCTTTACCATCTTTGACTGTGGTTTCTGTCATAAATTCACCACTTTTTATGGTACCAGCTTTCGCTGCTAATCCAATATAAGATAATACTTTCTTGCTGATAATAAACTCTTCATTAACATTGTTGTTTTCATAACTCAAGTCCACTAAACTCCCTTTCTAATTCCTCATAAACGTCATGAGGAATGCTAACCTTTAAGGAACGTTCCAAACCTTTGCTTTTAACCGCTTTTAAAAGACAATCTTTGGATTTGCATATGTATGCGCCTCTGCCGTTCTTCTTTCCGGTTGCATCGATAATGATATTTTCTTCCGGTGTTTTGATAACTCGGATCATTTCTTTCTTCATCTTCATTTCACCGCAGCCAATACATTGCCTTGCTGGTATTTTTTTTACGCCCATTTAAAACTCCCATCCAAAACTTTCAGCCTGGGTCTCACTCTTTATGTCAATCTTAAATCCAGTTAATCTGGCTGCAAGTCTTGCATTCTGTCCTTCCTTACCAATTGCTAGGGATAATTGATAATCTGGCACGATTACTCTAGCGCTTTTTTCACCCTCTTCTACAGTTACTGCAACAACTTTTGCAGGGCTTAAAGCATTTTCTATTAAAATTGCAGGATTCTCACTCCAATTAATAATATCAATCTTTTCTCCTCTAAGCTCGTTAACAATTGCATTTACTCTAGCACCGTTTAGACCTACACAAGATCCCACCGGGTCAACGTCAGGATTATTAGAGTATACCGCCATCTTTGTTCTAGAACCAGCTTCTCTAGAAATACTCTTAATTTCTACAGTGCCGTCTTTTACTTCAGTTACTTCTGATTCAAAAAGTCGTTTTACTAGTTCAGGATGGGTTCTTGATACTGTGATTCTTGGACCCTTAGTCGTATCCTTTACTTCAAGGACATATAACTTAATACGTTCAGTCGGTCTAAAATGCTCAGATCTAACCTGTTCATTCTCTGTTAAAACAGCATCTACTTTACCAAGGTTTATACTAACATTATTTCCTACATAACGTTGTACAATACCAGTAACCACATCTTTTTCTTTGCTATAATACTGATTGAATAGTACCTTACGTTCTTCTTCTCTTATTTTTTGAACTACAACTTGTTTTGCCTTTTGTGCAGCAATACGTCCAAAGTTCTTAGGAGTTACTTCTACATTAACCAAATCCCCAATATCATTTCTTGGGAATTTAAGTCTTGCCTCGACTACACCAATTTGAAGTACTGGATCCTCAACAGTTTCAACAATTTCTCTTTCCGCATAAACACTAACTGCACCAGTATCACGATTAATGCTAACCTTGATATTATCTGCTTTACCGAAATGATTCTTACAGGCTGCCACTAAAGAATTCTCCATGGCTTCTAGTAAAATTTCCTTGCTGATATCTTTTTCCCTTTCAATTTGGCTTAATGCATCCATTAACTCTTTATTCCCATTCATTTTCTGTTAATCCTCCTCTTACTTTGTCTGTGAAAGAAAATCTGTTTAAAAATCAAATGCCAAACGAATTAAGGCAATATTTGATCTTGTAATATCCACTGTAGTATCATCTTCCATTGCTAATGTTATCTTGTCTTCATCATACGCAGATAAAACGCCTGTAAATTCTTTTTGTTTATCAATGGCCTTATATAGTTTAACATCTACTTCCTTACCAATACTTCTTTTGTAATCCTTTTCTTTCTTAAGCTGTCTGCCAAGTCCAGGAGAACTCACTTCTAGAATATAAGCCTCTGGAATAAAATCATGTTCATCTAAAATATCACTCAATGCACGACTTACTAATTCGCAATCATCAACTGTAATTCCACCCGACTTATCAATATATGCTCTTAGGTACCAATTACTTCCCTCTTTCACAAATTCTACATCAACAAGTTCAAAATTATTATTTGTCATGATTGGTTCTAACAATTGTTCTGTTTTTAATTCATAGTCTTCTCTTTTTGCCATATCTTCCTCCGTACCAATGCTATGTCATTTATAAGCTATTGGTTTTGAACAAAATACAAAGAGTGGACTTTCGTCCACTCCTATCCATCGCGTTATTTAATACCTTATAACAGATTACCATAGATGTTCCTAAAAATCAAGTGTTATTTTATTTTTATTTTGAACCTTTATTTCAACCTCTTTTTTCAATATCTATTTTTAGCCTATGTTTTCAACCTTTATTTTCAATCTTTATTGTTCTAGGAACGCCCATGGGTTACTTTACTTCCTTTTACTTGCTTTACCTTCGCTCGTTCAGAACGCTCCGCTTCACAAGATGAGCTCAGCCAGTCTGCGTAAAAAGAAGTAAAGTAATCCATTGGCTGCGTATTAAAAAGGGTATGATAATAAAAGGTATGGTATT
>JBKEAO010000049.1:0-34864 GCA_047972335.1 Anaerocolumna sp. | reverse complement strand
CACCACCAAAAGAGTTAAGATAGCTAGTAATTCCATTCATCCATCCGGTAAAGGTCATAATCCCAATGATAATCAATAAAACTCCACCAGCCTTTATGGTGTATTTTAAAAGCTTTTTATTTTTATTGAAGAAACTTAGTACCTTCGTTGTAAATATGCCAAGAACTAAAAAGGGAATTACAAATCCTAGCGTATATACTAATACCAGCCAATTACCAAGCGCTGCATTTTTAGCCCCTGATGCTAAGATAAGGACTGAAGAAAGTGCAGGTCCAATACAAGGCGTCCAGGCAAAACTAAATGTAAAGCCAAGTACTAAAGCTGTAAAGGGATTAACCTTTATTTTATTTAAGTTTAAATAAAACTTTCTCTCCCTATGTAAAAACTTAAGTTCAAAGATTCCAAGCTGAAATAAGCCAAGAATTACAATTATTATGCCACCAATTCTAATAAATAAATTTCGATTGGCGTGAAAAAATCTACCAAGTGATGTAAAGGTCATTCCCAATATAAAAAATGCAAAGGAAATGCCTATTACAAACATAAGTGTATGTAAAAACACTTTTTTTCTATGATAGGAATAGGAATCTCCTTCTTCTCCATTCGTATTACCAGCTAAATAACTCATATAAACTGGCAGCAAAGGGATGACACATGGAGAAAAGAAAGAGAGCACTCCCTCTAAAAATACTAGTATAAAACTAATATTACCTGATTGTATAAAATCTGCTGACATAATCCCTCCCAATTTCGTTTATTCTACTTTATTATACCAATAATATGGTATGATAGAAATAAAAATATCTTAATTTTAATAAAAATAACTATTCTTATTTATAACTTTTGCACCCAACATCCTTATTATTCTTTTATTCCATAAATATTATATATAAACCTTTTAAATTAGAGTACAAATCAGGAATGGTAATGAAAGGTTAGTCATAAGTTAGTTATTGTAGGATATTCATATATATACTAGGCCACACTCACTACAAATTTATTTACTTTGTTTTACATTTATTTGCTTTACATATGAGGCAATACTATTTACTCCGTACTAGTATAACATCATATAGAAAACCATATGGAAAGGTTGGTTCATTATGAAAAAAAACAATAGATTTATTATACTATTATGTACTCTGCTTGGCTTTGCCCTACTATTTATTGGCTGTTCACAAAAGAGTCAAAAGTCTAACCCAGAAACCTTTGATAATTTTTTAAATGATTTATTTACCCAACAGGTACAACAAGATACGCTAACCCTTAATTACTCCTTAGCACATCCAGAAAACTATGGCATAACAGATCCAGTCATTAGTTTAGGTCATTATACGCTTGATGAAATGAAGCAAACATTAATTGATGCAGAAAACAACCTAGCCATTCTAAATAGTTATGAATATAATTCTCTTACAAAAGATCAGCAATTAACCTATGATATTTTAAAGGAAAGTCTAACTCTAGAAAATACAAGTGGGAATATGCTTTTATATCATGAAATATTAGGTCCTACAACCGGTCTTCAGGCCCAATTACCCGTTCTTTTGGCAGAATTTAATTTCTATACCAAGGAAGATATTGATACATATCTTAAATTACTGCCTATGATTTATGATTATTTTGAAGATATTTGTACCTTTGAAAGGCTTAAGTCTGAGGCTGGCCTGTTTATGAGTGATAAGGTTGCAGAAAATATTATAGATCAATGCAGTCATTTTATAGCCCAGACAGAAGATAATTACTTAATAGAAATCTTTAACGACAAAATATCTACTTACGAAGGCCTTACAGATATAGAAAAGAAATCCTACATGGTTACTAATAAAAATGCTGTTTTAAATGATATTATCCCGGCTTACGAACATTTAATAAAAACTTTAACAGGCCTTAAGGGTACTGGTAAAAATGAAGGTGGCTTAAGTAATTATCCTAAGGGCAAAGCGTATTATGAATATTTATTCCGTTCTAATACCGGATCTAAAAGACCAATGAATGAAATTATTGAGATGCTTGATTCCTCCTTGGCAACCAATTTAGTTGCACTAAATGCACTTATGTCCAAAGACATAAATGTGTATGAAGAAGCTGCTGCCCTCTCTTATCCATTAACAGATCCAGTAGAGATACTTGAATACTTAAAATCATCCATAAAAAAAGACTTTCCTGAATGCCCTGAGGTAACCTATGATATCAAGTATGTGCATAAATCCTTACAAGAACATCTAAGTCCTGCCATGTATTTAGTACCTGCTATTGATAATTACAAAAACAATATTATCTATATAAATAAAAATCCAAATTACGATTTAGCTCAAATCTTTAATACCCTCGCCCATGAAGGTTATCCAGGCCATTTATACCAAGCTGTTTATTTTAGAAATACAAACCCTGCACCAATTAGAAGTTTATTAGACTTTGGAGGCTATGCTGAGGGCTGGGCAACCTATGTAGAATTTTATTCTTATTCTCTAGCAGGCTTTTCTAAGAATTTAGCTGCCTTTATGGAGGCAAATATGGCTGCAAATATGGCCTTATACTGTAGATTAGATGTTGGTATTAATTATGAGGGCTGGACTTTGTCAGATACAGCAGATTACCTAAAAGATTTTGGCCTTACAAAAAGTGCAACTGTTGAGCTTTTATACACAACCATGATAGAAGAACCAGCTCTTTATCCACAATACGGTATAGGGTATCTGGAATTTATGGAACTAAAAAAGACTGCAAAAGAAGCTCTATTAGAAGATTTTAATTTAAAAGAGTTTCATACCTTTTTGCTAGACATTGGCCCTGCACAATTTGACATTATTGCAGATAGAATGGAAACTTGGATCAAAGAACAAAAATAAGATAAGGGGACTGTTCCACTATCTAATCATTTAAAAAGCCAAATGATTAAATAGTGGAACAGTCCCCTTTTTTATCAAGGTCTTAGATTAAAAAAATAAGGTATGTTTCTTACAATACCAAATACAACAAGCACCACTAGCATTACTCCAATCATAATCTTTTCAACTTTTGTATGAACTGCTTTGCTGCCCTTAATATACATAACAAGATATCTAACCAATATATAAGCCAAAAATGGTAGGAGTAAAAACAGTGCCTCATTGCTTCTAAAAGCCTTAAGAAATTGGCCTTCTATGATAGCAATAGACATTCGGGTGGAACCACAGCCCGGACAATAAAGTCCTGTTGCAAGTCGAAAAAAACAGGGAATATAAAAACCAGTGAATCTACCAAATAAATAGTATGCCATTCCCAGAATACTCATGAGAATGGCATAATAAATAACTTTATATCCTCTTGCTTTCATAAACTTAATCCAACTTATTTAGCTCATGCTGTATAACAGCATAGGCTACAATACCGCCAAAGATATATAACAGCAAATATAACACTCCACTGTTAGAAGTCAGTATGCCTCTCTTTTGTTTGGCTAAATCAAGCTGCTCGCCTCTTCTGTAAGCCCAATAAAGTCCGTAGATTCCGAATGTAACGATTGTCAGTAATAGTGCAGCTCCACCTGATGTATCTGGTTGACCAGCAGCTTCATTGGTCTCATTGGTAAGACAGACAAACCAGTATATACCGTAAATACCACAGGTAATCAGTGAAAATATAATACATACTGCAATGTTTCTCTTCATTCTCATTTTTTTCACCTCCTATTTGTTTTTTCTACTCTCAAAACTACACCCTTGCATCCACAGCAATAAAATAATATCAATACTTTAGTCTGCAAATATGTTGCTTTTATTATACAAGATATAAAGGACCATGTAAATCTTTTATTACAAAATACGACACAAACCCCTATCTATCATCACAATAATCCAGGTTTCACCACAATATAACGCTAGGTTTATGAAAACAACAAATTGGTTAATATAACACTAGAAATCACTCCAACAAAAGTAGCAAATAAAGCGCCTGCAAGTGTGTAACGAGTTTTCTTCACTTTAACCGTCATAAAATATACACTCATGGTATAAAATACTGTTTCTGTACAACTCATAATAATGGAGGTAAGTCTTCCCAAATAGGAATCAGGACCATACTCTTTAAATATATCAAGCACCAAACTTGTGGCCGCAGAGGCTGAAAATAACTTTACTGTAACCAACGGAACTAACTCTGATGGAAAATGAATAAAATCCATGAGAGGTTTTAATAAATTTGATAACAAATCTAAGGCACCAGAAGCCCTTAAAATGCCGATTGCAACCATTAGACCTATTAATGTCGGCATAATACCTAAAACCACCTTAAAACCGTCCTCAGCGCCCTTTGTGAACTCCTGAAACACAGGAGTTTTCATTAGCAATCCCATTCCAACTATATAAAAGATGACAAAGGGGATCATATAATTAGATATGTACAATAAAAACTTCATAATTTACTGACTGCCATACAAAAATCTCCGGCATCCTTTCTATCATTTTTAAACATCTGTTGTCACTTTAATTTTTAGGTAATATTTTTTTATTTTTACTTAATTTTCTTGCAACTGTTGCAAATAGTATTCCAGCAATGGTTGAAATAATAGTAGCCACCAATCCTGCACCTAGAATTTCTGTGGGGCTAATGGAACCATATTGGCTTCGATAGGCTATTATATTTACTGGAATGAGCTGAAGTGAGGAAATGTTGATAATTAGAAAAGTACACATATCTGCACTTGCGGACTCTCCATCCTTACTTAATTTTTTAAGTTCCTCCATGGCCTTTAGTCCAAAAGGTGTTGCTGCCCACCCAAGACCCAATATATTTGCAATCATATTAGAGGCTATGTACTCTAACGCCTTATGACCTTTTGGTATGTTAGGAAACAAAAGACGTAATATAGGATTTAAAAGTCTGGTTAGGGTATCTATAATTCCTGCTGCTTTTGCAACCTGCATAATACCGGTCCAAAGAGACATAACTCCAAGCATGGCTATACATAATAATATAGCTTCCTTAGCAGAGCTTAGTGTAGCGGCACTTACTGCATCTATTTTTCCATTTACAACTCCAACCACTATGCCTATAATAATCATAAAGCCCCATAAATAATTTAACATATAAATGAATACCTACCCATTTTCCTTTCACTAGGGAAAATAAAACATATCTTTTCCTAATAAACATTCTTAATTACACTATATTCTTTAAAGATAAAATACATTACAAAATGAATTTACTAAAATACTAATCATTAACAAGAAAAGTAATTCTTTAGAAATGACCATTTTCCTTGTTGCTCTACAATTTGCGTATACATTTTTTTTACTTTTTAATACCCTTTTTACAATTTTTCCTATAATATACTAAAATATTGCTAAATAAATGTCATTACTTTATTGACTTTATTATCCTTATATGCTATTTTAGTAAAGTATTGTAGGAGGTACATATATATGAAAAGCACAGGAATTGTAAGAAAATTGGATGAATTGGGAAGAATCACACTTCCTATTGAACTAAGAAGGACTTTAGGCGTTAGCGAAAGAGACCCTCTTGAAATTTTTGTTGATGAAGACAGAATCATATTAAAAAAATATGAGCCAACTGATATCTTCAACGGTTCAAAGGATAATCTTATTGATTATTGCGGTAAAAAGATTTCAAAGGAATCCATCTTAGAACTTGCTAAATTAGCAGGTATTGTTGAATAATTAAAAGCTCGAAGAAAGAGCCTGACTTCCAAATTACAAAGGTAAATTAGGAGGTTCAGGCTCTTTTCTTTATATTTCTAACAACTGATTATAGATATCTCTTTTGGAAACACCACGATCTGTGGCTACTGCTTTCATAGCTTCCTTCTTATCCATTCCTTTACCAAGGTAAATATCCATGTGTTCCTTTAGGGAAAGCTTACTCCAGTTAGACTGTTCTTCTAAAACCAAAGCTTCTTTGTCTGCTCCCTCAAGAACTAATACATATTCCCCTTTGGGTTCATTTACTCCATAATATTCTATGGCCTCTTCTATATTCGAAAGAAACACTGTCTCATGTTTTTTTGTTATTTCTTTTACTACAGATATCCTACGATTGCCTAATGCCTCGTACAATTCCTTTAAGGTCTTTTTTAGTCTATGAGGCGCCTCGTATAAGATTGTAGTTCTTGTTTCCTCCCTAAGTCCAGATAAAATACTTTGTTTTTCTTTTTTATCCGTTGGTAAAAATGCTTCAAAGGCAAACCTCCTAGTAGGCAGTCCAGATAAAGTAAGAGCAGTAACACAGGCTGCCGCTCCAGGCAAAGAAGTCACTTCAATCCCGGCTTCATAAGCTAGTTTCACCAGTTCTTCTCCTGGATCAGATATTCCCGGTGTACCTGCATCTGTAATCAATGCAATATTAACACCTTCTAACAGTTTTTTTACCAAATAATATCCTTTATCTATCTTGTTAAATTCATGATAACTTGTCATAGGTGTGGTAATTTCATAGTGATTCAGCAGTTTTATACTATGCCTTGTGTCTTCAGCGGCAATCAAATCCACTTCTTTTAACGTTCTAAGAACTCTTAAGGTAATATCCTCTAGATTACCAATGGGCGTGGCACATAAATATAATTTTCCAGTCATAATAACCTACTTCCTTTGCACTAGTTTAAAAGACTAGTATCCATAAATATCATAAATCTCATCTGTATATACATTTTGCTCTTTGTAAACAATGAGGGGAGCCTCTACTGTAATTCTAGAATTCCCACCTTTTACAGCCTCTATAAGCACCATATTGGGTTCTTTATCTATAAAGGGGTGGACCATCTTCATTCGTTTGGGTTCTAGCTTATAGGAAAGCAACATGCCAAAGATCTCCGCTAGCCTAAAGGGCCTATGAACCATATAAAATCTCCCGCCTGTTTTTAACAATCTTGCAGTTTCTCTCACAACATCCTCTAGAGAGCATTTGATTTCATGTCTTGCTATGGCTTTTGGCAAATCAGGATTGGTTAAGCCATGTTGATTTGTCATATAAGGCGGATTACAGGTAACAGCATGAAAAGAGGACAAACCAAATAGCTTCGATGCTTCTTTGATGTCCCCAGTTACAATGTTTATTTTTTCTTCCAAATGATTTAACTGAACGCTTCTAAAAGCCATATCTGCACTTTCTTCTTGAATCTCCAAGCCGGTAAAGTGTTCTCCCTCAGTTTTAGCCTCTAATAGTATCGGTATAATGCCTGTCCCCGTTCCAAGGTCAAGAACTCTCTCACCAGGCTTTACCTTTGCAAAGCCCGATAAGAGTACTGCATCCATTCCAAAACAGAATTTTTTACTATTTTGAATAATTTGATACTGATTTCTGTGTAGGTCATCAATTCGTTCATCTGGTTTAAGTAAGTGATTATCCAAAATAAAACCTCTTTTCACCCATTTTCTTATTCATTGTCTAAATTGGATCTGCCTTCTTTCTTTTCAAGCATTTCCAGCGCTCTAAGTTCTTCATCTATTGCAACTTTTTCTTTTCTTTTCTTTGCCTTAAAGCGTAGGGTAGAAGCCTTGTATTCTCTTACTTCTTTTTCATCATTTTCCAAAGTAACAATAACTTTTACCAATTGTTTTAATACAATAACACTTTGCACCTCGCCTTTTAATCCCTCTTCTGTGGTTACCATATCCCCTACATTAGGAAGCCTGCTATTGAGTTCTTCATATGCCTCTTCTTCATTCTTAAGGCAACACATAAGACGGCCGCATACCCCAGATATTTTAGTTGGATTTAAGGAAAGATTCTGTTCCTTAGCCATCTTTATAGATACTGGTGCAAATTCAGACAAGTGGGTATGACAACATAGAGGTCTACCGCATATGCCTATGCCTCCTACTACTTTGGTTTCGTCTCTTACACCAATTTGTCTAAGTTCAATACGAGTTTTAAAAACAGAAGCCAAATCCTTAACCAATTCCCTAAAATCAATTCTTCCATCTGCTGTAAAATAAAACAACACCTTGTTATTATCAAAAGTATACTCTGAATCAATTAACTTCATCTCCAGACCATGCTTCTTAATTTTTTCAAGACAAATCTGAAATGCTTCTTTTTCTTTTACTTTATTTCTTAGTTCTATTTCATCATCTTCTGGTGTTGTGGTTCTTATAACCGGTTTAAGCGGCTGAATAACCTTTTGATCCTCAACATCCCTAGGACCGATGACAACATGCCCATATTCCACTCCTCTGGCTGTTTCAACAATCACATTATCCCCTTGTTTTATTTCAAAACCAGCTGGATCAAAGAAATAAATCTTACCTGCTCTACGAAATCTTACTCCAATTACATTAATCATTTAAATTCTCCTTTATGGTAAGAAACATTAATTCAATGGCAATATCAAAATTAACGTTTGCATTCAGTCTTACTTTTGCCTTTTCAATGGCCTTAATACTATTCTCTAGGGCTTGATAGCTTCTCCCACTTGACTGTTTTGCTATATCACTGGCCTCACTTTTATAGATCAGTAAGTTAATATTAGTAGTAACCTTATACATTAGCACATCTCTAAACCACAATATGATAAAGTCTAGATAATAATCAATGAAGTCTTTTTTTGCTGAAAATGTTTTAAGCCGTTCTATTACTTCATAGAGTTCCATCTCGTCTAAATACTTTAATAAATGCAATACCTCATTCTTCATCTCACTAAATTCTTCAGAAGATGCAAATTGTAAGGCTCTTCCTACATTGCCCTGTGCAAAAACCGCACTTAATTCCGCTAAATAATCAGGTATTTTATGCTCTGCCATTAAAAATTCTTTGATTTTATTCTGATCAACTGCTTTTAACTTAAGGGTAACACATCTAGACAGTATGGTTTGTAATAAAGTATTTAGATTATTGGTAAGAAGCACGATAAGACCGTAGGAGGGCGGCTCCTCTAGCGTTTTAAGCAAGGCATTTTGTGCCTGTTCTGTCAGTTTTTCTGCTTCATCAATGATATACACCTTATATTTACTGCTATATGGCTTAATCTGTATATCATTGTTAAGCTGTAATCTTATATCATCAACACCAATACTAGCCTTTTCATGTGTAACTCTTATGATATCCGGGTGATTAAAAGATTCCGCTTGTACGCAAGACTTACACTTGCCGCAGGCCCTAGCGCCTTCTATTCTGTCTTCACACTGCAGGGCATGTACAAATGCATTGGCTAGTAGGTTCTTCCCCATGCCATCTTCTCCAGAAAATATATAAGCATGGGATAGTTTATTTGTTTGTATGGCTGTTTTCAAATGAGCTATAGTTGATTCATGCCCAGTAATCTGGTTAAAATCTGACACAAAAATCCCCTCTTTCCATTAAGTGAATATATCCAATAAAAGCCCTCTTATTTCATCTATTCTATTTAAGACAGCTATGGTATCTTTCTCTTCCTTGATCAGTTCTAATGCTAATTCATCTAAGTTTTCATCTATTAACTTTATAATCCCATATACCCTATGCCTTCCCCTACGGTCAAGAAAATTTTCACGACTAAATTTATGAGATCTGTTTACTACTTCATTCATAAATTCTTTGATCAGCTGTCTGTACTTTTTCATATCCCGCACATCCATATGCTTGCCAAGGCGTTTACCCTGCATCGTGATATCATCCATAAGTACCTTAAGTCTTGCCTGAAGGTTCTGTTCTTCTATATTACTAATCAGGGTATACTTAAAAGTCCCATCTGCCTGGGGAAGAGGAGCCTTTTGTTCTACAGAATTAACTTGTTTTACTTGATTTACTTTAATGTCCATATTAGCTCCTTTCCTAATGTCTAGTACTTAATTCATTACAAAACGAAAGGACTGTATCGTTTTGAAAATGCCTATATGAATCACATATATATTAATTTGTTTTATATTGTAAATTTATAATTGTATTATAACATATATTTGCTATAAATACATATTTTTTTTATGTCCTGTTTATTCCAATTTAATTTTATTCTTCTATACTCTATTAAGCGGTAGATAACATTATTAATCCATAGGAATTATAGCATTTTTCTTATATCTGTTAATATTTCCATTAAACATTCACCCATATCTAAATTATTGTATCTTTTTACTATATTAAGTTCCCTTAAATTATCTTCGCTAAAATCCTCTTCATCCGCTAAGTATCTGCGGCATAATTCTTTGTATTTTGGTGCTATTTGTCCTCTTTCTCTACTTAGGGCCCTGAAAAGGCGCAGTCCATCCTCAACCTCTAAATAGACCGGGCAGACTTTATCCTCACCATAATAATTTCTGATCTGCCTAAAAGATGCAAGCGTACCAAGCATAATATAATTCGTATCCAACAGGTTGATCTGACCATCATCCACGGTAAAGTACTCCCAAATTCCATGTACGGTATCATAAGACCTTCTCTCAATTATTTTACCCTCTTCCTGGTACTTAGAAAGCTGCTTCTGGTCCACAAAATGATAAGCTACTCCGTTCATTTCTCCATCTCTAATAGGACGAGTAGTATATCCAATTACCGTCTTAGCATGTCCCTCTAGACCTATCTTTAGCTCATTAAAGATAGTGTCTTTGCCTGTTGCACTCTTACCCATTACTATAAATATTTTAGACATTTGATACCTTCTCTCCTATTACTTTAATGTAGTTACCCTTTGCATCTTCCATTCCTTGCAAGTTAAGACCCTCCGCCTGATACGTAAGCATCTGTTCTAAAAGGTCTTTATGAATTCTCTCTCCTGGAACTAGTAAAGGTATCCCCGGTGGATATAAGTATACATACTCTCTGGCAATTCTTCCACAACTCTTTATAAGTGGAATAACCTCTATCTCTGATTCATAGGCTTTGTGGCAGGTAAATACGACTTCTGGTACCAAGGTATTATTATAAGTCTCTTCTACTACACTATGTTTTACTGTACAAAGCGCATCTATTTCCTCTAATGCCTCAATTAGTCTTATAAAGCCTTCCCTGGTGTCTGCAATGCTTGTCATACCAAGGACATAGTCCTTTGATACCATCTCCATCTGTATTTTATATCGGACTAAAAGTGCCTCATATAAATCTTTTCCTGTAAAATTTGTAGCCCCACTCCATATTATAATTTTCGAGGGATCAAAATCAAATCCGCCCAAAGCTAACACATCCCGTTTATCCATCACTCTTAGATGTTTTAGATTCTTTACTCTATCATAAAACTTATGAAGCTCCTTTGAAAAATTACAGAATAATGCAGGCCCCCTTGTTTCTAATAGATTGACACATTGGTCAATGCTGGTCATGAAAAGATAGGACGGACTTGTAGTCTGATATATGCTTAAATACCTTTTTATCTCACCATAATCCACCAGATTCCCATTGATATGGATAATGGCTGACTGAGTAAAGGAGGGAAGGGTTTTATGAATACTTTGAATCACAATATCTGCACCGCAAGATACACTAGACCTTGGGAAGTTCTCATGAAATCCTAAGTGTGCACCATGGGCTTCATCCACTAGTAAAGGAATTCCATATTTATGGGTGATATCTGCTATGGCTTTTACGTCGGATACAACCCCCTCATAAGTTGGGGAAGTGATAATAACCAATTTAATATTCTTATTCTTTATCAGCTTTTCTTCCACTTTTTCAGGTGAGATAGATCCATTGATACTAAATTTAGGTAGAATTCTTGGATAAATATACGCTGGAACCAACTCTTTTAAATACAATGCATGATACACCGATTTATGGGAATTTCTAGCCACTAAAACCTGATCTCCTTTTTTTGTACAGGCAGAAATACCCGTAAGAATACCGCTACTGCTGCCTCCTACCAGATAGTGGGTGTGTTCTGCTCCATACAACTCTTTACACCGATTCATGCTATCTGCTAATATCCCCTGAGCCTCATGCAAATTATCAAACCCTTCAATTTCTGTAATATCCATTAAAAACGGATTATCAAAATGACAAAGTTCCCTATTTCTTTTATGTCCAGGCATGTGCATAGGATAATAGCCTTCCTTATTATATTGTTGCAACCGCTCATATAGGTTCATAAATACTACCCTTTTTCATTCATATTTTTATAGTAAACTATTTTCTTTCCATTGTATTAAAAACCCGAGTTATAATCAATATAGTAAAATAAAATATATTAGCTGAATCATAACCCTATTTGTGTTATACTACTTCTAGTGGGCGAGGCTAATAAAAACTTTGGGTCCAAATCTCGGACAGAATGGAGCATTTATGAAAGTATTATTAATCAATGGAAGTCCTAATGTACATGGATGTACTTTTACTGCATTGGAAGAAATAGCAGCAGAACTACACAGGGAAGATATTGAAACCGAAATTTTACATGTAGGAAATAAAGCAATTAGAGGTTGTATGAACTGTGGTGCCTGTTCCAAAAAACCTGGTAGATGTGTTTTTAATGATGATTCCGTTAATGTAGCATTGGAAAAGGCAGAAGAAGCAGATGGCTTTATTTTTGGATCACCTGTTCATTACGCTGCTCCCTCTGGACAAATAACCTCCTTCTTAGATCGTTTCTTTTATGCAGGAGTAGGCTATGAGTACAAACCTGGTGCCGTAATTGTAAGTTGCCGCAGAGGTGGTTCAAGTGCTGCATTTGATCAGTTAAATAAATACCTAACCATATCTTCTATGCCTGTTGTATCCTCCCAATATTGGAATATGGTACATGGTAAATCACCAGAAGAAGTAAAACAGGACTTAGAAGGAATGCAGACCATGAGACGTATCGGTAAAAATATGGCTTGGTTATTAAAATCCATCAAGGCCGGTCGTGATGCTGGAATAGAATTACCAAAAAATGAAGAAAGGGTCTGGACCAACTTTATTAGATAGCCAGATACCAAAATGCACCTTATGAATTTTGATATGGGGACCGATATATAAATAGTAATCATTATATTTTGACACAATTACAACATTATTTAGCGAATACTAACCATCTAAAAGGTTTTTAATCTTCTAAATAACTCTCTAGCAGAAAGGACGTAAACTATGGATATTGCACAATTATCAACTGCCTTAAGTATGCAACAAACCGTTACTGCATGTAGTTTTGCAGTTATGAGTATGTCACTAGATACAGTGGAAACCTTAGGTGATGGAATGATTAAAATGATGGAAGCGTCTGTCAACCCAGATCTTGGAGCAAACGTAGACATTAAGCTATAAGGTTTCATTAAAACATAGCAACAACCTAAGAAGAGTATCTTTCTAGTCTTAGATAAAAGCCAGAATCTGCACAAATAGATTCTGGCTTTTATCTAAGGCTTTTCACTGACTAACATACTGGGTGCTAACAATTACAATATTCTATTAAGGTTATGAATTCACCCTACAGGTTCTTCTAATTTTAACTTAAATTCCTTTAGCTTACTATCTGCAGCCACTGCCTTTTTATACTTTTCATTTACTTTAGAGACGAGATTAAGTACCTCTTCTGACTCATCCGTTTCTTTCATAAATCTGGTCGTACTTTGGTCCACATCACCCAAATATATATAGGGTTCTTCATTCTCTCCAAGCATGATGTAAAACCGATCAAGTCCCGGTGCCACCGTATCTATTTCTTTGAACTTAGTTTCATGGTAAACATAAACAACAAATGTGTTTTCTAATAATCCTTGCCTTGTGTAACAGATAATATTTTCATAGTTCTCTATATATTTTGTTCTTCTGCCATTATCCTTTATATCTATGTAATTTGTATCATTTACCAGTGGTTCAAATCCACTTATTGTATTGTTTAGCTTGGCAGTATAATAATTCTTCATGAGTTCATTTATACTTTCATAAGCATTTTTCTCAAGTATACCTTCCTGCATTGCTTCTATATCCCCATCTATAATAGCCTCTGTATCATATAACTCTGTTGTGGGATAAATCACAGTATCCTGATTACCATCATGACTTAATTTCTTTGGAATAATCTTTTTGTTTTGTTTCGCTTCATTTATTTTTAATTGACTTTCAACTGAGTAAGTAACCATCTTCGTACCTAGCATACAGATCGCAATAAGTAATATAATTTTTTTATATTTTAGCTTCATACTGCTCTCTCCCTTTATATTTATCCCCCCAAAGTCTTGTCAAAGCAAATTTTACATACTCCTAGACTGCTTGCTTATACTCTATTACTACTTATTCTATGAACTTGTCAATCACTTCATTCGTTATGTTTTATTTTTAATAAAGATTAATTTCTATTAACAACCAGTACCATCTATTGAGCAGGCATTCACTGCAGTTTTATGATTTGAAATCTCTGCATTTTCTTCTGCATTTTCATCTAATTGTATACCTTCCAAAAATTCTGTAAGATCAAAGGTTTTCGTTCCATCTTCCAAAACAAAAAATGGTATACCAATTTTCCCTGCATCTTTTACTTCCTGAAAAAGTACTTCCTTATCTCGATATGCTAAAAATTCTTTTAAAACAGTAGTACTTTCCGTAATGTTCTTATATTCAAGTCTTATGTTCGTTACATTTTTTAGCAATTCTTTTGCCTCTACACAATCAGGACATATTTCAGCTCCATACATGGTTATTTTCATCTTTTACACCCATCCATAACATATTTACTATGCTATGTCCACAGTTTAAGCTATTTACAACTTACTGTGAAATTCCTTTCTTTTTATAATAGATATGATGCATTTGGTATCATTTATTATCAAGTTTTCACAGAAATAGATACTGTTATTTTTATACTTTAACAGAAAAATAATTATAACACAAGAACCTATAATCTATTATTGACTATTGCTAAAAAGTATGTATAATGATATTAAAAATACAAAGAGGTATTATTATAACTAATATCTTCTTGTATAAGCTCATTAATATGGTTTGAGCGTTTCGACCAGGCGACCTTAAATTGCCCTAGGCTACATGAGGGCCAATGAGACTACCGTTTATTACTTAAGCGGTTAGTTTGATTGGTGTCTCTATAGCCTAGGGCTTTTTTATTATTTGGCTAATAACAAGTAAGATATTTTCATTGTGTAAGTAGCAGAAAGGAGCCTAACTATGAAAGAGACAGTTCACTTTTTTTTGAATGGAACACCACAAGAAATACAAGTAAACGCAGAAACAACAGTCCTAGAATTATTACGCAATAACCTAGATTTACATGGCATAAAAGAAGGATGTGGCGAGGGCGATTGTGGTGCTTGTACCGTTGTCCTTGGAGAGGTAATAAACCATGAAATTCACTATAAATCCATTGCAGGATGTCTTTATTTAGCAGCCAAATTAGAAGGAAAACACCTCATAACAATAGAGGGTATGCAGGATAAGGATACCCTTCACCCTATTCAGGAAGCAATTCTTAACGCACACGCTACCCAATGTGGTTTTTGTACCCCAGGGGTTGCCCTATCTATTTTTGCTCTATATTTAGAAAAAGAGCACCCTACAAAAGAAGAATTTAGAAGATACCTAGAAGGAAATCTATGCAGATGTACAGGGTATACTTCCATTCGCCAAGTTCCTAAGTTCTTGGAGGATCTAAATATTACATCCAATCACATACGCCCCTCTTATCTAACCAGTACTGAAGCAGCACAACTAACACTAATTCCAGAAGACATTTTTATAGATGATGGCAAACATGCTTACTATTCGCCAATATCCAAAGCAAATCTAATTGATTTCTTAAAAGGGCATAAGGCTCTTACAGAGAATGGTAACTTATGCTATATAAATGGTGGAAGTGATGTGGTAGTGGGTATGAAAAAGCATGGTAAACATTACAGATTATTACTTGATCTTAGCAGAATAGATACCCTTTTAAATATAACTTACACCCCAGATTCTCTTACCTTTGGTGCGGGTGTCTCCCTATCAAGAATAATAGATGAAACCAAAACCATATTTCCTGCACTATCTACCACTGTAAGTCAAATGTGCTCTGAACAAATACGCTCTAGTGCCTCTATGGCAGGTAATATTGTAAATGCTTCCCCTGTAGCAGATACAGTACCACTCCTTATGGCTATTGATGCAAGACTTAATATAGCAGATACTACTGGAATGAGAACTGTTTCCATAAGGGATTTTTATCTTGGTTATAAGCTTACAGATAAAAGGCCAGAGGAATGGGTCTGTTCAATCACCCTCCCCTTAGGAGAATATAATTTTATACATTTTGAGAAAGTAAGCAAACGAAAAGAAGTGGATATATCCTCTGTTAATTCCGCCATGGCTCTTTTGGTAGAAGAAGGCGTAATTAAAAAGTGTCATTTAGCCTATGGTGGCGTCGGGCCTACCACTCTTTTTATGTATAAAACTGCAGCATATTTAGAAGGTAAACAAATGCTTGAGGAAACTTTCTTAAAAGCCTTTGCCCTCATAAAAAAGGAGGCCACTCCCCTTACTGATGTAAGAAGTAGCAAAGAATACAGAGAAGCACTCATGCAGAATCTTTTAATGAAACACTATTTGGCATATAAAATCGGTCAGGAGGTATAGTCTATGTTAAGCACATCACCTTTACACATAAGTGGATACGATCACGTAACTGGTCGTTCACAATTTATTGATGATATTCCAAAACCACGTAATCTACTATATGTAAAAGTATTACCAAGTCCTATGGCCCATGGAAAGATTATTAAGCTTGATACTGCTTTAGCAAAAGCACTACCTGGCGTTGCTTGTGTACTGACTGCTAAGGATATACCTGGCAAGAACCAGATTGGTGGCATTATAGAAGATGAAGTGGCACTTGCAGAAAATTATGTTCATTTTGTCGGAGAACCAGTGGCTATTGTAGCTGCTAAAAGTCTAGAAATAGCAGAAGAATCCCTTCAAAAAATAGAGTTATTGCTGGAAGAAGAAGTACCTGTATTCACAGTTGCAGAGGCAATAAAAGAAAATCAATATGTAGGCCCAGTTAGAAAAATTGAACATGGGGATGTGGAAGCGGTATTTGCACACTGTCCTAATTATCTAGAAGGAACAATTAAGAATGAAGGCCAGGAACACTTTTATCTAGAAACACAGGCAACCCTTGCAATACCTGAGGATAACGGAGGCCTTACCCTTTATTCTTCATCTCAAAACCCGAATGAAATACAGAAAATGACCGCCAAAGTACTTGGTCTGCCTCAAAATCTTATCACCGTAGATATCAAACGACTAGGAGGCGGATTTGGGGGAAAAGAATCCCAAGCAACTCCCTGGGCCGCTCTTGCAGCCCTTGCCTCTTATCATACAGGTCGTCCCACAGAGCTTAGGCTTACCAGAGATGAAAATATGCTCTACACTGGAAAACGTCATGCTTTTGAAAATTATTTTAAAGTTGCATATGGTGATGACGGTAAAATACTAGCTTATATGGTTGAGCTAAATTCTAACTGCGGTGCAGTTGCCGATGTAAGTACCTCCGTTCTTGAGAGAGCAATGCTTCATGCAGAAAATTGCTATCATATAGAAAACATTAAGATCATTGGAAGACCCTGTAAAACCAACCTTCCTCCAGCTACGGCTTTTAGAGGATTTGGAGGTCCCCAGGGCATATTTGCTATCGAAAATGTAATAGAAAAAATAGCTTACACGCTAGGCCTTGACCCCTTTGATGTGAGAAGAACAAATATGTATCATAAGGGGGATTTAGCACCTTACGGCGAGGAAGTATTTCATGCAGAACAGATAGAGATTATCTTGAATAAACTAAAAAAGGAAAGCAAATGGGAGAAGCGCAAACAGCATATTGCTTTATTTAATGCAAATAATAAATATTACAAAAAAGGTATTGGTATTACCCCAGTCAAATTTGGTATCTCCTTTACTGCTGCCCATTTAAATCAAGGAAGTGCCTTAATTCACATTTACTTTGACGGCTCCATTTCTATTACCCATGGTGCTATTGAAATGGGTCAGGAAGTAAATACAAAAATCGCACAGATTGCAGCCTCTCATTTTGGTGTACCACTATCCTATATTCGTATCGAAAGTAATAATACCAAAAGGGTTGCAAACACTTCACCCACTGCAGCCTCTTCTGGATGTGATTTAAACGGTCACGCTGTTTCAAATGCTTCACAGCAGCTTATAACCAGATTAAAAGAATTAACGAAAAAACTATATCCGAGCACTGAAGTTTCCTTTGAAAATGGATATATATATACTATAATAGATAATAGAACAGACTATGAGCATCCACTTATTACTTTTAAGGATCTGATTAAAAAGGCGTATTTTGAAAGAATTGATTTGTCCTCCCATGGATTTTATGCCACGCCAGGTATTCATTTTGACAGAGAAACTGGCCAGGGACATCCATTTCTTTATTATGTTTTTGGTGCTGCTGTCAGTGAAATAACACTGGATTTATTGACAGGACGCACCACCTTAGATTTTGCTCATATTATCCATGACTGTGGAAGTAGTATTAATCCAAGAGTTGATATAGGCCAGGTACAGGGCGCTTTTGCCCAAGGCATAGGCTGGGTTACCACTGAGGAATTGGTTTATAACCATAAAGGCACTCTCCTAAGCAGTTCCCCCGCCACTTATAAAATACCAACCATTGGTGATATTCCAGAAGATATTTATGTAGAATTATTGGAAGGAAGCATCAATGAACCAGGTGTAAAACGCTCTAAAGCCATTGGAGAACCACCCTTTGTTTATGGAGAGTCTGTATATTTTTCAATTGTAAATGCCCTTAGTTCCTTAGGAAGATATCCAGAGGATTTAAGTATCCCCGCAACTCCAGAAAAAATATGGCAAGAAATTAGGAGAACTACACATGAAGAAAGACATGAATAAAATACGATTAACAACCCTATCAACAAAAGCTGGCTGTGCAGCCAAATTTGGTCCAGGAAATTTAGCAAAAGTAATGGCACACATGAATATGCAAGAAAGAAAAGATGATCCCAATCTCCTTGTAGGTTTTGGTACCTGCGATGATGCTGGAGTATATAAAATAGCACCTGATTACGCTCTGATTCAAACTGTAGATTTCTTTACACCAATTGTAGATGATCCCTATACCTTTGGTGCGATTGCAGCAACCAATGCCCTTAGTGATGTTTACGCCATGGGGGGAACCCCACTTACCGCTTTAAATATTTGCTGCTTTTCAACAGGTCTAGACCCATCTGTATATACGCAAATATTACAAGGCGGACTAGATAAAGTTACAGAAGCAGGTGCAGTGGTTCTTGGTGGCCATACAGTTACAGACAATGAAGTAAAATTTGGTGTCTCTGTCACAGGATATGTACATCCAGACAAAGTATTAACCAATGGAGGCGCCAAACCAGGTGATGTGCTCATTCTAACAAAACCCTTAGGAACAGGTGTCATTAGTACTGCTTTTAAAAATAATATAATAGCAGAAAAGGGTATGATAGAGGCGATTACCTCTATGAGTACCTTAAATAAAACTGCTGCAGAAGCTGCCCAGCTAATCGGTGTAAATGCCTGTACTGATGTAACAGGTTTTGGACTTTCAGGTCATTCCTATGAAGTTGCCTGTGCTAGCAATGTAAGTATTCGTATCAATATAGATAAACTGCCTATCATGGACGGCGTCTTAGAACTAATTGATAAGGATTGTATACCCGGTGGTGGATATGCCAATCGAGACCACTATGAAAAATGGGTTACATTCGAAGGTAATATTTCAGATAGTAAAAAAGCCCTTGTTTTTGATCCTCAGACATCAGGAGGTCTATTATTATTTGTTCCAAAAGAGAAAGCTTCTGCCTTGGTAAATGAATTATGTATGAGAAAGACCTTAAGAAGTCAGGTTATAGGCGAAGCGCTTCCAAAAACTGAAGATAATAACTTTATTACCTATTACGAAGGTAGTATTTTATGATAGCGGTTATATTAGCAGCCGGCTTATCCAAACGATTTGGTGGAAAGAAGCTTCTCGCTAAAGTGAATCATAAATCTATGGTACTTCATGTGGTAGATTTGGTAAGCTCATTTCATTTTAGAAAGACTATCCTTGTTTACTCAGATGAAGAAGTTTTAGAAGAAATTAAGGCCAATTGCCCGAAGGCTTCTGGATTTTTGTTTCTTACTAACGAGAAATCTTATAAAGGACTAAGTACTTCTATACGACTTGCAATGGAACACCTTACAGCCTCTCCTACTGAGGAAGGTATTATGTTTTTTGTTGCTGATCAGCCTTTTATTGATTTAGTCACTGTGACTAAATTACAAGAAGCATTTTACCTAGGAAAAGGTTCCATCGTGGTTCCCTTGTATAAAGAAAGCAGAGGAAATCCTGTTATATTTTCAAATCGATGGATAGAAGATCTTAAAAACCTGGAGGGTGATGTTGGGGGACGTATTATTATACAGAAGAATCCAAAGGAAGTATATGAAGTACCAATAACAAATCCCCAGGTAGGTAAGGATATTGACACCAAAGAGGACTACGATTCCCTGAAATACGAAAGGAACTAAACTATACATGAAGATGCCAAATAATCTTGTTGTCGTAAGAGGTGGTGGAGATCTTGCCACAGGTGTGGTCCACCGCTTAAAAAGAAGTGGTTTTGACATAATTATACTAGAAATTGAACAACCAACCGTCATCAGAAGAACCGTAGCTTATGCAGACGCTCTTTATCATGGCATGACAAAAGTAGAAGAATTTACTGCTGTAAAGGTCAAAAGTGTAGAGGAAGCTTTTATATGTCTACAAACAGGCACTATACCCGTTTTAGTAGATCCTAATGCAAAGACTCTTCCTAAATTATCCCCTCATATTGTAGTGGATGCCATTCTAGCCAAGAAAAACCTAGGAACTCATAAAGCCATGGCACCAATTGTAATAGGTCTTGGACCAGGTTTTGAGGCTGGGATAGACGTGCATGGAGTCATTGAAACCAACAGAGGCCATAATCTTGGCAGAGTGTTTTTTGAAGGATCTGCTGAGCCTGATACAGGTGTACCTGGTGTAATTGGTGGCTACGATTATCAGAGAATTTTAAGAGCACCCACTCATGGAATTATTAGGAATGTAAAAGAAATCTGTACACAAGTTAGAGCAGGTGAGGTCATAGCCTATGTAGAGGATTTACCTGTAATTTCAAGCCTTGACGGCGTACTCAGAGGCCTCATTACCGATGGGTTAACTGTAACTAAGAACTTAAAAATAGGCGATGTGGATCCAAGATGTAAGATGGAATACTGCTATTCTATTTCTGATAAAGCCAGAGCTTTGGGTGGCGGGGTTTTAGAGGCTATACTATATCTTCAAAGGAAAGAAGGATTTAGTTAACATGAACCCTATAAATATCAATGGTCAAAATTACTCTTGGGAGATTGATATGCCCCTTATGGATTTTCTAAGAGACACCCTAAATATTACTTCTGTAAAAAATGGTTGCAAAGAAGGAGCCTGCGGCACTTGTACAGTTATAGTTGATGGAAAAGCCCTTCGTGCCTGTGTACAAAAGCTTTCCAAACTAGAAGGCAAAAAGATTCTTACCCTGGAAGGCTTTTCTAAGAGAGAAAGGGAGGTATTTACCTATTCTTTTTCTGCTAGCGGTGCCGTACAATGTGGATTTTGTATTCCTGGAATGATTATCAGTGGAAAATGCCTCCTAGATCAAAATCCCAATCCAACCAGAGAAGAAGTGAAACTTTCCATTAAATCCAATCTTTGCAGGTGTACTGGATACAAAAAAATTGAAGATGGTATTTTACTTGCAGCCAAAATCCTTAGAGAAAATTCTGAAATTCCAGAACTAAATCAAAGTGGAAAAGTTGGTGAAAGGACTTGTCGTGTCGATGCAACTGCTAAAATTTTAGGCAGTGCTATGTACACGGACGATTATTCTCTGGATGGTATGTTGTATGGAAAAAACGTATTTAGCAAATATGCAAGAGCTAAGGTTTTACAAATTCATACCGTTGAGGCCCTTAAAATGCCTGGCGTAGTAGCCGTTTATACTGCCAAGGATATTCCTGGTAACCGCTATATTGGACACCTCGCTAAAGATTGGCCTGGTATGATTGCAGTGGGTGAAGAAACCAAATGTTGTGGCGATACCCTTGCCATAGTTGTAGCTAAGACAAAAGAAGAAGCGATTGCTTCGGCTAAGGCTGTTGAGGTTATTTATGAAGTACTTCCTCCCCTCCTTACCGCCAAGGAAGCTTCAAGGGTAGGTGCACCTCAAATTCATGGTGAAGGCTTTATTCAGTTTGGTAAATTTAGAATTCCTCAGAATAATCTCCTAGATCATCAAGAGGTGAAAAGAGGGGATGCAATCAATGCCCTTAAAAACTCTATGTATCTTGCAGAAGGAACCTTTATACTACCACCAACAGAACATGCCTTTATGGAACCAGAAACAGCCATAGGAGTACCTGATGGTGATGGTATTATGGTGATAACAGGTGGTCAGGGTGTCTATGATGAGTACCATGAGATTAGTGATTATTTAGGTCTGCCCTTAGAAAAAGTTCGGATTCAAAGCGCTGTAGTTGGGGGTGGTTTTGGTGGCAAAGAAGATATGAGCGTACAACATCAAGCGGCTTTATGCGCTTATCTGACCAAGCGACCTGTGAAGGTATTCTTTAGCAGACAAGAAAGTATCAACTATCATCCCAAAAGACACGCTATGGAAATTTACTGTAGAATTGGTTGTGATGAACAGGGTATATTACAAGGAATGGTTGCAAGAATCACATCTGATACTGGTGCTTATGCCTCTCTTGGAGGACCCGTGCTACAAAGGGCTTGTACCCATATAGGCGGTCCCTACAATTATCAAAACATGGATGTAGAAGGTAATGCTTATTATACCAATAACCCTCCCGGTGGCGCTTTTAGAGGCTTTGGTGTAACCCAGTCCTGTGCGGTGGTAGAATGTCTGATAAATGAACTTGCAGGAAAAGTAGGTATGACTGGATGGGATATGAGGTATCTTAACGCCATTAGACCTGGTCAATCACTGCCTAACGGGCAGATTGCTGATGAGGGTACTGCTATGGCAGAAACTCTTGAGGCGGTAAAAGATGATTTTAATCGGTATGAAGCAGACCCCGACTATTTTGTTGGCATTGCCTCTGCCATGAAAAATGCGGGAGTAGGCGTAGGTGTTTCAGATATAGGTCGATGTAATCTAAAAATTATTGGAGAAAAAGTACATACAAGGTCCTCAGCCGGTGCCATAGGTCAGGGTGTTCAGACAATACTAATGCAAATGGTATGTGAGACTGCAAAACTTCCTACCACTAGTGTTATAGTAGAACATCCAGACACCAAATATACACCAGATTCTGGTACCACCACTGCCTCAAGACAAACTGTATTTGCCGGAGAAGCAGCAAGAAGAGCCGCACAAAAGCTTAGGCTAGATTTAGATCAGGGTAAATCTCTCATAGATTTAGAAGGAAAGGAATATATAGGTGAATTTGAATATATTACAGACCCTATTGGTTCAAAGAAAGACAATCCAGTTAGCCACGTAGCCTATGGTTATGCAACACAGCTCTATATTATCGACAAAGATGGTAAAGTTGTAAAGGTAATTGCAGCCCATGATGTAGGCAGAGTAATTAATCCTTTGTCCGCAGAAGGCCAGGTAGAGGGTGGTATTGCAATGGGGCTTGGATATGCACTTACAGAAGATTTACCACTAAAAGATGGTATTCCCCAAGTAAAACTTGGAACCCTTGGACTCTTTAAATCCAATCAAATGCCAGATATTAAAGTACATTTACTTGAAAAAAATGCCCCTGACATTGCCTTTGGCGCCAAAGGTCTGGGAGAGATTGTGTGCGTGCTTGGAGCCCCAGCCTGTCAGAATGCTTATTACAAAAAAGATGGCATCTTCCGGTATCAATACCCCTTAGAGAATACCTATTATCGTAAAAATCTAATTTATCATAAAGATCAAATTTAACATTATTAAAAATCTATTTTAAAGTAGATACAAAAAAAGATATCAACGAAACATGAATCTTTGATATCTTTTTTTATTATATTAATGATACAATTACTTCGCAACAAAACAACATATTATCTAATACCAATTTCTGTATCTTCTTCTGTTAGCACACTGTTTTCTTTGATATAATCAACAATTTCATCAAATTGTGTAAAAGCAAGACCAACATAACTATCAGCCGATCCATAGTATAAAGCAATTTTTCCTGTTTCTGAATCATGGATTGTCGCACAAGGGAATACTACATTAGGAACAAACCCTCTTTCTTCGTACCATTCTTCTGGTGTTAATAAAAAGTTTTCGCACCTGTATTTAACAATGGATGGATTCTCAAGATCTAAGATAGCGCCCCCAACACTGTAAACAATACCGTTACAAGTTCCACTTACACCATGGTAGAACAATAACCAACCTTCTGAAGTTTCAATCGGTGTTGCACCTCCACCAATTTTTACGCATTCCCACCAAGCTTTTCCTTTACCCATAACATGTCTGTGTTTTCCCCAGTATACAAGGTCAGGGCTCTCGCTTAAGAAAATATCTCCAAATGGAGTATGTCCGCTATCACTTGGACGACTTAGCATAACATAGTTTCCATTAATTTTTCTTGGAAATAAGACAGCATTTCTATTGTATGGAATAAATGGGTTCTCAAGTCTTACAAACTTTTTAAAGTCTGTGGTTTTTGCCATACCAATAGCCGCACCATAAAAATCCTGACACCAAATAATATAGTAAATATCCTCTACTTTTACCAAACGTGGATCATAGGCATATTTTGGCATAAATGGTTTACCATTTTCATCTTCAAAGGGAATTCTGGTACTTTCAATATCCCAGTGTATAGCATCTTTACTTCTTCCCAAATAAATATAAGGAATACCATTGGTCTGCTCTCCACGAAATACACCAATAAAAGCGTCTTCATAAGGCATGACTGCACTATTAAAGATTCTTGCCACTCCCTCAACTGGGTTTCTCTTAATAATAGGATTTTCATTATATCTCCAGATTGGAGCCCCCGTTAATTTCTCAGGTCTATCTTGCCAAGGCACATTTTTTACAACTGGACTTATCATTTTAATTTTGCTCATAGTATTTTTCCCTTCTATAAAAATTCCTAATGTTTTATTCTATTAAATTCCTTGATTTGTAATTACATTTGTCAGTATAAGACAGTATTTACAAATTAAAGATTACTGGATTGAACTTTACTACTAAAATCTGTATTGCTAATTTATTTCTTTTTACCAAATACTAAGTATGCGTATTCTTCCTCTTCAGATAATCCACCTGTTAATTTTCTGAAATACATGGACTGAATAAATATAACAACTTCTAAAGCAAATAAGAAAAAGGCTCCTGTAAAAAGCAATATGGTTAGTAAGGCCATGGATATAAACACACAAAATACAACCATAATCATAAACAGCAATATTAAAAATTGTGGTTTAAAAAGCATAAAAAATGACATCTCTAATAGATCTACTTTTTTATGAATAAACACAAAATATCCAGCGATGTATAGGGTGAAAACCAATAGGACTGCTGTAATCATTAAACATAGTATTCCAATGGTTTTATACTCTTCCATAGCTACATAAAAACCTACTATATTAAGTAGTAAAATGATATGAACAGGAACGCATTTTACCAATGAAATAGATTCCTTTAAATACCTAAAATACAACTTTACAATGCTGTCATTGATATTTAATTTTTTATCTATATAATCTTTACCAATGAAAAACAAAGCACCCAAAGCAGGTATATATAATAAGCTTGCTGACAAAACAATGGTTAATCCAAATAATATACTTACGAAAAATACCACATGGATTCCTGATAATATTTTGTAAAAAAGAGTGTCTCTTGTCATGACTTAACAGCACCTGCCAAACCATAATAAATATATTTTTGTAAAAATAAAAACACAATACCAATTGGTATAATACCTAGAAGAATTGCTGCAGCAACTATTTCAAAAGGTGTTGCCATACTTCCAAAGAATTTATACAAGGCCACCGTAAAGGTCTGAACATCCTTTCTTAAATAAAGGTTTGGAATAAAGAAGTCATTGTATAAACCAATACCATTTAGTATAAGAAGGGTTGTGCAAGCAGGTTTTAGTAAAGGTAGAATGATTTTATAATATATGGTCAAATAATTTGCACCATCGATTAGGGCTGCTTCATCTAATTCCTTTGAAATAGAGGCTAATAAATTAAACATAATATAGATACCAACAATACCTACGCCAGAATATAGAATGATAACACTTGCCATCTTATTTACTAAATTCATTTTGTATATAATCTGGAATACCACTGTCTGGGTTGTCACTACTGGTATAAACATGGTTAGGGTAAACAAAGTCATAACTATTTTCTTACCCCGAAACTCAAAGCGGTGTAACACATAAGAAACCATAGTTGTAAACATAATTTGAAGAGTTAGAGAAATACCAAGTATAATAACCGTATTCCATAAGGCTTTGCCTAAATTACCAACTCTGATTGCATAGGCAAAGTTATAAAAATTAGTCCAACTATTAGGTGGTGTTAATACCCCTGTTGATGCATATTCTGCACCGGTTTTAAAAGCCATATAGACAAGGGGTAACACTGGTACAATAACAAATATACAGGCAAAGAATAAGAAGATATAACGCAAGGTTTTATATAATTTACTTTCTTTGATCATGGTTATTTATCTCCTCTCTTTGTTAGTAAATTTTGAAGACCTACTGCAACAAGTACAATCAAGAATACAAGGATGGAAAGGGCCGCTGCAAATCCCATTCTGTTTTCAGAAAAAGCACTTTGTTGGATTTGAATAACCGGTGTTATGGTTCCATTTGCACCATTTAACATAATATATGGTATTTCAAAAACTTGAATAGATCCGGATACGCTAAGTAAAATATTAATAAATAATACATTTCGAATAGATGGTATGGAGATAAAACGAATCTCTTGCCATTTTGTACAGCCGTCTACAGCGGCTGCTTCATAAAGTTCTGAAGGTATGGTTTGAAGAGCTCCAAAGAACATAATAAAATTCATACCATAATATCTCCATATACTGATGGAGGCGATAGAGGGATTAACAAGTTTTAAATCTTGTAACCATTGGTGTGTTAAATTACTAAGGCCTATTGATTCTAATATTAAATTTAACGTACCTGAGTTGTTAAAGAAAATAATAAAAATTGTTGAAACAATTACACCATTTAATAAGTATGGAATAATTAAGATTCCCTTTACCAAACTAAGGCCACGGAATTTTCCATTTACAAAAACAGCTAATACAAAAGCAAATACCAATTGGGGTATAGAAACTACCATATACCAAAGACAGTTCTTAAATAATGCAATATACTGAGGGTCTGTAAGTAATCTTTTGTAATTCTTTAGTCCAATCCATCGAGGTGTTCCAACCCCTTTATAATTGGTAAAACTAAGATATATGTTTGTTAAAATAGGAATATACGAGAATATTAATAGATGTATTACTGGTATAACCAGAAATGCAAAAATAATAAATCTACTACTTTTTGATTTACTCATAATTTTTCTCCATGTTCTGAATCGGAAGGGGTGGGGTAATATGACAGTTACAACTAAATTATATATGTGGAAATAGTGTACCTAAAAGTACACTATTTCCATTAACTTAGAGGACTAGTTATTCAACCCACTCCACCCCAAGTTCTTCTTTGTATTCAGCATACGCTTTATTTTGCACATCAACTTGTTTGTTATAAGCTGTCCAATCATCAGGCTTTGTAACATCAAGAGAGTCAAATAATAAACCAACATACTTATAATCAGCATATAAGCCAGCTTCTGTTAATACATCTTGATTTGCAATTGTATTTTCATCAGATGCAGGGGCAATTAGAGCTTCTACTTCACCTGCCTCAACCATTTCATCAATAATAGAGTATAATTCGGGTACAATCGGTTCTACACCTTCTTTGTTTGCTATAAAACCTTGATCATAAGCAAATTGTGCATCGTCTGCAATATATTCAATAAAGGCTCTTGCTGCTTCTTTATTCTCAGAGAATTTGCTAATTGCATAGTTACTTGCTGGTGCTGCTAGTACATATCTACCTTCACCAAAATCTGGTGCTGGAGCAAATTTAATAACGGAAGGATCAGTACCTTCTGGAACACGTCCTTGAATCTGTGGAACAACCCAAGATCCGAATAACATCATACCTGCTTTACCATAGGCTACACTGTCCATAGCTACACCAAAGTCTGTATATACTTCGGATTCAAAATAACCATTCGCTTTCCATTCTGTATACATTTTAATTGTTTTACCAAATGGATTTTCTGGGCTAAATGGATTTTCAGTTTTTAAAGATTCGGCAAATACATTAGCATTGCCTGCTACGTAACCTGCGAAGTCTTGTACAGTTGCAAGTGGCCAGTTTTCTATTCTGTGTAATGAAATAGGTGTTACACCATTTGCTTTAATCGCTTCACACATTGCATTAAACTCTTCTAAGGTAGCTGGTATTTCATCGTATCCAGCTGCTTTAATTACTTCTTCATTATATACAACTGCTTGATTATATGCTTTCGTTGGCATAATGCTGTAGATATATCCATCTTTATTAGGCATTGCCAACGCATAATCTCCATATAATTCCTGCGCTTCTTCCACAGTACAATAAGGTTCTGCATAAGATGCCCATTCTTCAAGACTCCAGTTAGGCATAGTATAAACATCTACACTGCTATCTTTTACTTGAAATAAAGGTCTAACCTCATCTTCATTTGAAGCAACATGAAGTTCTACAATAATACCTGTTTCTTCTGTAAAACGCTCTGCTAATTGTTTTAAGTAAGCGCTGGATTCATCACGATAAGTATTACCTTGTTCATCCTTTTTCTCTTCACCAAGTACTAAGTTACCAGTCTGTGTGTAAACATTGATTGTTGTACCTGCTAATGATGATAGATCCGTTTCTGTTGGTGTTGCTTCTGTGTCAGTGCCTTCTTGGGTCGGAGTTGCATTATCTCCCGTTTCATCATCTTGGGTTGTACATGCAGCTAATGAGAATGTCATAACCACTGCTAATCCAAGTGCTAATAATTTTTTAAATCTCATGCTTAATTTTCCTCCTCGTATCTAAATAAGTTAATCAATTAATAACTTATTTTAATTATAACTTAATTAAATAATTAATCATCATCTTTTCTTGCTTTTTATCATCTTTTCTTGCAAAACTTGTATAAAACAATAAAATTATCTAAATTGAGCTGGTATATTTGTGTATTTCTCCTAACTATTTTTACGCAATACATAGTTTTTAATATTAAAATAAAATAGTCATTTATTTTTTTACTTAAATAATGTATAATTTAAGAGTAAATAATACTAAATAAAGGAGGCTATTATTTATGGATTTTCAAGAGTTATTTTTAAATTCACTTAAAACAAGCACTGCTTTAACAAAATCCTTATCTTTAATAGAACACTTACCTGAATCGATAAAAGTATCCCAAGAAATGAAAAATAACCTTCCATATATACAAGCATACAAAAATATAACATGTTCATATCCTTATTATTATGCCTCACAAAATTTAAATTCATTCAGTATAATTTTAACTGAGAGTGGTTCTGGAACTTTATCCATCAACAATGAGACTATTGCAGCAACTAACGATCAATTTATTATTTTTAATTGTAGATATCCTCACAAAATTGAAATCAATCAGAGTAATTGGAATTACAAAATACTCTTTATCGACGGAAGTCCCATATCCTTTTTATTAAAATCAATTGCAGATAATAAATACGCCATCCATATTCCACTACAACCTCCTGTACGAAATATGTTTTATAAACTTTTTCAAATGATTGATATAACAAAGGAAAATTCCTTACAAACTTCAAAGTTAGTATTGGACATGCTTTATGAAATTATTTTGGAAAATAATAAGTCGTCAAAATTTCAGACTTCCATACCAAAATATATCATCGAGATTAAAAAAGATTTTGATGTAAACTATCAAAAGGATTTTTCTTATGATTATCTTGAGAGAGAATATCACACGAGTAGATATAGACTTTGCAGAGAATTTAATAAATATTTTTATGAATCACCAATGCAGTATTTAATTCAAAAAAGGATAGCTATTGCCAAAGATATTTTAATGCATACAGATAAACGCATTAATGAAGTGGGTCGAATGATCGGCTTAGAAAATACAAACCATTTTATACGGTTATTCAAACAAAAAACCGGTGTCACCCCTCTAGAATATAGTAAGAGCCACCGGTTATGATTATAATTATAGTTGACTAAAATTTACTGTTATATAGCTTAATTGATATAAATGATGAATCCGCTATATAGCAGTATTGATACGATAGATGTATCTGTTATATGGCATCATTAATATGGATGGTGAATCTGTTATATAGCAGTATTAAAAGATGTATCTGTTATATAGGCATGATTGATTATAAAAGTTTGATACATACACAATCAATTCCTAGGTGCTACAGAATCTCTAAATACAATAGATCCCTCTACTATGTGTACACCTGATTTATAATTATTATTATTAATTTTTTTAAGTAAAATCTTTATACTTTTTCTAGCCATTTCTTTAACATTAACATCATAAGTAGTAATTCCTATGTCTAATAATCCTGGATACAAATAATTATCATATCCAACTACTGATATATCTTCTGGGACACGGTATCCTTTTGCTCTTAAGGCTTTAATAAGATTATTCGCTGCTAGATCACAGTTGCAAACAAAAGCCGTTGGCATCTTCTCGGTAAAGTTATATTGATACTCCCTTACATCACCAGTAATCCAGTCTCTATCTCCTATATCAATAATTTCAGAATGTTTTTTTCCGTGTTCTAACATGGATTTATAGAAACCCAGATACCTATCCGTTATGCTATTTGTAAATAGTAAGGTACCTACATATACGATGTCCTCATGGCCCATATCAAATAAATAGTTCGTAAGAAGGTAAGATCCATAGAAACCATCTGAAATAATAGAATCAAAATTACCAGACTGGTCAAAAAAGTCAAGGCATACTAATGGTATACTTCCATCCTTACGAAGTCTAAGAATGTAATCGCTGTTTGGCGGACCAATAAATATAACGCCATCTACTTTCTTTTCTCTAATTAACTTAGGTAATTCTAAATTTTTCTCATCCTCTGCGCTAATTAGCTCAAGCAAGGTAAAGCATTCCTTACGAACTGCTTCCGTTGCTACCTCTTGATACATCTGCCAATAAAAGGAGTCATACTTACCAAAATAATATTCCGGAACAATAATACCTATATTAAAACTTTCATGCTTGACAGTCTCTTTTACAACAGATAACTGCTTATAACCCATTTCCCTGGCAAGCGTTTTCACCCTTTCCCTTAATTCTTCGCTTACACCTTTTTGATCAGACAGTGCTTTTGAAACAGTTACTATGCTCACATTAAGTTCTGCTGCGATATCAGCCATTTTTACCTTTTTCTTCATACTCGTCCCTTATTTAAGTTTTTTTAAGTTTATTTACTTAATTATTTATCTATATTGTAATAAATGAATTAAATTTTGTCAACTGTCAGAATTGGTATAATACGAAATTGGTATAATAGCAAATTGGTATTTGCCACATTGGCATTATGGTTAATTAGTAGACTTAGTTGGATATAAAATATCTCTTAGCGTTTCTATTGTCGTTTCAAACTTTGGATCAAATTCATTTGTTCCTAAATAGTTAAATATACTATACTCTAACCATTTAGCCGGCAGGTTATCATATAACTTTTTCAGATTAACTGTGCAAATAAAAAGCTTACCTTTTCCTATGGATAACTCTAGCAAATTACCCAACCTATAATTTCTTTCAAAATTATCAATGGTCCATACAATTGGCTCTATCTTAATAGAATCAAGAATCAATGGCCTTCCATGACTTACAATATCATACCACTGAGGCGTTGAATAGAAATCGGTGGGAAAATACCGAAATGCTGGATGACTATGCTCTATTAATAATCCATGGGTTCCAACGGGCACCGGTTTATTCATACTTTCTGAAATAGATCGAAACATAGGATAACACCAAAAATCAGTACAATAAGTCCCCTCCAAGGAGTTTGTTTCATCTAATTGTTCTGGATAATACAAAACCTTAGCTCCTTCTATCAGACTTTTACATACCATTTCAAAATCTGAAGTAATTATAATGTTTTTGTCCACAATCTTTGGGGTTTCTTTAGGATATATCCATACCTTATAGTTATTGCACACCAAATATTCCTTTATACTTACAGACAAAGAAAAACATTCTGGTATGATAACCTGTGGCATTTTAATTGTAACATTAGTAAGGTTATAAAGCCCATTCCCATAGATACCAGTTATACTGCTCTCCTTTATAAATATGGTGCTTTCTTCCTTACATAAAGAGACAGATATGATAGGATTAATCATTGGCTCCTTGGTATAGATGGCTAATTTGATATCTGCATATAGACTTTCACCAGATGAAAATATATGCTTTGGTAGCTCCATCAGTAACACCCTGTCATTACAAAACTGAGTCCATTCTTTATTGCTTATCACACCCTTATTCTCCATAAAAGCATTTAAAATGCCAACCAGTGCAGTTCCCTGCCCCATAAAATCTTGTAGATCAAGAAGCTGAAACCCTGCCAATTCCTTACTTCTTAGAGCCGTCTCTATCTCCGCCTTATAACAATCTGCCACAAATCTTCCTGATGCTTTAAAAAATTGATTTGACATAGGAAGCATATTCTTCTTATGAAGTTTTTCCTGAAATCCTTCTAAATTATAAGCCTTTAATACCCCAGAATATTTTTCTATTTCTGTAAAGTCTGGATACATTGCATATTGTCCAATCTCATGAGATATAACGGGTATTCTTGGTATTATTTCATCTGCTGCTTCCATTAGAACCGTTTTTACTCCATCCCCATACTGAATGGAGGTTTCACCTCCAACTGTTGTATCTTCTCCAATTCTATCAGGGCGGATAAGACTGTCATAATTATAATTAGCATTTGGGGGTTGGGCTTGTATATGCCCTAAGGGCGCATCACACATAGCATAAGAACCACGAAATAGTCTATCTTTTGATAATCTGACTCCACAATAGAAGTCTTCCTTCTCTAAAATACAGGGCATAAATTGAAAATTATTTGATCCCTGGGTGTATAAATGCCTACTGTCTTCTTTTTTATACATAGCCAGGATGTTATTTAGACTTTCTTTATCCCCCCACAGTTCATTTCCAAGAGACATCATAACAAAAGAAGGATGATTACCAAACTCCTTAAGTATACCATAGCCTTCTTGAATCAGATATTGTCTTGCCTCTTCATCATGCCCTTCTTCTCCTGCTACAGTAACCGTTCCCCAAAAAGGAACTTCAGGCTCCATATATATACCCAATCGATCCGCTGCCATAAAAGCGGCACGGGGAGGTATACATGTATGAAAACGATAATGATTCATCCCATAATCCTTAGCTGTTTGCAATACCTTTAACCAGCTATCCAAATCTGTAGGTGGATACCCTGTCATAGGAAATAAAAGACCGTCATGCTTTCCTCTAAGGAAGGTCTTGTGACCATTTATTTCAAAATGGCTTCCTGCTGCAAGAAAGTCGCGAAACCCAAAATCAATGGCCTGCTCATCCACATGTAACGTATATAACTTAGGAGTATGCTCACTCCAACCTGTTACATCCTCTTCCATGTGATATGTAAACTCATTGTCGCCTTCTATTAGATCATATTCAGATACATGCAATATTTTATCTGCATCCGATACATAAACCTTTACCCTATGATTTTTTTCGCCCTTAAGATTTAACTTTACGCTTATATATCGGTTCTTTCTGTCAGGATAAATCTGGATATCTTCTATATAAATCTGATTGCATATCTCTATATAGAAGTTTCCAGTTATTCCATTCCAATTGGTTTGGGTATCAGGGGAAGTCATATGTCCCCCATTTATGGGATAAGAAGTATTATCTATCATAATAGTCAATCTATGTTTAGTATTTATAATGTATGGGGTAAGCCTATATTTGTGGGAAGTACACAAGCTATTTACACTACCTACATAAACTGTATCTATAAAAAGGTGTGAAATCCTAGTTCTCTCCATCACAAGAAAGAACTCTTTATTTGCTACATCATCAAATTCTATCTCCTTACTATACCAGGAATATCCTTCAAAATAATAGGGATCGCTCAGATGTGATAAACTCTTATTCATTGCCAAACTACCCTTTTTTGCCTCTGAAACAGTCGTAGGAAGCACTATGGTATCAGCAAATACTTTGCTATAATACTTTTCTCTTATACCTTCTTTCTCTTGATCAAGACAAAAATTCCATGAACCTTGCAAATTTACTCTTTCCATTATGCAACCCCCAAAAATTCATACATTTATATTCTTAATCCTATTATAGCTTAATTTTTCCTTAATTATCCATGTGTTATTATCTGTAAATTATGTACTATGATGTATAGCCTGCTTTAGTGTGTCTCGATAACTCTATTTACAATTAAAGTGTCACTTATGATACTTAACTCTATCTATGCTTATATATTTTTACACAAGAAAAAAGCACCGACCCAACAGCTCCTACGTCTGTCAAACCGATACTTTATGAGTGCGCCTCCAGGGGCTCGAACCCTGGACACCCTGATTAAGAGTCAGGTGCTCTACCAACTGAGCTAGAAGCGCATATTTTTTGAACGCAAAATTGATTATAAATCATAAATAAACAAAAAGCAAGTATTTTTTAATATTTTTTTAATAAAGGTTAAATATAAGTTAAACTAATTATATTTTATAAATGATTGATTATAAAATCATATAACCGAGAAGTTACTTATGGTTATAAATCCCTTTATCTGTTTTT
>JBKEAO010000013.1:0-4236 GCA_047972335.1 Anaerocolumna sp. | reverse complement strand
AGCATTATTGCTGTATAATACAGAAAAACGATTCTCATTGATTACAGGGAAAACGACTTCAGAAAAATCTTTTGCCCAGGACTTTATAACGAACTTTTTGGTTCGCTCATCTAAGTTTAAAAAGCTATCCTCCAATGTAAGTTGTTGAGATTCGTTTCGTGTAAATGCCATAGCTAAATACCGCTCCTTTGATTTGTGTTAACTTTATTATAACATAAATCAGGCTAATTTAGGAGTAGTACAGTTATATGGGGGTATAAATACTTTTGACACCCTAATCATAAGATGCCAGGGTCAAATAGCCCTCTTTAGCACCTTGAAAATTACACACATTATATATTATCTGTTATAATGGAGTTAGCAGAAAGGCGGTGTTTTTATGTCATTTCATTTTAACTCTTCACAACAGTATTCATTAACCGATATCACAAACAGTTTAACAGCTCGTGAACAAAAAGCATTAGAGCATTTGGTGCTAGTATATAACAGTGGACACGAAAAGTTGAACATCTTATAATAGTAATCGAAAGAAAAGGAGTTGTTCAACATGGCAAAAAATCAAAAGAAGTACACACCAGAATTTAAGCAGCAAATTGTGGACTTGTACAATACAGGGAATTATTCATTTCCCAATTTATCAGACGAATATGGCGTAGCAAAATCTACTATTTCAGGATGGGTAAAGGAATTATCCCCTGTTAAGGTTTCAGAAACAGAAACAATCTCATTGAAAGACTACAAGGCTCTTCAAAAGAAAATGAGAGAACTTGAAATCGAGAATGAAATATTAAAAAAAGCTACAGCCATATTCGCCAAAGAACGATAAATGAGTATGTATTCACTTATCGGAATGGTTTGGGCAACTATGCTCAAAATCCCATATTAACCACATAATAATAAAAAATAGTGAAGGATATCAACCAATAATCTCGAATTGTATTCGGTATAAGCGAAAAAATGTGTGAAATTTTCAAAGTGCTAGGGAGATAGCAAAGTAAAATCATTTATTCGACCCTAGCATCATCATAATTATTAAACAACTAATTGATACTACTATCGCATAAACTTTAATTTTACAGCACATATAACTATTGTAAAATATTTCTTATGTCTTTATTTTGCATAAGTTCGATTAGAAGACTTTAAGCTCTTAGATTCAGATAATCTAAAAATAAGATACGTAGAGAAACTACTCACATATCTAGTTTTCAAAAAAAGAAAATCTGCATATAATATTAGTATATACAAAGTATTGACATTGTATACACCAAATGATATATTTATAATATATTAAATTTTAATCGAGGTGATTATATGGGACAAACAACTGTAAATATCCGTATGGACGAACAATTAAAAAAAGCTATGGACGAAACTTGTAAAGAACTTGGTATGAATATGAGTACCGCTATTACAATTTTTGCAAAAAAAATGTGTAGAGAACAACGTATCCCTTTTGACGTTTCTATTGATTCCTTTTATAGTGATAGCAATATGGCTCACTTAATGCGTGGTATTGAAGCTTTAAACGCAGGTAAAGGCGTGGAACAAGAACTTGTCGAGGAGGATTAAATATTGAAATTAATCTGGTTTGATGAAGCTTGGGACGATTATGTTTATTGGCAAACCCAAGACAAAAAAACACTAAAGAAAATAAATTCATTAATTAAAGAAATTACTCGTACTCCGTTTGAAGGTACGGGTAAGCCCGAGCCATTAAAACATCAGCTACAAGGCTTTTGGAGTAGACGTATTGATCAAGAAAATAGGTTGGTCTATCGTGTAAATGATGATAGTATTGAAATTTTATCTTGTAAATTACATTATAATTAATTTTAATATTGTTCAAGCAAGTGGTCGTCAATGCCAACTCCACCCACAAACACCGGAGATGGAGTTTATTGAAAAATGTTGATACCAGTTATAAAATGATTGAAATGCCGTTCCTGTTGAAATGGCTTGTATTATTGCAAGTTCAATTCAAGATCAGCTTATTTAAACCATGAATCCCTAAGGTGGTGGCATATGTATTGTATTAAATATTAAAGCAAAGGAATAAATTACTCAAAAAAATTTTGGAGAGTAGTTTATTCCTATATTTTAATATTGAATATAATTATTCAATACATTTTTTATTAACTTTATTTCTAAAATTAGATATATGATTACAATATTCATTAATATAGCCATTGGGTTTATAGCAGTATTAGGTAGTAAATAACCAGTAGTTAAAGTATTAATATATATTGTTATAAATTTAATTGGTACTCCGATTTCAATTATAAGTCTAATTCCATCTATTCGGGTACTATACATAAAAATAGATAAAAAACTAAGACAAATAAAAAGAAAACATGTAATAAAAAGCTGTTTTTTATTTATTTTCATAAGTATAATCCTCCCTAAAAAATAAAATATAAAATGTTGTCAAATGCCTTTATATGCTTAAACCTTCCATATAATCAGTTTCACCATACTGTACAAAGAAACCTAAAAAAATACTAATTGTAGTAAATATTAATGTATAGAGATTTAATTGCTTTTACTTTTGTGTGTTGAAAGATGTAAACAAGACATACAAAAATATGTAGTATAGCTTATTTCAATTTCGATACTAAAGCCAACCAACTATCGTCAACTTTAAAATATAAGCCATGAAAAACCTCTACATAGTTATGACTTGTAAACTTAACACTCAAAACTATCCCATTACTTAACTCTACAAATAGATAATTCATATCGTCTGCATATTTAGTATACAGTTTGTCAATTTCGCTTTCATCAATCCCCGTATTTTGAAATACATTTTCTTGTAAAAAATCATTGTCACCAAAATCATCAGTAAATAATCCAGTATAAAATTGATTTATAAAATCTCTATCTACAATTTTTTCATCCTTTTCATTAGAAATTGACACAATATCTTCTGACGAAAATATACCATAAACACTTTTGACTTCATCAACACTATAGAATTCACTGTTATAATGTGAGCCAATTGTTGCGTGATAATATTCTCCATTTGTAGCTTCCAAAATCAAACGGGGTGTCCAAGCATATTTTGTAATAGGTGCATTAGCATACTTATAAATTTTAAAAGTTTCAAAATTTCCGTCATAGTCTACTCTAATAGCTTCCTCACCAATATATTCACCTAGTAAATCTGATGTAATATTTTTCTCTAAGTTATATTTGTCAAACACACTTTTATTTTTACTATTATAAATAACGCCATAAATTTTGTCATTTAACTCATAGACTATTTCAAACCTAACTCTATCCTTAATAATATTAGATTTATAAAAATTCAATAATATCATAATAAGTACAATACTTACAGTAACTATACACAGCCCGATGACTACATTTTTGTTTTTTTTCATTAATTTCACTCTCCTACTTTTATGTAACATTCAACCTCAATTTCTCTAATAGCCATACATAAAGTTAAGTTCTCGCATATATTACAATACTATTAATATCTACTTCTTTTCTTAAAATCTCATCAGATACTTCATAGTGGACAATATCAACAAAAAATGGATATGGGGCATTTTCTTCTAAAAGTTCATAAAGCTTATATAATAATAACTTATCTATATTAGTTCCATAAACAACTATATCAATATCTGAATTTTCTCTATATGTACCTTTTGCTCTCGATCCAAATATAGAAACCTTTTCAATTTCATCAATCTTCTGTACTTGGTTGATGATATAATTTACATCACTCTCTTTAAGACCATACATATCAATTACCTCTTAGTCGCTCTACAACATAATCCATAGCTGGGGAATACCTTTCAATAATGTCACTTATATATGTTTCTAGTTCACTTTCATTCCAGTATTCATGTGAAAATTTATTTCTATTGTCAATTGCTTCAACTAAAACATATCCTATATTTTTATCTTCAATCAAATTACTTTTCAAAGCAAATCTTATAGTTTCTTTACTATAATTAATTTGAATTGATTTATCTTGTTCTAAAATATAATCCTGAATAGTCTTCCAAAGTAACTCAATAGCTATTTCATGACACTGTATAACAGATTCTTCAAGTGCACTTTTATAAATTTCAATTTCATTGTTTTCTAGTAAGCCAATTCTATTTTGTAAATTTTCTAAAGCCTTCTTAAGTTTTGTAAATCTTAGTTCAAATTTCGAGAATTTTTATCCACATCAATGCTCCTAACCTTTTAATTACTAATAATTATACCATAATGCCGTTACTT
>JBKEAO010000157.1:0-3423 GCA_047972335.1 Anaerocolumna sp. | reverse complement strand
TTGAATGTAAAAGGAATGATGAAAAATAAGCATTTATCAGATAGCATAAGAAAGCAAAGTTTCTATGAATTTAGACGACAGTTAGAATATAAGTCTAAATTTAGAGGGATTGAGTTAGTTATAGCTGATAGATTTTATCCGTCATCAAAAACTTGTAGCCTATGTGGTAATATCAAGAAAGATTTAAAACTAAAAGACAGAGTTTATAACTGTGAATGTGGGTTTATTATTGACAGAGATTTAAACGCAAGTATCAATCTTTCAAGATATAAATTAGCTTAAAGTCACCTAAAAGATTAAGTTAATATGTAGGATTCGTTGTATCCGAATTTACGCCTTTGGAGTGTTATACAAACTAAAGTAGATATTTATTTATAGTTATTGAAATAGAACACGTTGAAAAAGGAATGAAACAAGATTTGTAGATTTTTATAGATTTTTGGCAACGGTTACACATGGTAGAAGGTTTGTTAAGTAAACAGCGATGGGAAGCATTATTTGAGAATAGCGGACCTTTTTTTGAGGGGTTATTTATGACCTTAAAGGTTGCAGTGGCTGGCCTTATACTTGCATTATTATTGGGCGTTATTCTGGGACTGATGTCTACTTCCAAAAGTAAAGTTCTTAGGGGATTAGCCAGAGTTTATATAGAGTTCTTTCAAGGAACTCCATTAGTAATACAAGTTTTCTTTTATTATAACGGATTGCCATTGATTTTAAAGACTATATTAAATACAAGTCGTCCGGTACGTATCTCTAAATTTTTACTTGGTACCATGGGGGGTGGTTTGTATCATGGTGCTTACATAGCAGAAGTTATTAGAACTGGTATAGAAGGTGTACCAAAAGGTCAGATAGAAGCAGCTCATTCACAAGGTTTTACCAATATACAAACAATGAGATTTGTGGTTTTACCACAGACACTTAAAATGATTTATCCACCCTTGGCCAATCAGGCATTAAATCTAGTTAAAAATACCTCGGTACTTGCATTGGTTGCAGGCCTTGATTTAATGTATTACTCAGATAACTGGGTTTCACAGACTAGTTATTTACAAGGATATATATTATCTGCACTACTTTACTTTATGATTTGTTTTCCTTTGGCAAGACTTGCACATAAGCTTGAAGAAAAATCTAAGCAAACACCTGTAGAGAAAAAGAAAATGAAAGTGGAGGTTTCCTAACATGAAAGAAGTTTTTTCACCAGATAATTTACGTTTTATGTTGGACGGACTAAAGCTTACGGTTTTGATTTCTATAGGAACCCTTATTTTAAGTCTGTTCTTTGGAACGATATTGGCACTGATTCGTACTTATGCCAAAGGAAAGTGGAAGATATTTGGGAAATTATCTGTGGCTTATATTGAGTTATTTCGATGTACTCCTAATATACTTTGGATTTTATTCTTTCGATTTTCCATGAAAGGGGATGCCCTTCCCATTGCTATATTTACATTTACATTGTTTACATCTGCAGTGGTAGCAGAAATTGTCCGTGGTGGTCTGAATGCAATTCCAAAGGGACAGATAGAAGCTGCCCAATCCCAAGGATTTCATTTTGTGCAGATACTCGTCTATGTTATATTACCCCAAACCTATAAGAGTATTGTGCCAGCACTTATGTCACAGGTTACTACCATTATAAAGGATACGGCATTTTTAAAGGCTGTAGATATTATGGAGCTGACCAGAAATAGCCAAGTAGTACTAGGTTCTGCAAGAGGTATGTGGGAAATCTGTGCGTTATATGGATATGTTGCACTGAACTATTTCATACTGAACTTTTTATTATCCTATGCTGCAAGATATTATCAGAAGAAAACAAGGATAGCTTAATGTTTCATTCAATCATTTGAGCGTACTCTTTGGGTGGGCTAATACTTAAATCTGATATTATATCAGCTTGTAGCTGATCGTTGACTGACTACACTAAAATTAGCCAGAAAAAGAGAGTAAGTAACACAGTGGTGTGATTACTCTCTTTTTAAAAATTACGGGGGATATAATAAATGGGTAAGGTCTCTTTAGAATAAGCATAATGTATAAATTTATATTTATCTAATCATTTACCATGCTGCTTGCGATATTCTACAGGGGTAACACCTTCATTTTCTAGAAATAGTCTTCCAAAATAACTGATACTTGGATATCCACATTCTATGGCTATTTGCTTTACTGTCCAATCAAGATGTTCTATTAATAGTTGCTTAGACTTTTGCAGCCTACACAGCATTATAAAGTTAGTAGGCGACATACCTATGGTCTTTTTAAACATCTTACAGAAGTAGAAGGTGCTTATACTTAATTCATCTGACCAGTATTTTAGTTCAAAAGGTTTTGAAGATAGCTCTCGCATTTTAGGCAGCAGAGCTACTATTTTTTCGTAAATGTCTGGACCTTTATTCACAGTAAGGGGTTCTAATTGTGTAATAAATTCTGCTATAATTCCATAGGTTAGCGTAGACAATATGGAGGGGCGAAGTATGGCATAGTTTTCTGTTTCATCTAGCAATTTTTTAATGGCTTCTCCAATATTATTCCATAACTTTAGGGTCCATACATTGGAATGATGGATTCCTTTTTCCATAAAGAATTCTGGCAAGTGATTACCCGCAAAGTGGACCCATACAATTTCCCAAGGATCTTCTTTGTCTGAATAATAATACTGTTCATCTTGGGGAAAATAAAGAAAGCAATCTCCTTGAGAAAGTGTGTGAATTTCTTTACTTGTTTTTAAATATCCCTTTCCCTTTAAAATCACATGAAGGTTAAAATAGTTTAGTTCGTTTTTGTCTCGTTTTAAAAAATGTGTTGGTTCTTCTTGATACCAACCTACAGATTCGGGAAAGCAAAAGTATGGATTCTCGTGTATGAAAGGTAAAAAGACCTGTCTTTTCAAGAGTCTACCTCCTATAACAATATAGTTATATAAATACCAATATAGATATATATACGTGGATAATTTGATTTATTATAATAACAATATACTACTATATATCATTTAGCAGTACAAGTGTAATTATGTATAAGGAATGTGTATAAGGAATGTGTATAAGGAATGTATGTATAAGGAATGTATGTATAAGTTAAATTGTCTCTTGTGAACTATTGATGCAACAGATACCATTTGAAAATATTATAATCATTGGAGGAAGAACAGTATGAATCAGATTAATGTAAAGAAGTCCATTGAGCTGGATAAACTTACTTTAGGTGTGTGTTATTACCCAGAACATTGGCCAGAGGAGTTATGGGAAGAAGATTTAGAGAGGATGCTTGAACACGGAATTGAAATTATTAGAATTGCAGAGTTTGCATGGAATAAATTTGAGCCTAGTGAAGGGGAGTTTACCTATGAGTTTTTTGATAGATTTTTGGACCTTTCTTATAAGAAGGGTATGAAAGTTATCTTTTGTACTC
>JBKEAO010000103.1:0-12507 GCA_047972335.1 Anaerocolumna sp. | reverse complement strand
GCCTTGCGAATTACAAGGCATCAGTCTGCCTTTTTATCCATAACTTTAATGTTCCGTTCGATAATAATCTAGCGGAACGGGATTTGAGAATGATAAAGGTAAAAACAAAAGTTTCTGGATGCTTCCGAAGTGAGGAGGGTGCCAGAGATTATCTAAAAATCATGTCATATATTGGAACAGCTCATAAGCAGGGATACAACGCGTATGAAGCAATTAAAAAAGCAATTTCAGGATGCTCCAATTTTATTTTTGAATAGGGGGTCCTGAACAGTTACTATTGTTTTATATTATTCACATTTTTACCTTATAAACATAATTACATAATTTACATCGTGTATATTATTATCCCAAACGTCCCAGTCAAAAAACTCTATTATACTTGATAAATTCAGTCAAAACACAATATTTAAGTAAATCTAACATTTTACTGATAGATTGTGATGTGTTCCGTGAAGCTTCTTGTATTCAGTGGGGGTGCATTTTTTGTAAGCCTTAAATAATCGGTTGAACGTAGCAAGACTTACAAAACCTGAACGCATCGCTACTTCTGTCACTGACAGATTAGGATCAATGAGAAGTTTTTCAGCAAACATAATGCGGTGTTGGTTTAAATAGTTGTAATAAGTCATCCCTGTAAATTGTTTGAACAGTCTTGCAAAGTGGAATTTGCTAAAACCAGCCAAAGAAGCCAGGTTATCCGCACTAAGATCCTGTGTGCAATGTTCATTCATGTAGTTACAAACAATTAAAAACTTATCAATATATTCATGTTGCTTTTGGGTCTTAATATTAGGGAAACAACTATCTCCGTTCATACAGACTCTACCAAGGGTTACATAGAATTGAATCAACATGGAATAGATTGCTGCTTCCTTTAAAAGGGTATTGCCTAAATACTCATCGGATATTTTTAAGAGAAGGTCTTTTAATATATGATGAATATCTGGATATGAGGTCTTAGTTACAACCAGGCAAGGGTGGTACATATGGAAGGTGGAGTCAAATCCATGCAAGTGATTTAATAGAGTATAGTCAAATTGAAAGATAATTCGTTTGCCTTCTTTTGGTGCAAATAGTTCGTGTAATTCCCCTGAAGGGAGTATGATAATGTCACCTGGATTTAAAATATATCTGATTTCATTGACCATCACAGTATAGTAATTGTCCAATGGCATAATTATTTCAACAGCTGTATGCCAATGAATGGGATAATCTTCTGCTTCACCATTTAAAAATAATCTAACGCCTAAATTCTCGTGATAGGAGACGGTTTCTCTTGTGCCATTTAATATTTCAATCATGATTGGGAGCCTTGTATATTCCAGAAGTGACTGGAATATTGCCACGTAATTAGGAGTAAAAGAATGTAACTGTGGCATCCTTTCCTATATTTTCTTTCACTCATTTCAACTATTTCTTTCACATTAACCCAGTATGTATCAAATATCGTTATGGTATTTTTGTCAAAAAAACCATTGCAATTGTTTGTATTGTATTTATTACCCTTTAAAATGTAAGTAATTTGAGAATTATTAACTAAAAAAATATACCTAACATTTTACAATAGGAGGTTGAATTGATTAAATTATAGAATTAAATAGGGAATAAAGCAATAAAATTTGTAAATAATAGCAATATTTGATTAGAGATAAGCAATAATTAAGAAGTAATAATTGTAAATGTGCTATATAATACAAGATACAAGGAATGAAATTTGTTTAATGTGTTTATAAAAATGGATAAAAGTATTAATGTAACTGCATTTATCAACTGTAATACAGATTTTAACTGGGAAGTTAGAGTTATGAAGGAATGGATGTAAAACAAACAGAAAGAAGAGGTGCAAAAATGGAATCTACCCCACCCAAAAAATTAACTATAAAATTTCGGAGAACTACCAACTATTTAAGGCGATATTGGACCTTATATGCTTTACTTGCTCTTCCTCTTACATACTTTATTGTCTTTAAGTATATACCAATGACTTATATACAAATAGCATTTAAAAAATATAGCATTGTACAAAGTGTTTGGGATATGGAATGGGCTAAAAATAATGGATTGGAACACTTTATCAAAGCATTTTCCAATAGAGATTTTTTGTATGCATTAAGGAATACTTTGACCCTTAATTTACTGGATTTGGTAGTAGGGTTTCCGGCTCCAATTATATTGGCATTACTATTAAATGAATTGGCCTTCAAGCGCTTTAAGCGTGTTACTCAAACAATTGTATATATGCCGCATTTTCTTTCCTGGATTATTATATCTGGTTTGGCGCTCCAATTATTAGCACCCACCAATGGACTTGTTAATATCTTTTTAAATCGTATTGGACTTGAGTCTGTTCCTTTTTTAAATGATCCAATGCACTGGATTTGGACTTATATTTTCCTTGGAATCTGGCAAAGTGTAGGATGGAATACCATCATTTATCTGGCAGCAATCACAGGAATTAATCCAGAACTATACGAAGCTGCTGCTGTTGATGGAGCCAGTCGATTAAATAAAATATGGCATATTACTTTGCCGGGGCTTAAACCTACTATTATTGTATTGTTGATTATGAGTCTTGGACGAATCCTTGGAAGTGAATTTGATAGACCTTTTGCTTTGAGTAATAAAATGGTTACCAGTGTTTCAAATGTTATATCTACTTTTGTTTATACCAACGGTATTCAGGGACTTCAGTTTTCTCTTACAACTGCAGTTGGGTTATTTCAATCGGTTATTTGTGTTATTTTCTTATTGTTAGCAAATGCTATTGCAAAGAAATTTGGTGAACGTGGTGTTTGGTAATGAAAAAAGATTCGAATGGAATTTATGCCGACGTCTTAAGTACGAAGAAAAAAATGTAGGTATAGGAAAGGTATGGTAGGATAGATGATTAAATCGCGTTCCACAAAATTTGGTGATAGTGTAGTTGCTATTTTATGTTTTTTTGTAATATTAATCTGCTTGTTACCTCTGTTAAATGTATTGGCTAGGTCTCTTAGTTCTGCTGATGCATTGATTAAAAATAAAGTTCTTTTATGGCCAGTTGGCTTTAATTTAGAGGCTTATGAAACGGTTTTAAAGGATACAAAATATGTATGGTCCCTTGCCTGGACAGCAATATTAACAGTGATTTCAACAATAGTCTCTATGATAATGACAACCATTTGTGCGTACCCATTAATCTATGACAAATTTAAGGGTAAAAGATTTTTTAACACAGTAATTATTTTGACTATGTACTTTAATGCAGGTGCGATCCCTAGCTATCTTTTAATCAAGGATTTAAATTTGCTAAATAATCCTTTGGTATTGGTTTTACCTGGTTGCTTAAGTGTATTTAACATGATTATTATGAGAAGTTTTTTGTATGGTATTCCAGAAAGTTTAAGAGAATCTGCACAAATTGACGGTGGTGGTTTTGTACAGATACTACTCAAAATATATTTACCACTGTCAACTCCAGTAATTGCAACTCTTTCTTTGTTTTATGCAGTTGGTCGTTGGAATGGATTTTCAGATGCTTTGATGTTCATGAATGATAGAAAATTTTATCCTATCCAGTTACTGTTATACAATATTTTAAATAATGTTATGCAGGTAGAGGTGGCGACACAAGAGGGGTTTAGTGCGCCAGGTTTATCAGAAACCTTGAAGGCAGCAACGGTAATGTTTGCTACCGTTCCAATTCTTTTAGTATATCCTTGGCTACAAAGATATTTTATATCTGGTGTAACCTTAGGTGCAGTAAAAGAGTAGCCCATTGGAGGTTTTACATATGGACGTAATGAGTCAAAAATATATAAAAACAAGGAGGATACATATGAAAAGGATTATATCTATTTTATTGTTGTGTACTATGCTAGTTAGTCTTGCGGCTTGCGGCAAAAAGCAGGGGTCTGATGCCGATCAACCAGTAAATTCTAATGAAAGCACCAAAACAGAGAATACAACAACACCAACGAATGAAGCTGTAACAGAAACTGCGGACTTTGTTGATGGGAAATTCACAGAAACTAGAAAAATAACTGTTGAAGTTTTTGATCGTGGTAATGATGGTGGTTCCAAGCCAGAAGATAACTTCTACACAAATTACATCAAAGAAGGAATGCTTCGTGATCACAATGTAGAAGTAACCTTTGTACCAGTTCCTAGATGGACAGAGGTAGAACAAATCAATAATCTTTTAGCAGCAGGTGATGCACCAGATATTTGTATCACTTATGATTATTCCACCATTCAGACTTATGCCAATATGGGTGGTGTAACAGATTTATATGGATATGTAACAGATAATAAAGATTTACTTTCTAACCTATGGGGATGGTTAGAAGAATCAAATATTTATTGGGATAAAGATCCTGAAACCAATACACTTTGGGCACTTGAAGCACGTCTTGCGAATTCTTCCCGTATTAATACTTTTGTACGTGAAGACTGGTTAAAGAAATTAAATATTCCTGAGCCAACCACCCTAGAAGAATTTGAAAATATGTTAAAAGCTTTTCAAGATAATGCTTCTACTCTTCTTGGAGCAGATGCAGATAAAATGGTGCCATTCTCCATAAGCTATGATATTGGTTGGAGAGCTGATCATTTACTTGCTTCTTTTGTAGCAAATGATATTACTGATAAAGACAAATTTATAAACGGATTTGATGATAGAAAATTATTATATCCTGGTATTAAGAGTGGTATACAAGTATTAAATAATTGGTACAATGAAGGTTTAATCTGGAAAGATTTTCCACTATATGGTTCGGGTGATCCAACAGAAGATAATATGATGAAAGCTGGATTTGTTGGGGCTTTTATGCATAACTGGGATTACCCATATCGAAATGGGGATGATAGTATCAATAATAATTTAAAGAGACTAGTTGGTGAAGATGCAGGATATGTAGCAGTTATGCCATTTCAGAACGAAGCTGGTTCCTACACAAAATTCCTTCCAGGTTCAGTAGATCGTAAAATCTTCTTTCCTGCTACCAATGATGAACCCCTTGCTTCTATGTTATATCTGGACTGGATCAGTACATTAGAAAATCGTATGTTCCTTCAGATTGGTGAAGAAGGTGTTACTCATGAAAAGATGGAAGATGGAAGTGTTAAAACAATTGCAGCAACTGGAGAAAAGATTATGAACTCTCCAAGTAATATTGATTATACCGTAACAATCAATGGCTTAGATCTAGGCGATAAAGACTTAACAGTAAAATCAATTGCATTAAGTTATGTTGGTGTGGATCCAAGTTATATTGAAAAGGCATACAAATACTCAACCTTTGATGGGGTTTATAACAACCAGTATAACGTAGGAGCGATTACTTCTGAAGAAGGTATGGGACCTGCACTTAGCGAAAAAAGAGATGTTCTATTAACACAATCAGTGGTAGCAGAAAGTGATAAATTTGATTCTGTTTTTGACAGTGGATTAAATGATTATCTAAGTTCAGGTGGGCAGGCAATTATTGATGAACGTAAAGCTGCATGGGAAAAAATAATAGAATAGACTAAAATTAACTTAAATGGATCGAAAAATTAATAATGATAAAGCCTATATTGGGTAAGTAATATTATCATGACTCAGTCTTCATTTTCTTTGTACATTTTCTGATTTGGAGAAGTTATTAATGGCAAACCATAAGTAACATCACTCATTAAGTATAGTTACAACAAAAAAAAGACTGAGTCACGATAATAACTATGGTGTTTTGACTAAATTTATCTAGTATAATAGAGATTTTTAACTGCAATGTTTGAGTTAATAATATTAATTACATGAAAAAGGAGTAAGCATAATGTCTGATGTAGTCAGAGATACGCAAAAGAACGAACAATTTAGATTGAGGGCAGAAGAACTTGTTAAGCAGATGACATTAGAGGAAAAGGTGTTTCAGATGCTGCATTCTGCTCCTGAAATAAAGCGCTTAGGCATTCGTGCATACAATTGGTGGAATGAAGGGTTACATGGAGTTGCAAGGGCTGGCGTTGCTACTGTATTTCCCCAGGCAATTGGTTTGGCAGCTACTTTTGATGAGGAATTATTAGAGGAGGTGGCAGATGCCATATCCACAGAAGCAAGAGCGAAATTTAATATGCAGCAAGAATTTAATGATACGGATATTTATAAGGGATTAACCTTTTGGGCACCAAATGTAAATATTTTTAGAGATCCAAGATGGGGTAGAGGTCATGAAACCTATGGAGAAGACCCATATCTGTCTAAAAGGCTTGGTATTCGTTTTGTAAAAGGACTGCAAGGTAAAGATGAAACCTATCTAAAAGTAGCAGCTTGTGCCAAACATTTTGCAGTTCATTCAGGACCTGAAGATATGAGACATAGTTTTAATGCAGAAGTTTCTGTGAAAGATTTATATGAGACTTATCTTCCAGCATTTGAGGGATGTGTAAAAGAGGGTAAGGTTGAGGCGGTTATGGGTGCCTATAATAGAACCAATGGGGAGCCTTGCTGTGGTAGTAAGACTTTGCTAAAAGATATCCTTCGGGAAGAATGGGGATTTGAAGGGCATGTAGTATCGGATTGTTGGGCAATAAGAGACTTTCATGAGCATCATAAGGTTACAAGTGGACCAGTGGAATCAGTTTCTCTGGCGGTTAAAAATGGCTGTGACATAAATTGTGGAAACATATTTATATATTTAAACGAAGCAGTAAAACGTGGAATGGTATCTGAAGAAGAAATTAATCAAGCAGTCGTTAGGTTATTTACAACTAGAATGAAATTAGGGTTATTTGATGAAAAGGAAAAAGTTCCATTTAATCAAATATCTTATGATGTGGTAGATTCTCCTAGTATGAGAGAGCTAAACCTAAAGGCAGCAAAGGAATGTGTTGTTCTTTTAAAAAATGAAAATAATATGCTACCTTTCAATAAATCTAATATAAAAACAATTGGCGTTATTGGACCAAACGCAAACAATAGAAAAGCACTCATCGGTAATTACGAAGGAACCGCATCTCGTTATATAACTGTATTGGAAGGAATTCAAGATTATGTTGGTGAGGATGTCATTGTTAAATATTCAGAGGGATGCCATTTGTATAAGGATAAGATCAGTGGATTAAGTGTGCAAAATGATAGGATTTCTGAAGTGAAAGGTGTTGTAAAAGAAAGTGATGTGATTATAGTATGCCTGGGTCTTGATTCAGGACTAGAAGGAGAAGAAGGTGATACGAGTAATCAATTTGCCAGCGGTGACAAACCAGATCTTAAATTACCAGGAATCCAAGAGGAAGTGTTAAAAACAATCTATGAAAGTAAAAAGCCTGTAGTGCTGGTATTACTTTCTGGTAGCGCTTTGGCCGTGAAATGGGCGGATGATCACATTCCTGCGATCCTACAAGGTTGGTATCCTGGTGCATTTGGTGGTAGAGCCATCGCCAGGGCAATTTTTGGAGAATATTCGCCTGGTGGAAAATTACCCGTTACATTTTATAATACCACAGAGGAACTTCCAGAGTTTACTGATTATTCTATGAAGGACAGAACTTACCGTTATATGCAAAATGAGGCATTGTATCCTTTTGGGTATGGGTTATCCTATTCAGATATTACCATAACAGATGTGAAATTAGATAGGGAACAAATAACAGAAGAAGGGCTTCATATTACTGCAAAAATAATGAATCAGGGTAAATATAATGCTTCAGAAGTATTACAGATTTACGTCAAAGCAGATCAAGAAGGCACACCAAATCCCCAATTAAAAGGCTTTAAAAAGGTCTTTTTAAAACCAGGGGAAGAAAAAGAAGTATTTCTTCATCTTCCAATGGAGTCCTTTGGAATATATAATGAAAATGGTAAGAAAATGCTTTATAAAGGAGAGTATCATATCTATGTAGGCAATTCGCAACCTGATCGTAGAAGCTTTGCCTTACTTGGGAAGCAGCCAAAGAAATTTATCATACCGTGTCAGGCAGATCAGGAATTAAGTTAAGATTAACAGTTACTTTTCACGGCTAGGACTTTATATTACTTACTAAGTTTTTGACTTAGTATTAGCGAATATGATGGTTCTAGCCAATCTTAAGTAGCGGAAATGGAGAACATCATGGAATATACCAATGGGTGGCTTTTATATCATAGAATTTCAGATAGAAGCGATAAAGAGATTATAATATACTACGATTCTATGAATACAGTCGGGCGCAATAAAGAAACATGGGATTCTAGTGTTGAGATACAAGATGTGCATATAAAAGATATACATAAAAATGCAGATGCTATTATTACAAGTGCTAATCTAACGAATACAACAATAACAGATACAACAATAACAGATACAACAATAACATATACAACAATAACAGATACAACAATAACAGATACAACAATAACAGATACAACAATAACGAATACAATTATAACAAATACAATAGAGGAATTGATTCTTGGATTCCAAGGCATCTACGGTCTCACACCTATGCGTGTGCAGGAGGAGAATATTTATGCTAAGGCAGAAGAAAGTATTTTACTTTGTTACAATCCATTGTTATCCCTTGATAAGGGAGAATATGAAGTAAGCTGTAAGAAAGGGAAATGCACCATCTATGCAAGCACTTATGAAGGTGTACTATATGGGGCTTTTGCTCTTCTTAGAAGGCTGCAGATAGAACAAGTAGCTGATTTTAGAACTTGGTCTTTTCATGAACATGTAAAACCCGCCAATCCACTTCGTATGTTAAATCACTGGGACAATATGGACGGTACCATAGAAAGGGGATATGCTGGTCATTCCTTTTTCTTTGAAGAAGAGAAGATCGTTATAAATGATAGAACAAAAACCTATGCAAGGCTAGTGTCCTCTACAGGAATCAATGCTGTAACTATTAATAATGTAAATGTTAAAGGTGCAGCTACTGCATTAATTTCTGATAGATATTATGAAAAAATCAAAGAGCTTTCAGAATTATTTGCCTCCTATGGCATTACTTTGTATTTAAGTGTTAATTTTGCTGCACCTATAGAACTAGGGGGATTAAATACCTCTGATCCACTAGATGAAGGGGTTTGTCTGTGGTGGAAAACAAAAGCAGAGGAAATCTTTCATAGCGTGCCACTACTTGGTGGATTTCTAATAAAAGCAGACTCAGAGGGAAGACCTGGTCCTTTTACTTATGGGAGGACCCATGGGGATGGCGCTAATATGCTAGCAAATGCCATAAAGCCCTATGGTGCAATCGTAATCTGGAGGTGCTTTGTTTACAATTGTAAGCAGGATTGGAGGGATACAAAAACAGATCGTGCAAAAGCAGGCTATGATCATTTCATGCCTCTAGATGGTGAGTTTGCCCAAAATGTTATATTGCAGATTAAAAACGGTCCCATGGATTTTCAGGTAAGAGAGCCTGTATCTCCCTTATTTGGTGGGTTAAAGAATACCAATATGATGCTTGAAGTACAGATAGCTCAAGAATATACGGGACAACAAAGACATGTATGTTACCTGATTCCGTGGTTTAAGGAGATATTAGATTTTCAGACCTATTGTAGGGAAGAACAGGGTAAAGTGAAAGATATTATAAGTGGAAGAACTTACGGCAATAAACTGTGTGGTATAGTTGCTGTTTCCAATACCGGAAGTGATATAAACTGGACAGGACATGACTTGGCAGGTGCCAATCTATATGGCTTTGGAAGATTAAGTTTTGATACAGAACTGGATGCTGAATCAATTGCTAGAGAATGGATTGCTCTTATGTTTGGCAAAAATGATAGGGTTTGGTGGTGCATCCTAAAGATTCTTCTAAACTCTTGGTCTGTATATGAAAAGTATACCTCACCCCTTGGTATTGGCTGGATGGTAAAACCAAATGTCCATTATGGACCTGATGTAGATGGCTATGAGTATGACAGATGGGGAACTTATCATAGGGCAAATCATAGAGGAATTGGAGTTGATAGAACTTTAGATGGCACTGGATATTGCAGACAGTATAATGAACCCTTAGCCTCTTTATATGAGAACATAAAAACCTGTCCGCAAGAGCTTCTATTATTTTTTCATCATGTAACCTATGACTATGAATTATCCAGTGGAAAGACCTTAATACAGCACATATATGATACTCATTTTGAGGGGGCAAAAGAGGCGGAAGAATTCCATCATCTATGGAGCGATCTAGAAGGAATGATTGAACAAAAGCTTTATGATAGGGTATTAGAAAGATTGAATCATCAAAAGGAACATGCTAAGGAATGGAGAGATGTGATCAATTCCTATTTTTACCGCAAATGTGGTATTCCTGATGGGCAAGGTAGAAAATTATATTAAGGAGGACCCTCTATTGAATAATATGGGATTAGTACTTGCTCCAATCTTTTGTGATGGTATGATATTGCAAAGAGATACAGAAGTTAGTATATATGGTACAGATTATATGGCTGAGTCAGTTTCCATACTATTTATGGGAACAAAGTATAGTTCAAAAGTTACAGAATCCGGTGACTTTTCTGTTAAACTTCCTCCAGTGGCTGCTGGAGGGCCCTATGATGTAACGGTAGTTGGCAGCAAAACGATACGTATTTCTGACGTTTTCTTTGGTGATGTGTATCTTCTTGCAGGGCAATCTAATATGGAATTGCCTCTTCGCAGAGTGATGGATGTATCTTCTGAGGAAATCAATCGTACCAATGAGCCAGAAATACGCCAATATGTTCTTCCTGCTACTTATCGGTTTGATGAACCATCAAAATATATGCATTCTGGTACTTGGAAGAAGGCGAAGAAAGATGACTTGATGGGATTTAGTGCTGCTGGGTACTTCTTTGCAAAGGAAATAAAAGATGCTTATCATATTCCTGTAGGTATCATATTGGCGGCAGTTGGTGGTTCAACCATAGAAGCTTGGATGAGTAAGGAAGCTGTGGAAAAAGTGAGTGAGTATAATCCATTGGTAAAGGATTTTTATGATTTAGACAGATTTCATGAATTTATGAACCAGGAACAGAAATTAGGGATGGATTGGTTAGAGCAATTAGAAATGAATGAATTAAAGGGTTTAGAGGGTGAAGATTTCACGAAATGGAATACCTGTCAAGTACCATCTTTAGTTTCAGATTATGGAGAGATATCTTTTCAAGGTTCTGTGTATTTATGTAGAGAAGTTCATCTACTAGAAGAACCCCTACACAGTACAAGTATTTACATGGGTACTATAATTGACTCAGATCATATCTGGATCAATGGTGAGTTAATTGGTCAGACAGGATATCGATATCCACCAAGAAAATATCCTATACCAGAAGGTATACTGAAAAAGGGAAAAAATATCATTCTTATTCGTATTGTTGTTAATCATGGGAATGGAGGGACAATAAAAGGAAAACCTTACGTTCTTTGTTATAATCATAAAGAAATTACTCTAACTGGTCAGTGGCATTATAAAATTGCTAGAACGGCCCAAATACCAATGCCGAAAGCACTTTATCCTACTCACTTGCCTACAGGTCTATACCATACTGCAATCGCTCCACTATCAAGAGTAGTGTTTCTGGGAATGCTTTGGTATCAGGGGGAATCCAATATAGCATCCCCTTCCAGATATATGGAAAAATTCAGTGAGATGCTATGCAATCTACGCACACTGTTTGGGTATGAGATACCTTGTATCTATGTACAACTTCCCAATTATCAGGAGCCACTTGATCCAAGGAGAGATAGTGGATTTGCAGAAATGAGACATCAACAAAGATTATGTTTGTCACTGAATAGAGTGGCAATGATAACAACATTGGACATTGGTGAATCTAACGACTTACATCCACAAAATAAAAAGGAAGTGGGAGTAAGGCTTTCAAGAGCTGCAAGAAACTTAATTTATGGAGAAGAAGATATAGAATACCTTGGACCAATTTGTGAAAATGCTATGGTTAGAGGAAAAGAAATTTTACTAACATTTTCTCATCTAGAAGACAAGGGAGATGCATTCATACTACATAATTTTGAAGTGGCAGATATTGATCAAGTGTATTACGAAGCCAAGGCTGAAAAAAAAGGCAAAGATGTAACATTAACTTGTGACGCTGTCATCCATCCTTTTTATGTGAGATATGCATGGTGTGACAACCCAATAAATATTAATTTTTATAATGAAACTGGACTACCAGCAGCAGGATTTAGAATGACATTGGTGGGGAAATAGTTCGTATTATAGCTATAAAAGTTTGATAAAACTATATAAGTCTAATAAAAAACTAATCATTTTTTTTGACATCTTGCCAATTTAAGTTATGCAGGATTTCGGCATAATCACCAATGAATGCTGTACCAGCATCTGCGTATCCAGTTCCGGCGTGAAAATCTCCTGTAGCGTATGGAAATGCTATAACTGTCCAATCTTTAAAAGGGTTGGCATCAACTGGAGATGCGATACCACTCATATTCATAACTAGATTTCCTAAATAATCGATAGGCAATACTTTTGTGTTGTACATATCATATTCTTTGGCTGTTTCGGCACTAATACTAACGCCACCACCTGCAAAAT
>JBKEAO010000125.1:0-37196 GCA_047972335.1 Anaerocolumna sp. | reverse complement strand
CCATATGTTTCTTACTTTGGTGACATGCTTTATGAGGAATATGCTGATGATTTAATTGAGTCGGGTGGAATGGGAATTGCCCAGATGCTTTATGAATCAATGAAAAGAAATTAATATGATAAATCCAATGACTATGTAAGGACTATGTAAGGACTATATATGGAATTGGTATTGAATGGCTACCGCGATATGTCTGGTTTAAGATGTATTTTGTGGTAGCTCTTTTTGTACTAGTCTAAAAACAATTTAAATTTAGACCTGATTCAGACCTAATTCAGACCTAATTCAAACCTAATTCAGACCTGATTCAGACTCTTGATTCGGCCATTTATACTATGTATCACTCAAAAGTCACAATTTAGTATGTTGATGAATTAAGGTGTATATATATTTATTTGGCGGCCTTACCCTCCTGCGGTATGTTCTTTGTAGAGCCTCAGGGGAAAGTGTATACAGGTAAAACAGTCTTTTGACTGAGTCTCTAGCCGAACATAAGCAACCTTGTCGGACGGTCTCGCCAAACTAAATATATATACCCCTTAATTTTTAATATAGATTGTAGAGTGACTTTTCAGTGACATAAAGTGAAATCAGGCCGAATTATATAAAGCAGCTTAACTTAATTTGTCTCTTGTATGGAATTTATAATAAAAATAGAGTATAATTATGGTCTGAATATAGACTAGAATTGAGCATACTTTTCCTCTCTTCCATATTTAATTTATACAAGATAGAAGATAGAAGATAGAGGATAGAGGATAGGGGATAGAAGATAGAGGATAGGGGATAGGGGATAGAAGATAAAAGATAAAAGATAGAAAATGGTTTATAACAGTAGAAGAAAGCAGGTGAAGGAATTGTCTGATGTTTTAGAAGGATATGTAGAGAAAATAGTATTTAGAAATCCTGAAAATGGGTATACAGTGTTAACCTTAACAGGTGATGGCAATGAAACGACCTGTGTTGGTATGTTTACATTTATAAATGAAGGGGAATTTATTTCTGCCACAGGCACTTACTCTTCTCATCAATTATATGGGGAGCAATTTCAGGTGCAAACCTATGAATTTAAGGAACCAGAAGACTTAGAGGCGATTGAGAGATACTTGGGTTCTGGTGCCATTAAAGGAATTAAAACTGCACTTGCAGCAAGAATTGTAAGGAAATTTAAACAGGATACTTTTCGCATTATTGAAGAAGAGCCAGAACGCCTAGCTGAGGTCAAGGGAATAAGTGAGAGTATGGCTCGTGATATTGCTATTCAATTAAATGACAAGAAGGATATGCGAGGAGCCATGTTGTTTTTGCAACAATTTGGTATTACGCAGGCTCTAGCAGTGAAAATATATAAGGAATATGGTGCTAGACTTTATCAAGTCGTTAAGGAAAATCCATATCGTCTTGCAGAAGATATAAGTGGTGTGGGTTTTAAACTAGCAGATGAGATTGCAGCCAGAGTTGGTATTGGTGGAAACTCTGACTATAGAATGAAAGCTGGTATTCTTTATGCACTACTGCAGGGCAGTGCGGCAGGTCATGTGTACCTACCAGAAGAGATGTTGGCTGCTAGAACCACAGAGTTGTTGGGGGTTGATGCAACTGGATTAGAACATTTTCTTACGGCTCTTGCTATGGAGAAAAAGATTATAGTAAAAATGGTGGAAAACCAGAAACAAATCTATAGTGCCAGTCTTTACTATCTAGAGTTAAATACAGCTAAAATGTTAAGTGATTTAAATATCAAATACGATATTTCTCATACAGAAATAGAACATAGATTAACACAGGTAGAAAAACAATTTCAAATTGAATTAGATGAGCTACAAAGAACTGCAGTTTTTGAAGCGGCTAAAAATGGTGTACTTGTTCTAACCGGTGGACCGGGAACAGGTAAAACTACTACAATTAATGCAATTATACGTTTCTTTGAAGCAGAAGGTATGGATTTGTTAATGGCTGCTCCAACAGGTCGTGCAGCAAAGAGAATGTCAGAAACGACTGGTTTTGAAGCAAAAACGATACATCGATTATTGGAAATATCTAAGATGTCTGGGGAATTAGATAGCAGGCTGGTATTTGAAAGAAATGAAGGCAATCCTTTAGAAACAGATGTGATCATAATTGATGAAATGTCCATGGTGGATATAAGCCTGATTCACGCTTTGCTTAGGGCAGTTACCGTAGGAACAAGGGTGATTTTGGTGGGAGATATCAATCAGCTGCCAAGCGTTGGGCCAGGGAATGTTTTAAAAGATATGATAAATTCTCATGAATTTAATGTGGTTAAATTAACGAAAATATTTAGGCAGGCTACAGAAAGTGATATCATAGTCAATGCCCATAAAATAAATGCTGGCGAACAGGTCCTTTTAGATAATAAAAGCAAAGACTTCTTTATGCTAAAGCGTGATGAAGTGAATCAAATTATTGGTGTAATTATTTCTTTGGTAAGAGATAAAATGCCTAAGTATGTAAATGCCAAAACCTATGACATTCAAGTTCTTACGCCAATGAGAAAAGGTGAACTAGGAGTAGAGAGGCTAAATACTGTGCTACAACAATATCTAAATCCTCCGGATACAAATAAGCGGGAAAAGGAATTTCATGGAATCATCTTTAGAGAAGGTGATAAGGTCATGCAGATCAAGAACAATTATCAGTTGGTGTGGGAGAGCAAAAGCAAGTATGGTATCACAGTTGAGAGTGGTACAGGTATTTATAATGGAGATACAGGGATAATAAATGAAATTAACCTATTCGCAGAGCAAATAACCGTAGAATTTGACGAGGGGAGAATGGTTGAATATACCTTTGCACAATTAGAAGAATTAGAACTTTCCTATGCAATAACCATTCACAAATCCCAGGGGAGTGAGTATCCGGCAATCGTAATCCCATTACTTACAGGACCGAGAATGTTATTAAATAGAAACCTATTATACACAGGCGTTACAAGAGCAAAAAGCTGTGTTACGATAGTAGGTAGTATAGATACGGTGCAAATGATGATAGACAATGAAAGTGAGCAAAAAAGGTATTCAGGTTTAACCCAGAGGATTCTTGAACTCAAGGAACTAGGAACAAAAAATCAATAAAATGAATGAATTTTAGAATAAAATAGATTTGGGATGAAATTAATTCGTGCAACATAGCGAGTAATAGTTTATAATGGTAGAAAGGTGTTGATACAAAAAATACCTTAAATTATTTGTATAGCATTGCTATAGGATAGTTAAAAATATAATAACGTGCTAAATATTTTAAGCATAATACAAAAATATAATTAGGATTATTATAGGAGGAGTTTATGAAAAAAACAGCATTAGTCATTATGGCAGCAGGTTTAGGAAGTAGATTTGGAGGAATTAAGCAGCTTGAACCAGTTGGACCAAGCGGAGAAATTATTATGGACTATTCCATATATGATGCGATCAAAGCCGGATTTAATAAAGTGGTATTTATCATTAGAAAAGATCTAGAAAAAGACTTTAAAGAAATCATTGGAGATAGAATCTCTAAACAAATAGAAGTGGCATATGTATTTCAAGAATTAGATAATTTGCCAGAGGGTTATAATAAGCCTGAAGATAGAACAAAACCTTGGGGAACAGGACAAGCGGTACTTAGCTGTAAAGGTTCATTAGTAGAACCGTTTGCAGTAATTAACGCAGATGATTATTACGGAAAAGAAGCCCTTGTAAAAGTACATGAATTTTTAGTTAAGGAAGATTTGAAAGACACTGAGTTTTGTATGGCAGGCTTTGTACTTGGTAATACGCTAAGTGACAATGGTACTGTAACTAGAGGTGTATGTAAAGTAGATGAAAACAATCATTTAGTTGATATAGTTGAGACATCAGGCATAGAAGAAAAAGGCGATGTGGCAGTGGCTGTTAATAAAGATGGAGAAGAAATTACACTTTCCTTAGACGGTGCAGTATCTATGAATATGTGGGGATTCACACCATTTCTATTAGATACCTTGGAAAAAGAATTTAAGAAATTTTTAGACCAGTCAGGTACTGAATTAAAATCTGAATATTTATTACCAGAAGTAGTTGGAAAACTAATCAAAAGTGAAAAAGCATCTGTTGAAGTCTTAAAGACAAGTGACAAATGGTTTGGAGTAACTTATAAAGAAGATAAGCCTATTGTTGTGGCTTCCTTTAAAGAATTAATTAGTCAAGGACATTATCCTGAGAAATTATTTTAATAATTATGGCAGTCTCTTCTCTTTATAAGAGGGGGAAATAAATTGCGAACAAGTAGATAACAGAGATATTTTATGGGGAGATAAGGGTGTTAGATATAGTATTTGATGTTATATTTCCGAGAAGATGTCCTATTTGTTCTGATATTGCAAGTCCAAGAGGTGAATTGATTTGTAAGGAATGCAGGACAAAATTATATCCAATAGATGAGCCAAAGTGTTTGAAGTGCGGTAAACCTATTGAAGATATGGAGGAAGAATTGTGCTTTGACTGTGAGAGGAAGAAGCATCATTATCTGAAGGGATATGGTCTATTTGTTTACAAGGGTGATATAAAGAAATCCATTGCTAACTTTAAGTATCATAATAAAAAAGAGTATGCAAGATTTTATGTGGAAGAGTTTCTTCTAAAATATAGTGAAGAGATAGAAAGAATAAAACCGGATGCATTCGTGCCTATCCCAATCCATAGGAATAAGAAAAATAAAAGGGGATATAATCAAGCGGATGTATTAGCCAAAGAAATAGGTGAGAGGCTTAAGATACCTGTTTTGTCTAACCTTTTGATCAGAGACAAATATACCTTACCCCAGAAACAATTAAATGATAAGGAAAGATTAAGAAATTTGGAAAAAGCTTTTTCGCTATCACAAGAGGCTAAACATAGATTTCCTGGCGACCTAAAGAAAATTGTATTAGTTGACGATATTTACACAACAGGGAGTACAATAGAAGTATGTACCAACGTTCTCTTACAAAATGATGTGCAGGAAGTTTACTTTATATGTGTATGCATGGGGAAGGGGTACTAAGGAGGAATAGAATGGATGTTAGAAACTGTAGGAGCTGTGGTAAACTATATAATTATATCAGTGGGATGCCGCCAATATGTAATAGTTGTTCAAAAGATTTAGAAGAAAAATTCACAGTTGTAAAAGAATATATCTATAACAATCCTGATGCAGGCATGCAGGAGGTGGCTGAAGCAAATGATGTGTCCACCACACAAATCCAAAAGTGGATTAGAGAAGAACGTTTATCTTTTTCAGAGGATTCGACCATAGGAATTGAATGTGAAAACTGTGGAACACAGATTAAAACCGGAAGGTATTGCAAGAGCTGTAAGGATAGATTAGCTAGTAATCTTGGGGGTATGTATAAAAAGAGTGCACCAAGTATCACTCCTAAAAAGACTGCAACAGAGAGTAGAATGAGATTCTTAGACAACGACCGCAATCATTAAAAATACCAAGTGCATGGCTAGATAGCAGAATCATCTAGCCATGCACTTGGTATTTTATATATCATTATGGTTTATTCAAGCTCTGTAATAGCACAATAATCTATTCTATCTCTTTGATACCATTGTCGGTTATTATAATCTTACCTTCTTTCATTAGTCTTCCAATGGCACGTTTGAAAGCGTTTTTGCTTAAGTTAAAAGCTTCCTTAATATCGTTGGAATCTGATTTATCATGGAAAGGTAAGAATCCGCCTTCTTTTTGAAGTTTTTCAAACACAAGAGTGGCATCTGCATCCATCTGGATATGAGTCTTTTCTCTAAGGCTTAGATCGAGTTTTCCATCTTCTTTTACACTGGTAACTCTTGCTTCTATGCTGTCGCCCACTTTAATGGCTCTATGAAGTTCCTTTGTAGGAACCAAAGCACAGTAGCAGTTATCCACTGCAACAAAGGCGCCAAAACTATCGATTATTTCATACACTACACCAATAACCTTATCATCTTTTTTATAGGGAGAATTGGTCTTAAGATAATCATAAACTTTCATGGTTGCACATAATCTTTGACTTTTATCAACATATAAAGCTACGATCACATCATCACCAGTATGAACCCTTTGGGTTTGTTCCTTAAAAGGAAGAAGTAAGTCCTTAGCCAAACCCCAATCTAGGAAGGCTCCAATGGTAGTTACCTCTTTTACCCTTAAGAGAGCAGTTTCTCCAAAGGTTAATTTGGGTTGTAATGTTGTTGCAATTAAACGGTCTTCAGAATCTTTATAAATAAAGACGTTAATTAAATCTTTATTCTTAAGGTCTCTTGGAACTTGTGCCTTTGGTAATAAAACTCTATCCCCTTCTGGCAAACCTGGTTCACATAAATATACACCAAAATCTGTACTTTTTAGAACTTCCAGTTCTAGTGTTTCTCCTAATTTTATCATTGTAATATCCATTAGAGGTCAGACCATATGACAGACCTCCGCTACATAGTATCTTGTAGCTTCCTTTCTTCTTTGATTATAATTACCCAATTACCTATTAGTGATTAGATTAATTTCCGATAAATTCTATAATGGCATAAGGTTTTTGCAAAGTATCTGCTAATACGACGGTATATAGATTTTCGTATTGAAAAATCAAAGGCAGAATTATATCCCCAAGCATGGCAGATTTTTTGTATTCTGCACGCATCTGCCGAATGGAAAAATCATCAGGTAAATATTCCTGTGCCATTTTTATATATTGACCATTATTTACATGATTATTAGTATCTAAGCTACCTTTTCTAACAGGAAATGCTTCTTTGCATTGTAATGCATGAGGTACTTCAATTTTACGTGGTGCATACTCCATAGGATAAGGCTCGTCCGAACCGTAACCACTGATGTCTTCTTCGGTAATCTTTGCGGGGCGATTCAGATTCGTATCCATGTAAACCCATATAGAATTAGCATAGGAGCAGACTTCATTGTTGCAATCTGTAATCTTAAAATTACGGTACCCATACATTCCCTTAAAATCGTAGGCCCAAGTAGAAATGGTAATATACTCACCCATTGTAGGAAAACGATTTATATTAATCTGCCAAGCATTCATTAACCAAATACGATTCATTTTACACAAATAATCAAATCCCTTTCCAATATCTTCAGTTTGAAAGGTACTACAGTCTTGATAATAATTTATAATAGAGTACAAATCCAGTTGCTTGTTTTGATTAATTTCTGAATACCTGACACGGCTATTAAAACTATACATAATTACACCTGCTATTTACTATAAATTTTGTGATGCCAATGCTAGAAAGAATAGAACTTAACAGTTATGCAATGAAATTCTTCCGTTATGCATTTATTTACCTAACTTTTATTATAGCATTAATAGAAGCAAAGTGGTACATAAAAAAGTAATGTTTTTTCCACATTTCTTTTATAAAAGGGGTGGAAATCCTGTACAATTAGTATATAATAAAAACAAGTCTGATTTATGTGATGAAAATTCAGGGAATAGAATAAAATAAACACCAAGAACATGGAGGAAATTATAATGAAAGAAATCATTAGCACAACAAAGGCACCTGCAGCAATTGGTCCCTATTCACAGGCAGTTTCTATTAATAATTTGGTTTACACATCTGGTGTAATTCCTATTAATCCAGCGGATGGTACAGTTGTAGAAGGCGGAATGAAAGAGCAGGCGGACAGAGTGCTTAGTAATTTATCAGCACTTTTAGAATCCTGTGGTTCATCTTTAGATAAAGTAATTAAAACTACAGTGTTTATAAAGGATATGAATGAATTTGCGGCATTAAATGAAGTGTATGCCACTTATTTTACAGGAGATTATCCTGCAAGATCATGTGTTGAGGTTGCACGCCTACCAAAAGATGTATTGGTAGAAATTGAAGCCATTGCACAGTTGTCATATGTCGGTTAGTTTGTTATAATGTAAACATTGTACACTAAAAGGTTGATATTGAAAGGAAGGTTTTTCGTTGGACTCGATTGATTATTATAATAAATATGCTAATTTATATTTTGAAAGTACTGTTGATTTAGATATGGGAGAAACGTTAGAAAAGTTCGTGAAGCATTTACCAGAAGCCGGAGAGATACTTGATCTTGGTTGTGGTTCAGGTAGAGATAGTTTAACATTCATTGAGGGTGGATTTGACGTAACTGCTATTGATGGCTCTAAGGAACTAAGCGAACTGGCTTCTATACACATTGGTCAGGATGTTTTAACCATGGAATTTGACCAGCTGGATTTTCATGAAGTTTTTGATGGGATATGGGCATGTGCCTCACTTTTACATATACCATCAGAAGAACTTAACAACATATTTAAAAAAGTAATTCAAGGACTTAAGTCCGGCGGTGTTTTATATATGTCATTTAAACACGGAGATTTTTCGGGATTTCGTAATGGCAGATATTTTAACGATTTTAAAACCAAAACCATGAAAGACTTTTTAAGTGAATTTGAAGAATTAGAAGTGATTGATATATGGAAAAGTGAAGATGCTAAGGATGAATTAAATGATGGTTTGTGGATTAATGTATTGGTAAAAAAAATAAATCTAGAACAGGAGTGATGATTCCATGAATCGGATTAAATCAGTAAATATAATTTTTTTAATCACGGTTATAGTTTCTGTAATAGGATCCATTATTAATAGTTTCATATTTAGCGTGACTAGAAATCTCGCTTATATCATGATTGTATCACAAGTGTTAATAGCCCTTCCTTCTCTAATTTATCTTAAAGTTAAGAAGATTGATTTGATCAAAGGGCTTAGGTTGCATAAAATTAATATAGGAAATATTGTATTGATCATACTGTTTACCTACTTAATATCCCCATTAATGGGTTTAATTAATATATTGTCTACAAGAGTTGTTAGCAATAGTACAGAACAGATTATGAGTCAGATGACTTCAGAAAATAGTTTTTTGGTAAGCTTAGTCCTTATCGCGTTCGTTCCTTGTATTTTGGAGGAAGTTGTGTATCGTGGGGTATTTTATAATGAATATCGTAAGGTCAATGTGTTAAAGGGAATTTTATTAAGTGGGTTTTTATTTGGTATCATACACGGTAATTTTAATCAGTTTTCTTATGCCTTTGCCATGGGAATCATATTTGCGTTACTAATTGAGGCTACGGATTCTATTTTATCGACTATGATCGTACATTTTTTCATCAATGGAACAAGTGTGTTTGGTGTGTATTTATTGCCTAAATTAGAAGAATTTCTAGCAGAATTTAATGGCCAAGAGTATGCGGATACAGCGATGAATACTTCAGCAGCAGAAAAAATTACGATGGGTATGATAGGAAGTTTTGCAATCTATGCAGCGTTTACATCTACACTGGCATTTATCGTATTTAAAACAATTGCTAAAAGAACAGGCAGATGGGAATTTATTAAAAATATATTGAAAAGAAATCAAAATACAACTGATCAACCAGCATTGAATAGTAATCAAAATACAACTGATCATACAGCTCGGTTGAACTATGCTATGGATTATGAAGATGAAATTGAAATGGATTATAATAGAGATGTAGAATATATAGAAGCATCTTCTAAGAATCTTATATCGGTTAGTCTAGTGGTTGCAATTGTATTATGTGTTATTCTTATGATTTTAAATGAAGAATCTGTTATACGTTTTATACAGCAAATGCAAGCTTAAAAAGTATAAGCTCCAAGAGTTAGAAACTAAATACTTTAACCCGTCTTTTCTGAATATCATAAGAGAGAAGATGGGTTTTTACTTTTTACTATACGTTGTCCCTTGAGAATTATTATGATATAATAATGAAACAGATCTTATGAATCATTAAGATATAATAATGAAACAGATCTTAGGAATATTTATGATAATAATGAAACAGATTTTAGGAATAATTAAGAGCTATATTTTAGATAATATAGATTTATTCTATGGTTGATGAAAGATCAATCAATAACCTATGAAATGAAATATAATATTAGGAGGGCTTATATTGCCTGGATTAACTATTAAAAATGAACATGATGGAGGTTTTTATATGGAGAAAATATACGATGTGATTATTATTGGATCAGGTCCTGCAGGATTAGCTGCAGCAATCTATGCATCTAGAGCAGAACTTGATACCATTATCATTGAAAAGGCACCACTTAGTGGAGGTCAGATTATTAATACTTATGAGGTGGATAATTATCCTGGTATACCAGGGATTGGCGGGTTTGAACTAGCTACAAAGTTTAGGGAACACTGTGATAGAATGGACATGACATTTATTACAGGAGATGTGACTGCATTTGCCTATAATGAGGCGGATCAAGTAAAGTCAGTTACCTTAGATGATGGTACAGTGTACCAAAGCAAAACTGTAATTATAGCTACTGGTGCAAATCCAAGAAAGTTAAATGTAGAAGGCGAAGAGAGATTAGCAGGAATGGGTGTATCTTATTGCGCTACTTGTGATGGGGCTTTCTTTAGAAATAAGGTAACTGCTGTAGTTGGAGGAGGAGATGTGGATGTAGAAGATGCTATTTTCCTTGCTAGAATATGTGAAAAGGTATATGTAATTCATAGACGTGATGAATTCCGTGCAGCAAAAACATATATCAATAAATTAGTATCCTTAGAAAATGTTGAAATTATATGGGATAGTACAGTTGAAGAAATTAAGGGTAAGGACCAAGTAGAAAAAATAGAAGTGAAAAATAAGAACACAAATGAAGTTAGGGAATTAGTCCTAGATGGAATCTTTATCGCGGTTGGAAATATTCCTAATTCAGAAACCTATAAAGATGTTGTGAATATGGATGGAGCTGGTTACATCGTGGCAGAAGAGAATTGTCTAACAAACATTCCTGGCGTATTTGCAGCAGGAGACGTGCGTACAAAGGAATTAAGACAAATTATTACCGCAGCCTCTGATGGGGCAAATGCTATTACAGCAGTAGAAAAATATTTGAATTCTTTATAGTAATATTTAGGTGTAAAAAAGTCAATGATTGATTAATTTTGGCAAAAATGTATAAAATATACATCTTATATAGCCATAATTGGGTTGACAGCAGTAGTATGCTTTGATATAATTACCTCAGAATATTTAATAGTTTTGTAACAATTGAGACGTAGAATGAACAAATTCTCATATAACGGAAGAGAATTATTACATTCATGTGAATAACTAAGGAGGTCACTTATCAATGGTTAATCAAACTGCTGTCAAAGCATCTTTGTGTGCAGCGGCATTACTACTTACGCTAGGCTTTAGCGGAGTTACTGCAAGAGCGGCAACGACCGTATCAGATAGAGCTGTAGCAGGCATAACAGTTGCCTATGATGATTACATAAAAGCAACACCGAATGAAACTGCTGGTGAAGCTGAAAAACTACTAGCATCCTTTGTACAACAAACAGAAGAAGTTAGTAATGAAGAAGATGAAGAAGTGGCTAAAGTGGAATCACCTTATGCTAACTTAGGTGTATCCATAGCGAATGATTATGTAAATATTAGAACAGAAGCGAATACAGAAAGTGAAATAGTAGGTAAGCTTTATAGAGGTTGTGCAACAGATATTCTTGAAACAGAAGGCGAATGGGTTAAAATTCAATCTGGTAATGTAAAGGGATACATAAAATCTGAATTTCTTGCAATTGGTGAAGAAGCAGAAGAATTGGTTGATGAATATGCAAGCAAATATGCAGTCGTTAATACAGAAACATTATATGTAAGAGAAAAACCAAGTACGAAGGCTACAATTACTACCATGATACCTATGGGTGAAAGATATTATATAATCAAAGAATCTAAACACTGGGTTAAAATCATGCTAGATGGTGATGAAACTGGATTTATTGCAAAAGATTATATCAATATTGAAGTGGAATTTGAATATGCCATATCAGTAGAAGAAGAACAAGCCAAAGCGGCTGCTGAAGAAGCAGCTAGACAAGCAGAGGCTGAAAGACTACAAGAATTAGCAGAAGAAAAGGAAGCACAGCGCCGAGCAGAAGAAGCAGCGAAAGAGGCAGCTGAAAAAGAATCAAATCAAAATTCATCTTCTGGTAATAGTAGTTCATCAGGAAGTGGTTCAAGTAGTTCAAGCGGATCTGGTAGTTCAAGTAGTTCTGCAACTGGACAGGCAATTGCTAATTATGCCCTTAAGTTTGTTGGAAACCCATATGTTTGGGGCGGTACAAGCTTAACCAATGGAGCTGACTGCTCAGGATTTGTACAATCTATATATGCACATTTTGGTTATAGCATAACAAGAACGTCAAGAGATCAGGCAGCATCAGCAGGTGTGAAAGTAAGTGTAAGTAACTTACAACCAGGAGACTTACTTTTTTATGCTAATAGTAGTGGCACTGTAAATCACGTGGCATTGTATATTGGTAATGGAAGAGTAGTTCATGCTAGCAATGCAAGAGAAGGTATTAAAACTTCCGCATATAACTATAGATCTATTTATTGTGCAAGAAGAATTATTAACTAATATATAAAGCGCAAGAAGTATCTATAGAAATGTAAGAAAAGCAATGAGTAAGAAAAATATATAGAAACATAAGAAAACCATTGGAACAAGAAGAATGTTTGAGTAAATAGAACATTAAATTTATAAATAAAGAATGAAAAACGTTGTAAAAGCAAATAATTGTTTTTATAGCGTTTTTTTATACTTATTATTGTAGATTGAGAATATTAACACTTTTTCTTATATACTAATTAATAACCTTATAATAAGAGTTAAGTGTCTCAAGTGTTTGAATCTTTTAGAATTTGAGTAAAATAATCGAAATAGTCTTGTAGATTACTAAGTTGTCAAATTACTGTTTTTTTTGTTCTAAAAGTGGGGACTTGTACAAAGTGCACAAAATTACCCCTGCACAAAATGTAAAAAATTGTATATGATTTATTCTTAAGTAAGTTTATCCATAATCTATCCACATAGAAAATGGCTTATTTATTGATAAAATAAAGTTATACACCGAGTTATCCACATTATCCACAATATTTTATCCCAAACGTCCCATGTGAATAACTTGTCAATCAAGAAAATTTGTTTTGTAGATTCTGTTAAGGAGGTTGTAAATAATAGTAAATATCATATGGGAACACAAAATTATATTGTCAATAAATTTGGCAATTAGTTGTACAATATACCCTAATTGGGTGAAGATTTACAAATAATAGAGGTAATATAAGAATTATTCATGGGTTTTCAGTATATTGGCCCTAAAATTGCTTGTCACAAAAGACAGTTTATGGTATAATATAGGTATAAATAAAGTTAAAAGGAGTTGATTCATATGCGTTATATAATTAGCGGAAAAAACATTGATGTCACAGAAGGACTTAAAACAGCTGTATATGAAAAGATAGGAAAACTTGAGAGGTATTTTACTCCTGATACTGAAGTACACGTTACAATGCATGTTGAGAAAGATAGACAAAAAATTGAAGTAACTATTCCAATGAAGGGAAGTATGGTTCGCGCAGAGCAGACAAGCAATGATATGTATGTATCCATTGATCTTGTGGAAGAAGTAATTGAACGTCAATTAAGAAAATATAAGAATAAAATAATCCAACAAAAACAAGCAGCAAGTAGTTTAAACCAAGACTTTATGGAAGATACAGATTCAGAAGAAGATGGTATCAAGATATTTAGAACCAAGAGATTTGCAATTAAACCTATGGATGCAGAAGAAGCTTGTGTGCAGATGGAACTATTAGGACATAATTTCTTTGTTTACAGAAATGCTGAAACAGATGAAGTGAATGTAGTGTATAAACGTAAGGGTAATACCTATGGTTTGATTGAACCTGAATTTTAGAGTATATAGAAATTTAGAGTATAATAGGATAATAAAAGATTTTTGTTTTATGAAAGGGGCTGTCTTGACAGCTCCTTTTATATAGGTGGGCCAGACAAGGTATAAGATATTAGATATAAGGTAAAAGTACAAAGTTTAAAGCATAAGGCAGAATGGAAGGAATATTTTACACTCACCTTATAAGAACAGGACACATCCATGAATGAACATTTTGTTAACAATATATGAATAAGTAACCTAGTCAACTAGAAATTGACTAAGAATGCTGTGTTCATAAAATGTTCATTGATGGGTTTGTCTTGGTAAAATAGATAAAAGTGTTGATAAGTAACTGGGGAAATGATACAATAAAGGCTGAATTATTTAGGAGAGAATGTAATCAAAGTTAAATATAGACTAAATGAATAACTATTACAGGAGTGAATTGGATATGGGTTTAATAACTAAAATATTTGGAACACACAGTGAAAGAGAATTAAAGTTAATTGGAAACACTGTAGACAAAATCCTTTCTCTTGAGGCAGAAATGACTAAACTTTCTGATGCAGAGCTAAGAAATAAGACCACAGAATTTAAGAATAGACTTAGCAGTGGCGAGACACTAGATGATATTATGGTGGAAGCTTATGCAGTGGTGAGAGAAGCTGCATTTAGAGTACTTGGCATGAAACACTTTAGAGTTCAGTTACTTGGTGGAACCATACTTCATCAAGGTAGAATTTCAGAGATGAGAACAGGTGAGGGTAAAACACTTACCTCTACTTTACCTGCATATCTTAATGCTTTAGAAGGCAAAGGTGTTCACATTGTCACAGTGAATGATTACCTTGCTCAACGTGATGCTGAATGGATGGGACAGATTCATGAATTTTTAGGTCTTAAAGTTGGTGTTATCCTAAATAGTATGGATAATGATCAAAGAAGAGAAGCCTATGCCTGTGATATTACTTATGCTACTAACAATGAATTGGGCTTTGATTACTTAAGAGATAACATGGTTATCTATAAAGAGCAATTGGTACAAAGGGGTCTTCATTATGCAGTAATCGATGAGGTTGACTCTGTATTAATTGACGAGGCTAGAACACCACTTATTATTTCTGGTCAAAGCGGCAAGTCAACAAAACTATATGATGCCTGTGACATACTTGCAAGACAATTAACAAGAGGAAAAGAAAGTGCAGAATTGACTAAGATGGCTGCACTGATGAAGGAAGAAATAGAAGAAGAAGGTGACTTTGTTGTAAATGAGAAAGACAAGAATGTTAACCTGACTGCAGAAGGCGTGGCTAAGGTAGAAGATTTCTTCAAATTAGAAAACCTTGCCGACCCTGAAAATCTTGAAATACAACACAACATTATCTTAGCACTTCGTGCCCATAATCTTATGCACAGAGACAAAGACTATGTTGTAAAAGAAGACGAAGTTCTAATCGTAGATGAATTTACTGGTCGTATTATGCCAGGTAGACGTTACTCTGATGGACTTCACCAGGCCATTGAAGCAAAAGAAAAGGTGAAGGTAAAAAGAGAAAGCAAGACCCTTGCAACCATTACCTTCCAGAACTTCTTTAATAAATATGCAAAGAAAAGTGGTATGACTGGTACTGCTTTAACAGAAGAAAAAGAATTTAGAGATATTTATGGAATGGACGTTATTGAAATTCCAACCAATGTACCAGTAGCGCGTTTGGATAGACAAGACGCAGTATATAAAACAAGACGTGAAAAGCTTTTAGCAGTTATTAACGATATCATTGAATCCTACAAAAAAGGTCAGCCAGTGTTAGTTGGTACCATTACAATTGAAGCTTCTGAAGAAATCAGTGAATTACTTAAGAAGAGAAACATACCTCACAAAGTATTAAATGCTAAATTTCATGAAATGGAAGCAGAAATTGTAGCGGATGCTGGTCAACCAGGAGTTGTTACCATTGCAACCAATATGGCTGGACGTGGTACCGATATTAAACTTGGTGAAGGAGTAAGAGAAGCAGGCGGTCTTAAGATTATAGGTACAGAACGCCATGAATCCAGACGTATTGACAACCAGTTAAGAGGTCGTGCTGGACGTCAGGGTGATCCTGGTGAATCTCGCTTCTACATTTCACTTGAAGACGATTTAATGCGTTTATTCGGTTCTGAAAAATTAATGTCCATGTTTAATGCGATGGGTCTTCCAGATGGAGAACAGATTGAACATAAGATGTTAAGCAATGCCATTGAAAAGGCTCAAAAGAGAATAGAGGGTAATAACTATGGAATTAGAAAGAACCTTCTTGAATATGACAGAGTAAATAATGATCAAAGAGAAATCATATATACAGAGAGAAGAAAAGTATTAGATGGAGAAAGTATGAGAGATTCCATCTTTAAGATGATTACTGACACGGTTGAGGCTCAAGTGAATCGTTGTATCAGTGATGATCAACTTCCAGATGATTGGGACATGGTGGAACTTAACAACTTACTTCTTCCAATCATTCCATTAGAAACAGTTTCCTTAACGCGTGAAGAATTAGAAAGCGTGAAGAAGAACTCTCTGATTCAGGATTTAAAAGAAGCTGCGATTAAACTTTATGAAGAAAAAGAAGCAGAATTCCCTGAGAAAGAACAGATTAGGGAAATTGAGCGCGTTATTTTACTAAAAGTAATTGACCGTAAATGGATGGATCACATTGATGATATGGACCAATTACGCCAGGGTATAGGACTTCAAGCTTATGGACAAAGAGATCCATTGGTAGAATTTAAATTTATGGGATTTGAAATGTTTGATGAAATGACAGATGCCATTAGAGAAGATACAATCAAAGCTTTGATGCATGTTAGAATTGAACAAAACGTGGAAAGAGAGCAAGTTGCTAAAGTAACTGGAACCAACAAAGATGAATCAGTTGCTAAGGGTCCTGTAAAAAGAACTAGTAAGAAAGTTCAGCCAAATGATCCCTGCCCATGTGGAAGCGGCAAGAAATATAAATATTGCTGCGGGAAGAATTAATTTCTTGGATAAAAATTTTAAAAAGTGATTTAATTACAAATTAAATTCTTTAGATTGGAATAGAAGATCGTGTATCCTCTATTCCAATCTCTTACGATAATATAACAGGAAGAGGTGATTAAGTGGTTGAATTAGATCAATATAAATATACACTAAACACATACGAACAACCTTTAATTGAAGTGGGGGATTCACTTTGACTTAGCTAATAAGTTGGAGAGAATAGATATGATTGAACATATCATGGAGGAGCCAAACTTTTGGGAGAATCCAGATAAGGCCCAGGGATATGTTAAGGAACTTAAGAATTTAAAGGATATTGCGCAGGAATATAATAACCTTAAGTCAGAATATGAAGACATTGGGACCCTCATTGAAATGGCCTATGAAGAAAACGAGGAATCACTACTAGCTGAAATTGCAGAAATGTTAGAGAAGTTTAGCATTGATTTGGACGAACTAAGACTAAGCACATTACTTTCAGAGGAGTATGATAAATACAATGCCATTCTAACACTTCATGCAGGTGCAGGTGGTACAGAAAGTTGTGACTGGGCAAGTATGTTAAGCCGAATGTATCAAAGGTGGGCGGACAAGAAAGGGTATTCTACACAAATCTTAGACTTTTTAGATGGAGAGGAAGCTGGATTAAAATCAGTTACCATTCAGATCAATGGGATGAACGCTTATGGCCATTTAAAGTCAGAGAGAGGTGTTCATAGATTGGTTCGTATCTCACCATTTAATGCAGCGGGTAAAAGGCAGACCTCCTTTGTATCATGTGATGTTATGCCTGATATAGAAGATGATATAGACATTGACATTGATGAAGGGGATTTAAGAATTGATACCTATAGATCTAGTGGAGCAGGTGGACAGCATGTTAATAAAACCTCATCAGCTATTCGTATTACCCATCTACCTACAGGTATAGTAGTACAATGTCAGAATGAACGTTCACAATTTCAGAATAAAGACAAGGCCATGCAAATGTTAAAGGCGAAACTCTATATATTAAAGCAGCAGGAGAACCAGGAGAAGGAATCCGGAATTCGTGGTGAAATGAAAGAAATCGGATGGGGAAGCCAGATTAGATCTTATGTCATGCAACCTTATACTTTGGTAAAAGACCACCGAACTGGTGCTGAAATAGGTAATGCGCTTAATGTCCTAGATGGTAATCTAGATCCATTTATCAATGCTTATTTAAAGTGGAACAGTACAGGACAAGCAAAAGAATCACAGGAATAAGTACTTTCTAACAAAAAGTATTGAAATTAGATAATAAGCTCTTACAGTACAAAAGAAAAAGGGGGAAGAGTGGATATGAATCAAATGCTACAAACGAAACAAGTTATCTTTACTTTGGATGGCGAGGAATTTGGATTTGATATTATGATTGTAAATGCAATAGAAAAGTATACAAACTTAATTCCTGTTCCCAACGCACCATCTTATATTCGTGGAATTATGAATCTACGTGGTGACGTAATTCCTGTTTATTCATTACGTAAAAAGTTTAATCTACCAGAAAAAGCATATGACGAAAATACAAAATTGATTATTACAAAGAGCAATGGAGTATTAATGGCATTTGAAGTAGATGGGGTAAAAGAAATTATGGAAATACCTGCAGGCAATATTAGTGAAACGCCACTTATTGTTAAAAGTTTAGATACATCTTATATTCAAAGTGTAGCGAACTTAAATGGTAGAATGATTCTTTTGTTAGACCATAATGGGATATTAACCGAGAAAGAGCAAGAAAAAATTGTGAGTCTTATAAAGGGATAAGAAAGCCTATTTTATGGGTTTTGATAGGAAATGTATGTATTTAAATGGGCCATATGAGATTACAATAGTTTATAAGAGAGATTTTGCATAACACTTTAATATGCAATCTCTCTTTTTTGCATATTTTGACTAAAGTTTGATTATTTATTCAGGATGTGTTGAAAAATCAAAATAAATATGATAAACTATCTTCCTGAGAAAGACAGTTGTTTTTATGAAGCAAACATTCCGGTAATAATAATTTAGAATATATTGAGATAGAAAATAAATAGAAGAAATATATATGGTTGAAGGTTACAAGATGAATAGAAGAAGTATATATGGGTGAAAGTTACAAAATAAATGGAGGAGACTGAAATGGATAAAGACTACAAACTTAATGGAGGAAGCTTATATGGATGAGGGGAAGTATTTTATTGTAAAGAAAAAAGCAGTTCCTGATGTTTTGCTCAAAGTAGTAGAAGCGAAAAGATTGCTGGATTCTGAAAAAGTGTATACAGTGCAAGATGCTGCTGATATTGTAGGTATTAGCAGAAGTTCTTTTTATAAATATAAAGATGATATCTTTCCATTTCATGAGACCGTGAAGGGCAAAACAATTACATTTATGATACAAATTGATGATCAGCCTGGTTTATTATCTAATGTATTAAATTGTGTGGCAAAGAACGAAGCGAATATCTTAACCATACATCAGAGTATACCAGTGAATGGTATCGCTTCATTAACGTTAAGTGTTGAAATACCAAATGGATCGGTGGATACATCAGTGATCTTTAACGAAATAGAAGGTCTAAAAGGTATTCATTATATGAAAATCCTAGCGAGGGAATAAAGGGATTTAGGAATGTAATAACCAATGGTTATAATTTCAGATTTAAAATAGATTAGTTGAGATAAGAAAGGAGTTTTTATGGTTCAGATAGCAATATTAGGTTATGGTACAGTTGGTTCCGGCGTAGTTGAGGTGCTTGATGTGAATGGGGATAGTATAAGTAAACGCTGTGGACAAGAGATTAATGTAAAATATATTTTAGATTTAAGGGATTTTCCCGGCACGCCTATTGCAGATAAAATTGTACATGACTACAGCATAATTGCCAATGACCCTGAGGTTAAAGTGGTAGTTGAAGTTATGGGTGGAGTAGAGCCTGCCTATACATTTGTAAAAGAAGCAATTCTTAAGGGCAAAAGTGTATGTACTTCTAATAAAGAATTGGTGGCAAAACATGGGGCCGAACTTCTTAAGCTGTCTAAGGAAATGAAAGTGAATTTCTTATTTGAAGCTAGTGTAGGTGGAGGTATACCAATTATCAGACCATTAAATCAATCCCTTACTGCAGATGAAATAGAAGAGATTACAGGTATATTAAATGGTACAACTAATTATATACTTACAAAGATGAGCAATGAAAATTCAGATTTTCAAACTGCACTAAAAGAAGCCCAAGATAGAGGGTATGCGGAGAGAAATCCTGAGGCTGACGTAGAGGGATATGATGCTTGCCGTAAGATTGCCATCCTTTCCTCTCTTGCTTTTGGTATGCAGGTGGATTTTGAAGATATCTACACAGAAGGCATTAGTAAGATTACAGATATTGATATTAGCTATGCTAAGATTTTAGGTGCAAGTATAAAACTACTTGGAACTAGTAAGAAAGAAGATGAAGGCGTTCATGCAATGGTTGCGCCTATGTTAATTAAGCCCACACATCCTCTTTATAGTGTAAATGATGTGTTTAACGGAATATTTGTCAGAGGAAATGTAATCGGAGATGTTATGTTTTATGGAAGTGGAGCAGGAAAATTACCTACAGCCAGTGCCGTAGTTGCTGACGTTGTAGATGCAGCTAAACATATTGGAACAAACATCATGACTTTATGGAGTAGTAAAAAATTAAAATTAATGAGTAAAGATGATATAAAACATAAGTTCTTTGTTCGTGTAAGTGACACGAGTGATAAGATGCAAGAAAACATTGCCTTAGAATTTGGCCAAGTAGAAGTGGTTAAAAATCCTGATGTAACCAATGAATATGCATTTGTTACTGTACCAATGAGTGAAGCTACTTTTGAAGAAAAGTCCGCAAAAGTGGGCAATGTAATTAATAGAATTAGAGTTATGTATTAATAGAAACAGAATTGTTCCAATTGAAATGAATAATAGTGTATAGAAGTAATTTGACTAATGTAAATATTAGGATGCAGTCTTGGCGTAAAGTTCGCAGAATGGAGTTATCATGAAATATATAATTGTGCTCGGGGATGGCATGGCAGATGAACCTATTGAGGAACTAGGAGGAAAAACACCTCTTGGAGCTGCCAATACGAAGACCCTTGATTATCTTGCTAAAAAATCAGAAATAGGACTATGTAAAACTGTACCAGAGGGCATGAGTCCTGGTAGTGATACAGCTAATTTATCCGTGCTAGGCTATGACCCTAAGATTTATTATAGTGGCCGTTCACCACTAGAGGCCCTAAGCATTGGTGTAGATATGAAGGATTCAGACATTGCCATTCGATGCAATGTAGTTACAGTTTCTGAAGGAGATGGCCCTTATGAGAACAGGACAATCATTGATCATAGTGCCAGTGAAATATCAACCGCAGAGGCTGCGGTATTATTACAGGCAGTAAAGGATGAGCTAGAGAATGGTACATATACATTTTATGTGGGTACCAGCTACCGTCACCTTACCATATGGGATAGAGGAAGTGTAGTCTCATTAACACCGCCACATGATATTCTAGGTAAAGAAATCAAAAACTATCTACCAGAAGAGACTATGTTAAAAATGATGATGGAAAAGAGCTATGAGATATTAAATAACCATCCTATTAACATTGCCCGTAGTGAAAAAGGCCTGAATAAAGCCAATTCTATCTGGTTTTGGGGAGCAGGAACAAAGCCTTCCTTGGATAGTTTTGAAGAGAAATTTGGCAAAACAGGTACAATGATTTCAGCAGTGGACCTTTTAAAAGGAATTGCAGTTGGTGCCAAAATGAAAGTAGTAGAAGTAGAAGGCGCAGATGGTACACTTCACACCAATTATGAAGGAAAAGCCATGGCAGCCGTTCGTGAATTAACTGAAAATAACCAAGATTTCGTATATATTCATGTAGAAGCGCCTGATGAGATGGGACACCAAGGCAGTATGTTGAATAAAATAAAAGCAATAGAGTATTTAGATGAAAGAGTTATTAAAGTGGTGAAAGAGCAAATGGAAGCATTGTGCATAGAATATAGAATGTTGGTAATGCCAGATCATCCTACCCCAATACACTTAAGGACTCACACTAGTAATCCGGTACCCTATATGCTCTATGATAGCACAAATGAACAAAATCAAGAATGGGAGTACACCGAAGCCAAAGCTGAAAAATCCGGCAATTATATTAAGAATGGTTATGAAATGATATTAAAATTATTTCAAATCTCTTAATATATTATGACTTATTAGGAGGTCCCCCGTATGCTTATTGTTAAAAAGTTCGGCGGAACATCCGTAGCTGACAAAGAAAAAATCAAACATGTAGCTGATTTATGCGTAAAAGAATATGAAAAAGGCAATCAGCTAGTGGTGGTTTTATCTGCTATGGGTAATAAAACAGATGAGCTTTTAGCACAAGCAAAAGATATGAACCCCAAAGCACCAAAAAGAGAACTTGATATGCTCTTGACCACAGGAGAACAAATATCAGTAGCATTGCTAGCTATGGCACTAAGTGGACTAGGTGTGCCAGCTATTTCCTTTCATGCTTTTCAAGCAGGAATTCGAACCACAAATCATCACGGCAATGCGAGTATAAAAGATATTGATATTCATTCGATACGATACCAGTTGGATAAAAAGAAAATTGTAATAGTCACAGGATTTCAAGGAATCAATGATCATGGTGATTATACAACTCTTGGAAGAGGTGGCTCTGATACAACTGCAGTTGCTCTAGCAGCAGCTTTATCAGCTGATGCTTGTGAAATATATACAGATGTAGATGGGGTGTATACGGCTGACCCTAGTGTAATTATTACAGCAAGAAAATTAGAAGAAATAAAATATGATGAAATGCTTGAACTTGCATCTCTAGGTGCAGGTGTGTTACACAATAGGTCAGTTGAGGTGGCTAAGAAATATAACGTACCTCTTGTTGTTCGTTCAAGTTTAAATAATGGATATGGCACAGTAATAAAAGATAAGACGGATATTGAAAAAAAAGTAATAAAGGGCGTAACCACTGATACAGCGGCCTATATAGCTATAAAGGCAAAGCTTAAGGGAATGGATTCTTTGCTTATTGTATTTAAACATTTGGCCAAGAGAAATATCTGTGCTGACGTTATACTTTTTTCAGAAAATAACGCAGATCTTAAATTCTTAGTAGCAAGAGATAATGTATTAGAAGTATTAGAAGTCATTAAAATGCTAGAAGAAACATTACAGTATGAAGAGCTAATCGTGGAGGATAAAGTCTCAAAACTCTCCATTGTTGGCATTGGAGTCATGTCTGACCCAGCCATAGCACCACAATTATTTGAAACTTTCTATGAAGAAAATATTCCAATCAAAATGATCTCTACGTCAGAAATTAAAATTACTGTTGTAATGGATGAAATATTTACCCAAAGGGCTATCAAAGCAGTCCATGAAAAATTTATGTTATCAAACTAATGTGTATATAGTGAAACCTGTCATTTGATATGGACTACCCAAATAAGGGAAAGTAATCAAATTACAGGTTTCCTTTATGCATCACCAATATATTCATAATATGGAACCTAAAAATATATTACAAAAATCAGGCAAGAGGATTGGTAAAAAGTATCTGATTGTGAGAAAATTCACGAATAAAGGGTAATTCCATTGTATAATCAGGGAATTGTGATATAATGTGAAAGGCTTACTTTTCAAATCAAAATAAGAAAAAGAGGAATGAGAATCAATGAAAACATTTATAAAATCAATATTAGCAGGAGTTTGTATCAGTCTTGGTGGAGTTGTTTACTTGGCTCTGGATAATCATATTGTAGGTGCTTTTTTATTTACCTTAGGATTATTTAGCATATATGTCTTTGGATTTAACTTATATACCGGTAAAGTGTGCTTTATCTCCAATGAAAAACCGAAATATTTACTGACAGTATTCAACGTATATGTTGGTAATGCAGTAGGAACAGTGGGAATGGGAATTATACTTCGTCACACAAAAGTTTCTCATATTATAGAACATACCCAGGAAGTAGTCGCAGGAAAATTATCTGATACAGTTTTTAGCGTATTTATTATGGCGGTTTTATGTGGAATACTAATCTGTGTAGCCGTACTTGGATACATGAACATTAAGGATCCTGTTGGAAAATATATTGCACTTTTCATACCAATTATGGTCTTTTTACTATCAGGATATGAACATAGTATTGCAGATATGTTTTACTTTACCATGGCAGATGCTTGGAGCATGAAAGCTTTCTTATACATAAATATCATTGCCCTTGGTAATATGGTAGGTGGAATGATTATACCAATCGTGTGCAAATACACTGACGGTATAATATATCAAAGCCAAAGCCATTAGAAACTAACATAAACCATTATCAAATAAATTGTTTGGGTTGAAATAAAATCAGATGAAATGAAATAGATGGAATGAAATAGATGAAATGAAATAGACTGAATAAAACAGACTGAATAAATTAGACTGAATAAAACAGACGGAATAAAAACAGACTGAAAAAATAGACTGAAAAAATAGACAGAATAAAAACAGGTGTGATTACCAGTAGATACATGTACCTTAATACATGTTCTTTGCTTGATAATCACACCTTAATTATTTGTATAACTATAAAAAATCCATCTTATACCGTGACATTAATCACATTCATTTTTGTGGTTTGTTGTTAGTATAAATATACAAGTTTGGTAACTTTTGGTAACAGTTCAGCCTCAAATTATGTAATTCACAAAAAAGTCCTAGATAAAGTATAAAAGAATTAAGAGGTATCTATATTTAGCTTGGCGAGACCGTCTGACTAGGTTGTATATGTTCGGCTAGAGACTCAGTAGAAGTATTAAGTATTGTGATGAAGGTTCTATGAGGCTCTACAAAGAACATACCGCAGGAAGGTAAGGCCGCCAAATAAATATAGATATCTCTTAATTCATCAGCACACGAAATAGGGACTTTTTAGTGGCTATTACACCACTTCCGGCTCATTTAGTTCCTTGGTATAGATATCAATCTGTTCCTTCAACAGCTTTAGCGTTGTCTTCATGGAATGGACAGCACAACTTAACTTTAAGAAGTTTAAGTAACTGTAGAGGGAGGAGGCAAGGCTTGTCTCCTTGATGGTGTAATAAATGGTGTCTTTTTGGTAAGGTGTATATAAAATAGAGATATATCCATCCTTAGTTGCAGAGATAATCAGATTCTGTGGAAACCTAAATATTTCTTTGTTCACAAGGTGACAGTGCACCTTATTTTCTAAACACTTTTTGTAATAAAGAGTAAGCAGGCGCAAACGATCCTTCTTCTCTAAAGGTTTGTATAAATAATCTGGTAACTCAAGAAATCTACCATGCTTCCAAAAGTAACCGATACCTTCTTGGGTAAAGTAAGTGGTAAAGATATCTTCTGTACCTACGTCTTTAAGTAGTTTACAAATCTTCTTTTCATGTAAATGAATCAATTGTTGTTTCTGCGGAACATCATTAATGTACTTTTCCACCATATCTTTTGGTGCAAAAAGAGGCAGACAAGGCTGGGCGTGTAAACTGTACTGTAAGCCCTGACTCACGAAATCTTTATCTGAATCTTCCCTTCTGTAGTAATAGTATTCATAAGTTCCTAAAGTTGGTTTAATTGAAGCGATTAAAGATATGGTATTTGTCTTTAATTCATCAAAAAGTGATGTGTATAACTTAAGAAAAGAAGACGTTTGATATAGTATAGCAGTTTGACAATCCTTAGATAAAGTTACCACATGGGACCCAGTGATTACAACATATGGGAAAAAAGAAGCATTATTAATATGACAAGAAATATTCTCATAATAAATATGAGGTGTATACACACAGTCTGTAGTCAGTAGTGGAACTATATTTTTAATACAGTCAATATTGTATGTATTTGGATCCGCTTGATCACCAAATTCCTGCAAACAAAAAATATGATCCACATGTAGGGAGTATTCACTTCCTATCATCGCTAATAAACTGATGAAAAGCTGGTAAGTGGGCTGCACTATCATTTTAATAATACCTTTTTTTGAAGCTTCGGCTTCTATTACGGCTTTCAGTAACTGATTAATGGTATTAGAACCATAAAAAATACCATTTTCCCCTTCGTTCTTAAAAGAATGTTCATATGTCGAGTTAGAAATAATATCACTTTTATTGGGCGAATAACAAAAGCCTTCTAACATATCACCTACTAAAAGATGCCTCTTGTAAGTATCTTCACCGATACGAGCAATGTGGTAGGACTCTCTCAGTTGCCGACCTTGCCTTGGAGAAAGCATAAGTGACTCTATTAACTTCTCAAGAACCTCCTTATCAGCTGGAATTCTATCTCCTGTTAACATCTTTTGAATCAACGTGCGGTCTACCCCACTAGTCTTTGCAAGACTTTGAATTTTAATATTATTACGATAAATATATTCCCTTAAAAGATTCGAAAAATTACTCATATCTCCCCCTTCTTTCGTATAGGACCTTTGAACTGCTCCATGAGATTATAATGTAATGAATTGTAAATGTCAACCTAATAAAATTTCCAATAGTTCCCTGGATGAATAACTGGTAAAAATGAAGCTGTAGAATGATATAAAACCAGAAAGATAAGTCATAAACGAATAAAACAATGAACAATTATCAACCAGAAAAAGCTAGTCTAGTCAAGATGTTCTGTGGTGTTTTAGGTCAAATGATACCTTGCTAATTATAGTTATCGGTGTTATGATTAATAGGCATGACAGAGTAAAGGAAAATTATTTTTGAAAGGTGCCATAGTTATCTTTTTTCATAGGTAAGTCTGTGGTAAGCTTGGGTGTAAATATGGACATTTTAAAGCAATTAAGTCAGGAACTAGATATACGATTGGGACAAGTAGAAGCAACAGTTAAATTAATAGATGAAGGCAATACCATACCCTTTATCGCTAGATATCGTAAAGAAGTGACAGGCTCTTTGAATGACGAAGTATTAAGAAATCTTCATGAGAGGCTATTATATCTTAGAAATCTAGAAGATAAGAAAGCAAGCGTTCTAGCAAGTATAGAAGAACAAGGCAAACTAACAGAAGAATTGCGAAAACAGATTATGGATGCAGCTACTTTGGTGGTAGTAGAAGATCTATACAGACCATATAGGCCTAAGAGAAGAACAAGGGCAACCATTGCCAAAGAAAAGGGACTAGAAGGTCTGGCTAATATTATCTCACTACAAATGACAACCAATACCATAGAAGAAGAAGCAGCCCAATATATCAATACTGAAAAAGAAGTCAATACCGTAGCAGAAGCCATCGCTGGGGCTATGGATATTATTGCTGAAAATATATCAGATGAAGCCGATTATAGAATATATATCAGAAAAATTACCTTTGAAGAAGGGGTAATGGTAAGTACAGCAAAGGATGAGAAGGCACAAAGTGTCTATGAGATGTATTACAACTTTGAAGAGAAGCTATTAAAACTTGCTGGACACCGTGTACTTGCACTCAATAGAGGAGAGAATGAAAAGATTCTAACCCTTAAAATAATAGCACCAGAAGATAGAATCTTAACCTATCTGAAAACAAAAGTAATCGTAAGAGATAATCCCAATACAGGTGATATACTTACAAGTACCATAGAAGATAGCTACAAGAGGTTAATTGCACCCGCAATAGAACGTGAAATCAGAAGTGAACTAACAGAAAAGGCTGAGGATGGAGCCATTAAGGTATTTGGCAAGAACTTAGAACAACTTCTGATGCAACCTCCAATTACAGGACAAGTTGTATTGGGCTGGGACCCTGCATTTCGTACCGGATGTAAACTTGCTGTAGTAGATGGAACAGGAAAAGTACTAGATACTATTGTTATATATCCAACTGCACCTCAGAATAAAGTAGAAGAAGCGAAGAAAGTAGTACTAAACCTAATTAAGAAATACGGAATTACCCTTATATCTGTTGGTAATGGTACCGCTTCAAGAGAATCTGAATTAATCATTGCAGACATGTTAAAGGAAACAGGCTTAAGAGTACAATATATTATTGTAAATGAAGCAGGTGCCTCCGTATATTCTGCTAGTAAGCTAGCAACGGAAGAATTTCCAGCCTTTGATGTAGGACAAAGAAGTGCGGTATCCATTGCAAGAAGATTACAAGATCCCCTTGCTGAACTAGTTAAAATAGATCCAAAATCCATTGGTGTTGGACAATATCAGCATGATATGAACCAGAAGAAGTTATCAGAGGCATTAACAGGCGTAGTAGAAGGCAGTGTAAATAAAGTCGGTGTTGACTTAAATACAGCTTCTGCTTCCTTACTTGAATATATATCAGGTATTACAAAGGTAATTGCCCGTAATATTGTAACCTATAGAGAAGAAAATGGCAGATTTACCAATCGTAATCAGCTGCTTAAAGTACCAAAGCTTGGACCAAAAGCATTTGAACAATGTGCCGGCTTTATGAGAATAGCAGAGGGTAAGAATCCACTAGATGCAACCAGTGTTCACCCAGAATCCTATGAGGCAGCAGGCCAGTTATTAAAGAAATTATCCTTATCAGCAGAAGATATCAAAAGCGGTAAATTAACTGGCCTAGCTAAGATGGTAAAAGATAAGAGGGACTTAGCCAAAGAACTCTCCATTGGTGAAATAACTTTAGAAGACATAATAAAAGAATTAGAGAAACCAGGCAGAGACCCAAGAGATGAGATGCCAAAGCCTATCCTTCGTACAGATGTCTTAGAGATGAAGGACTTAGCAGAAGGAATGATCTTAAAAGGGACAGTTCGCAACGTAATAGATTTTGGTGCCTTTGTAGATATCGGCGTACACCAAGACGGCTTGGTACACATCTCACAAATCACCAATAAGAAATTCATCAAACATCCCCTTGAAGTAGTAAGTGTTGGGGATGTTGTAGAAGTGAAAGTCATGAGTGTGGACCTAGGAAAGAAGAGAATTCAGCTTACTATGATCTTGTAATGATAAATAAAGTAATATTTATAACACCCATATTGATATGATACCTCCTAAGTAGACAAGGTAAATAATCCAATCTACTTAGGAGGTGTTTTTTTGTTCTCTAAACGCCGTGAAGATAAATAGTGAAATATAAACCCCTATCTATAATGCTGTCAAAATAAAATATCTTACAAAAGAATTTATCAAAAATTGCGATGAAATTATTGAAGAATACGAATAATTATATTGTAAAATGATGCCATTCCTTTATAATTGAAAAATATCAGTACAACTTCATATACTGTACACTTACAATCTCTACAAGGGAGGGAAATTATGAATTCTAAATTAAAGCTTGGAATTCCTCTATGTATTATTTGTATTACCATAGCAAGTGCTATATTGGCTGGTAGCATAGGAGAGAATAAATCTATTAGCGGAAAAACGCTTGAAGTATTTGCAAAAGCAGTAACAAAAGAAGAGGCTATAACACAAACCAAACCTATGATATTAAGTATAATTGAATCCAATATCAGTAACATATCACAAAAAGATGGAGAGTCCATACGCCTTGGTGTACAAACCCATATGTCACGGTACGATAAGGAACAAAACCAAGAATTTAAAGTTCTTCTAGATAACAAGTTAATAGATTTAGAAGAAATTATGACAATGGAGCAAAGTAAAAGCTTTCAAGACATGTCATTGGAAGCAAGGATACCAGCTACAAAAATGCTATCAGATATTTGTAAGGAATATGGAATTGACATTACATATGATTTAAATGGAAACATCGTGACCTTAAGTGGTTTATCTGGTGAAAGTATATACAAAAATGATATTGTAAAGGAATACCAAGGAATGAGAGTTGATGTTTTAATCGGTACCTTGGCAGCTACAATCAGTCTTATTGTTATTTGTATTTACATAACTAAGAAAAAACAACTCTTTTTAAAGGATGGGATGTACGATGGATATAATAAAGAAGGGTTCGCCTAATAATATTTTATTAATAGCAGATGAAATATGTTTGGTAATTTCATTTGTTTTAGCAGCCTTTATACGATTTGGAAGGGTAACAGTAACTTGGTACAGTACTATTTATAGCCTTAGTTCCTTAGTGATTTTCCTGTTATATATAGTGATCTTTTACCGATATGACACCTATAGTAAATTGTTTAAACGTGGGTTTATAGAAGAATTTCTTACGGTTGTAAAAATGAATGCTATATTGGCAGTTCTGCTAACAACTATACTCTTTTTGTTACAACAGGGAACCAATTATTCCAGACTATTTTATCTGTATTTTTTTATTATTCAGATACCCTTAAACTATGGTGCTCGTCTATTATACAAGATACTATTTCTAGATTTTTATAGGAATAGTTCTGCTAGTAAAAAGCTTATGATTGTCACCACCTCACTTCAAGTCGAAGAGGTTCTTAACAAATTTAGATATGAAAATGAATGGGAATATGAGATTACATATATAACCATTATAGATAAGGCCATGACAGGAAATAGTATCCGTGGCGTTAGAATATTAGCAGGAGCAGAGGATATCTATGAAACTGCCAGAACACAGGCAATAGATGAAGTGTTTATTCATGTGCCTGATGGTGTGACAGATTACTTTCATTTAGAATATGCTATACACCAATTTGAAAATATGGGTATTACAGTAAACTTAAGTATCAATACCTTTGGACTAAAGCTCCATGAAAAGAAGGTATCAGAATTAACTGGATATTCTGTATTAACCTTTAGCTCCAAATTATTTAATGAAAAGCAATTAATCGCTAAAAGATTACTTGACATTGCAGGTGGAATTGTAGGGTGTTTTATCACTTTAGTACTTACGCTAATCCTTACACCAATTATAATGACCGAGTCACCTGGGCCGGTATTTTTCTCTCAGGTAAGAATGGGTAAGAACGGTAGAAGATTTAAAATCTATAAATTTCGCTCAATGTATATGGATGCAGAAGCCAGAAAACAAGAGTTGATGGCTTATAATGAAATGAATGGATGCATGTTTAAAATAGCCAATGACCCAAGAATTACAAAGGTAGGTGCCTTTCTTAGAAGAACCAGTTTAGATGAATTTCCTCAGTTTCTTAATATATTACGAGGAGATATGAGCCTAGTTGGGGCAAGACCACCAACAGAAGAAGAATTTTTACAATATGAAGGCCGCCATAAGAGGAGACTGGCACTCAAATCTGGACTAACAGGTTTGTGGCAGGTAAGTGGAAGAAGTGATATCACTGACTTTGAGGAGGTTGTTAAATTGGATTTAGCATATATTGATAACTGGTCATTAATGAGCGATATTAAGATCCTACTTAAAACCATATGGGTGGTCATATTTGGACGGGGGTCTAGATAATGGAGAATAATAAATTCAAGTGGATCGATATTCATAGTCACATTCTTCCGGATACGGACAATGGAGCTGTGGATATCACCCAAACCATAGCAATGCTTGACATGGCCAATAATGCAAATATAACAAGAATCATTGCAACACCACACTACGCTGTAGGATGTAGAAATCCAGAACCTAGTGAATTATATCAAAAGCTGGAATTGGTAAGACAACAGGCAAAGCGTATTAATAAAGAATTAATCATTGAGCTTGGCAATGAGCTATATTATAGCGAAGACATTATACAAGACCTTAGAAAGCAGAAGGCTCTAACTCTAGCAGGAACAAGATATGTGTTGGTAAGATTTTCAGAAACAGAGAGCTACGAGGAGATAAAAACAGGAATTCACAGACTTCTCGTATACGGATATCTACCTGTACTGTCACAAGTTGAGACATATGAATGCCTACAAGGAGAGTATGAAAAGATAGATAAACTTATTAAGCTAGGTGCCTATATGCAGATGACCATAACAAACCTAGACACAGGTCGTGGCATATTTAAAAAAGACTTTACCACCAAGCTCTTAGACTATGGATTAATTCATATGCTTGGGACAGACACTCATTCTGTGATGGGTAAGAGTGAAAAAATACATAGGGGAATCAGACAGGTACATAAACGCTATGAATATAATTTCTTAAGAAATATATTTTCAGGAAATGCAATGAAACTATTGCAGAATCAGTATATTTAGAAAAGGATAGCTTATATATGCTACTGAATCTGTGAAGAGTTAAAATAAGTGTATAAGAATGGATATAAAGGAGGGGGTATGGCAAGGAAACAGAATATTGCCATATCTCCTTCATGCGTTTACTAATGTTTGGAAAAATTATAAAACCATAATCTGTATATTTTCTTGTTAAACTAAAAATTATCGTTTATAATCAACATTATGGTAAATTAGACCTATTAATTGTGGTTATATTTATAGATTGCTAGTTTACCATAGAAGGAGAGGCGTATAAGATGAGTAAAGATAAGGGAAAACGTAAAGTTTTAAAAATTGTACTAATATCTTTTGCTGCATGCGTTGCAGTACTAGGACTGACAGCATTTATTGGATTTAAGAATTACATTGGAAAGATGAACCTGGTGAACAATGCGCAATCTACTGTAGATATAGAGAATATTGACATTGAAGAACTGGATGAAGTAGATGCAAGTGCAGATGCGAGTGACGTGAATGCTTCAACGGAAGAAATTGATAGCTTAGAAGAACAGATTCGCAACAACATGGAAGAGAACAGCCTTGCAATAAAAAGTGACAAAGATGTACTGAATATTTTATTAATTGGGAGCGATACAAGAACCGCTGGAAAAGGTGGAAGATCAGATGCTATGATCCTTGTATCTGTCAATGAAAAGACTAAGAAAATAATAGCAACCTCCTTGTTAAGAGATATATATCTGCAGATTCCTGGCGTTTCTAACAATAGAATCAATGCAGCCTTTGCTTATGGTGGTGCGGACTTATTAATGGAGACCATAAAAAATAATTTTAAGATTGAAATAGACCGATATGTTTCCATTGATTTTTATGCCTTTATGAAAGTTGTTGATATTATAGGAGGTGTAAATGTAACTGTAACAGATAAGGATGTTCCAATAATGAATAGTTACATTCAGGGGTTAAATCAATTACTTGGAAGAGATAGTGAGTTGGATACAATTAAGGAAGCAGGCAACCTAGATATAAATGGTATACAAACACTAGCATACGTAAGAAATCGATACGTTGGTACGGACTTTGCAAGAACCACAAAGCAAAGAGAGGTCCTAGAGAAGGTATTTCATAAGGTGAAGGGCAGCAATATCATTGAACTCAATAAAATACTAAATGTTGTATTACCAGAAGTAACCACTAACTTAACAGAAGGTGAATTGTTTTCACTTATTCTAAAGGTTCCAGCTTATAGCAAATACAATTTAGAGCAATTTAGCGTACCTGCAGAAGGCACTTATAACTTTCTTCGCATTAGGGGAATGGATGTAATTGGTATTGATTTTGAGGAGAATATAGCAGAGTTACATGACAAGATATATGAATAAATGGTTGAAATAAGCCCTTATGATAAGATAATTATAAATATACTTTTTACCATTAAGTTGAGAATATGTAGTAAATTATAACAAAATATGTGAAAAATATTAAAATACATTGACAGAACTTTCCTTGTTTTTTATAATAGTCTACTAGATATTTACAAAGAAAGTTAAGTCATGAATCAATGAGATCTAAACTAAAAAAATCTAGGAGGTGTTAAAATGGGGTTTATAGACATGCATAGTCATATACTTCCTGGCATTGATGATGGGGCAAGAAGTATGGAGCAGACTATCCTGATGCTAAAACTAGCATATGAGGAAGGCATAAGAACCATGGTAGCCACTTCCCATTATTACCCAGATCGGTTTCATGAACCAGCTGAAGTATTAAGAAGCAAATTAGAGGAAGTAAATGAAGCTATGAAGGACATATTGCCAGATCTGAATCTTGTACTTGGTTGTGAGATCTATTATAGCCATGAGAACATTAGGTTAATAAAAGAAGGCATTATACCAACTATGGGAGGGACGAACTATATATTGGTAGAATTTTCGCCTCTTGCAGAATATAGGTACCTAAAGAGTGGTCTCTCAGACTTTATACTAGAAGGGTATATTCCTATCTTGGCTCATGTTGAGCGTTATAACAATGTGGTAAAGGACATGAGTAGAGTGAAGGAGCTTATGGATATGGGCGTGTGTATACAGGTCAATGCCATGAGTGTAACTGGAGAGACAGGAAAAACATATCAAAGCATAACAAAAAAATTATTGAAAAATGAATATGTACATATTATTGCAACAGATGCCCATAGTGATCGAACCAGAGCTCCACGCATGAAAAAGTGCTATGAATTGGTATCCAAAAAATACAGTAGAGAATATGCCAATGAACTATTTGGTTATAATCAGACCAAGATATTAAATAATCAGTATCTGTAGTTCATAAGCTAAAAGTAACCAAGGAGAGTATAAATGGAACAAATGAATAAGGACGAAATTGAAATTGATTTAAGAGAATTATTTGCAGTGCTACTAGTGCGTATATGGATTATCATTGCAGCAGGAGTTGTGGTAGCAGGTATAACCTATGGTGTAAGTAAGTTGGTATTACAACCAGAATATGAATCTACAACAAAGATTTATATCCTGAATAAACAGGATAGTTCAGGAAGTGCTACCTATTCAGATCTACAAAGTAGCACCCAGTTAACCAAAGACTACATGACTTTAGTTACAAGTAGACCAGTAGTTGAACAGGTTATAACAGAGATGAATCTAAACTTAAAATATAAAGAATTAGTAGACATGATCTCAGTCTCTAATCCACAAGATACTAGAATCTTAGGTATTACAATCACTTATTATGATCCAGAACTAGCTAAGTCAATTGCAGATGCAATCAGAGATGCAGCAGCAATACATATTAGAGAAGTAATGAATATTGAACAGGTGAATGTAGTGGAACCAGCCAACACACCAGAAGGACCTTCTGCGCCAAATGTTATGAAGAATACACTTATTGGTGGAATAGCTGGAATTATCCTGGCATCTGGAATCGTTATTGTATTACATCTGTTAAATGACACCATTAAATCACCAGAGGATATAGAACGTTACTTAGGTATCAGTACCTTAAGTTCCATACCATTACAAGAGGGACTAAAGAGCGGTAAAAAACATGGAAAGAAAAAGAAAGCCAAGGCAAAATCTCTGCTACCTTAGAATCGATATGTAAAACGTAATCTTGTATATTCAAAAGAAAATTAAAACTACTTATAGAGTTTTTAGAATGGAGATAGACATGGAAAGTGTTGCAATTACTAAGTTAATTAATCTGGATTACCACGGAAGTGAAGCATATAAAACCTTAAGAAGCAATATACAATTTTGTGGTAGCGATATAAAAGTAATCGGTGTTACAAGTTGTACGCCTAATGAAGGAAAGAGCAGTGTATCTTTAAACCTGGCAGTATCTATGGCAGAGGCAGGGAAGAAAGTAGTATTTATAGATGCTGATCTTAGAAAATCTGTACTAATTGGCAGATATAAGATCAATAAACCAATCAAAGGATTGACCCATTATTTATCAGGGATCAACAAATTAGAAGAAGTAATATACGATGGCAATACAGAGAATCTAAATCTAATATTCTCAGGACCCGTGCCACCAAACCCTTCGGAATTACTAAGTGGAAATAAATTTACAGGCTTAATAGATGCTCTAAAAGGTGTCTATGATTATATTATCATTGATACACCACCACTTGGAAGTGTTATTGATAGTGCAATCATTGCCAAGTTGTGTGATGGCATGATGATGGTGATAGAAGCCAATGCAATCAGTTATAAGTTTGCGCAACGAGTGAAAACACAACTTGATAAAACTGGATGTAAAATATTAGGAGCAGTTCTAAACAAAGTGAACTTAAGTGAAAAGGGATATTATGGGAAATACTATGGCAAGTACTACGGAAAATATTATGGCACCTACGGAGATAAGAATTAGTCAATAGTATAATAGACTCATATAAAAACATAGCAGTGTTTTGGTAACTTGTGTCAAAAATTTGATACAAATGTCAAAAACTGCTATTTTTTGTACGAATTTTACATAAATTACTGTATTTTAAGATAGAATTCATACATATTTTGTTAATAAATATGTAAAATAATACTTGTTTTTACTTATATTGTCTGTTATAATACATGCAAATAGGAAAATATACCTATACAAGAGGGGGACATGACATGGGACATGGTATGGTATTTTTAACGATTGTAGAACCGAATCATTTACAGACTGCAAGTTTTAATATACCTTTGTTGTCTGCACTCATAATTGCTTTAATCGCTGCTTTACTTGTTTGTATAAAGTTAGCTAAGAAATATCAATTATATGAGGGCAACAACAGACAGGAGATATTAAAACACACTTAGTAATAATTAGAGCGTGATATAACCAGGGGAATTAAATAATATACTTATAGATATGAGTATATGTTGGATATTTGTAGCAATGCTAAAAAGCTAATACTACGATATCCCTATTTTTTGTATCAAAAATCAGCGCAGGGGATGAAAAGTGATGGGAAGTAAGAGGGATAAAGAGGGAGATTTATTAATTTTATTGACTGATATTCTAGGCATTTTGGTTTCGTTTATACTAGCGATGATCATACGATATGGTAGTGTAAAATTAGATGCAATATCAAGTCTATATCTGAGTACGTTGTTTGTAATTATACTTGGATACGTTGGAATTCATGAGATAAGCAATAAGAGTAAGAATATCTTTAAGAGGGGATTTGCAGAAGAAGGGTATAGCGTATTTAAGGATCAGTTTAAAATACTAGCAGTGCTTGTTATATTCTTGTATGTGACCAAACAAGGCAGTGCATATTCTAGAGTGTTTGTTGCAATCTTTTTAATCATTAATTATTTGGTTACATATGTTTTACGCAGTTACCTAAAGGTGTACATGCTAGCCTATTATAAGAAAAGCACATCCAGTAACAAAGTTTTATTAATTACTACTTCTGATAGGGCACAGGGGATCATTAAAAAGATAAGACAAGAACATGACTGGTCCATTCTAATTAGCAGTATTGCTATCATCGATAAAGACATGGTGGGAGAGGATATAGATGGTATTTTGGTACTTGGAAGCAGCACCAACTTACTAGAGATAGTACGTTTAAATGTTGTGGATGAAGTATTCATTAATCTCCCATACAGTAGTGAATATAGCCTTAACGAAGCAATTCTAGAGTTTGAGAAGATGGGAGTTAGTGTTCATGTCAATATTGAGATGAATCCCATGTTTAGTTTTAAGGAAAAGTCTGTTGAGAACTTTGCAGGACAGCAGGTGATTACCTTCTCCACTGGAATATTCGATAGTAAGCAAGAGCTTTTGAAAAGGTTATTGGATGTCATTGGTGG
>JBKEAO010000014.1:0-39089 GCA_047972335.1 Anaerocolumna sp. | reverse complement strand
TATTCTAAGTTTCAGATGAGATCCATGGCTGATTATGATCAACTAGTAAAAGTAAACAAATCCAGATCTAAGACGCAATCTCGTTATGTTAGAAGTGAATTGATGGATAATGTCAGAGAATATTCCAATGGGGAGAGTGCTTTTAAGTACTTCACAGAAAAGATAGGAGAGAATGGACTCTATCTCCTTGATGAACCTGAAAATAGTCTATCACCAAAGAGGCAATTAGAATTAATGAAATTTATTGAAGATTCCGTTAGATTCTTTGGTTGTCAATTTCTTATATCAACCCATTCACCCTTTTTACTTGGTATGAAAGATGCCAAAATATATAATTTAGATGAAAATCCAGCGAAACTGCAATCCTGGACTCAATTAGAAAATGTACGTATCTATTATGAATTTTTTAAAAGTCATGAAAATGAATTTAAGAAATAAAATAATATTAAAATATACAGGACCAATTAGCCCCAAATAACACTGTTATTAAGGAAATAAAGTAAGATAGTAGTAATATTGAAGTAAAAAAAAGTAAAAGAAAAAGTAAAAGAAATAGTAATATTGATAAATAAATAGATTTTCTACCCCTCTATAAATGGTTGTTTTTACATAGATTTACAACTTGATTGAATGGAAAATATTTACAAAATATATAATAATTAAATCGACAGCTTAGTAAATATATAAACATTTACCAATTAATCAAGATTGTAATAGGAGGAGATGTATGAGAAAAGAAGTTTATTTTCATCGAAAGCGGTTAAAAAAACGAATACAAGCTATCGTGATAATCGTAGCGCTTACGGTAACGAACCTTACGACACCCATGAAAGCATCACAAGCCACTGGAATATCTTATCAAAATGATATTTCAGCGGCTTTACGTGATGTTACAAGTGGCATGGCAAATAAGGAGACTTATGAGGAGGCAGTGAATAAGTTATCTACAAGTTTGGATAATTTGCAGGGTGCTTCAACAGTGGAGGGCTTTATGTAACAGAAGTTGGGGAAAGCTTTATTACACTAGAATGGGATGCCTTTTCATCTGATTCTTTAGTGGGTTATAATGTATATTTTGCGGACAAAGATACGGATACACAAGTTTATATGAAGTTAGACCAGAACGGGAAGAAAACGGAGGATACTAGCGTTATTACTGTTGACAAAGATACGACTATATTTACAGTAAATAAATCCACCCATAAAAATTATTACTTTAAGGTAGCACCGGTTCTAACCAATGGAGAAGGTTCTAAAACAGATTGTGTGGAATCTCCAACAGCAAATGAATTTACAACCTATTTAGAAAATCTTGACCGTGGATTGATTAAGGTGGAAACCACAGAAGGAGTATTCTTAAGCTGGAGATTACTTGGAACTGAAGTGACTGGTTACAGTTCTACAGGTCTTGTAGGAACTGACTTTAATGTTTATGAAGGGGAAACTAAAATTGCAACTGTGACAGAAAGTACCAATTATTTGGTAGCAGGAGGAGCAAAGGATTCTGACTATTTCGTCATTCCTGTAGTAGAGGGAGAAGAAGTTGCAGAAAATCAAAGTGCCAGCGCAATATTAATGAATGCAACCCAAGGGGCTGGTTATTTGGATATTCCACTTCAGGTGCCAAAAGCTACCACCATTGAGGAAGTATATGGAATAACAACGAGTGATATAACATTGTTAAATAGTAGCCGCACGGATACCTATACCACTACAGCCATTACTTATTCAGCAAATGATGTTAGTGTTGGTGATGTGGATGGTGATGGACAATACGAATACTTTGTAAAGTGGGACCCTTCCCTTGCCAAAGATGTATCTCAAACTGGGTATACGGGAATTCAATACATCGACTGTTATGAACTTGATGGAACTTTAAGATATCGTATTGATTTAGGAAAGAATATTCGCGCTGGTGCACATTATACTCAATTTATTGTATATGACTTAAATGAAGATGGACAGGCAGAAATCTCATTAAAGACAGCACCAGGAACAAGAGTGTTAACCTTTCACAATAACGATCAAAATGATGTTGCAACTGCTACCTACATTACGACACCAGATGGTGAATCTAATGATGTAGACTATGTATTTACAGCAGCAGAGTATAAAGAATATCTCATACAGGTGTTTATGGATTGGGGTGTATGGGCAAATGATACGGAAAGTATGAATAATGCAAAAGAGAAATGGGATAAAAATCTGATTCATCTTTTTGCTCCTGAGGATGGTATGGTAACTGTTGTAACAGAGTCAGGTGGCAGATATACCTCCAAAAAGATGACCAAAGCAGAAGCTGGGTATACTGATGAAGATGTACTTGTAAATGTTCCAATTAGAAATACCAGTGGAGATGTGGTTTATCAGGGAACTGGTGCAGCCAATGCCTATATGGAGACTGTAAAATTTAATGATCCAAAGACTGGTTTAACAGCTGCCATAAACCATGAGGGTGGATATACAAGGGAAGAAGCGACTGCCCTTGCAAATTACTTTTTACAGGGGTATCAGTACAGAATGAAAAAACATAATATGAATTATTATGAAGGTTTTATCATTACAGGATCAGAGTACTTATCTGTATTTAATGGAGCAACAGGTGGGGAAATGGATACCATAGAATATGAATTTGAACGTTCGGATGATGGTATGCTTTGGGGTGATTATGCCATGAATTACATAGAACCTGGTAACCGTGGGGATCGATTTATATCTACTGTTGCTTATTTAGATGGAGAAAGTCCTTATATGGTGATTGGGCGTGGTTATTATACTAGACAAACCATTGCAACCTATTCTTTGACAGAAGAAGGAAAGCTAAGTCTTTATTGGACCATTGACAGTGGATGGACAGAGATGACCAATCCTTTTAATGACGGACCACATGGAATGGATGGCAATAATACAAATGTTGGAACCAACGGATTATCCTTTTCAACTTTTACCGGACAAGGAGACCATTACGTATTAGCTGCTGATGTGGACTCTGATGGAAAACAAGAAATTGTTTACGGTGGTGCTATTGTAGATGATAATGGTGACCTATATAGTAGTGGCGGCGATAATCTGCCATCTGGAACATGGTCAAAATTTGGACATGGAGATTCCATTCATGTTACAGATATCGATCCTGATCGGCCAGGACTTGAGATTTTCTCCTGCTTTGAAGGCGGTGCATGGGCACCATATGGTACTGCTTTAAGAGATGCAGAGTTAAATACTGCAATTAAAGGAAATTTTTCTGTGTATACTGGCGCAGATACAGGACGTTGCATGATAGGTGACTTACTTCCTGGAATCAGAGGAATTGAAACTTGGGGTGCGAATACAACAGATGCAAAAGGTAATTTAGTGTCTGTTGATACCATTGGAACCAACCAAACCATCAAGTGGTCTGCAGATATGACAACGCAGGTATATACAACGGACATTGTTAAGGCGAATGGTACCAGTAAAACCACAGTACTATCTGCTGCAGGTACCTCATCAAACAATGGTACCAAGGGTAATGCTTCCTTAATTGCCGATGTATTTGGTGACTGGAGAGAAGAATTAATTGCTCGTACCACAGACAGTACAAAACTACGTATTTATTCTAATACAGAAATAACAAGTCACAAGATGTATACATTGATGCATGATTCCCAATATAGAGCCAATGTAGCGGGTCAAAACACTGCATACAATCAACCCTCCTATGTAGGATTTTATTTTGCATCGGATACGGATTGGAAGTACGTTCCACTTCCTAATGCAAAAGCATCCCAGGCACCAGGTGGGGTGACAGTGTCACCTACTAGTGTTTCACTTGATTTCACTTCTTTGGTTATAAAAGAAGGGGATTCTAAGACATTAGTTGCTACGCTACGTCCACTTGTAGCAAAAAGTAAGATTACCTGGTCATCTTCCGATGAAACAATAGCTACTGTAAGTGAAACAGGTGTTGTAACTGGTGTGAAAAAAGGAAGCGTAGTTATTACAGCAACTACGGATAATAAGCTAACCACTACTTGTACAGTTATAGTAAAACCCCTATATACCAATGAGGGATTAGATCAGTTTGGAATAGGAGAGGAAAAAGGATTTACTTTTGGTACATCAAAGGTAGATGGGACTGTGACAGTTTTAGCAACTAGTAATTATACCAAGTCCAGTGGCTATGGCTGGAGTCATTCAAGCAAAATTACCTTGTCCGAAGGGACTAATTATGTATCTGGTAATAATTATAAAGATATTACGGCTAACACCTATGATTATCCGACCTTTGTACTTGATGTACCTGTGGGAATTTATCAGGTGAAAATTGTGCAAGGATCCGATAACCAAGATAGTGTAGTGGGAGCTTATGTGGAAGGTAATCTATACTCTGCAAGATGGAGTACAGAGTACTTTGCTACCTCTTTTGCAGAGCCATCTTCTACAAGTTATATTGTAACGCCAAAGGGTGAGAGAAAGGTAAGTACAGTAAAGGCTGCAGTGGCGGATGGCCAATTAACCATTTCGCTTGCTACTAGCTTAAATGATGCTGGAGAGTCAGGAACCACCTTTATTAATTCCATTGAAGTTACAAGATTATCGCAAACAATCAATGAATCAGAGAATCCAACCCTACGTTTTATAGGAGATTCCACAGTTGCCTCCTATCCGCCACAAGACGGTGGGGATTGGACTCCAATTCCTGAGAGAACCGGCTGGGGTGCTGATTTTGCAATGGCAAGATTCATGGAGGAAGAAGTAAGCTTAAAAAATTATGCAGTGGCTGGTAGTTCTATAAAAAGTTATATCTATGATGGCTACTACAATGATTTCTTCTTAAACTCCAATCCAGGAGATACTGTAATCATTGAAGGGGGAATTAACGATAGTGCAGCAGGACGACGTTATTCAGATGCAGCAGATTACGAGAAATATTTACGTTATTTTATAGATTCCTCAAAAGCCTTTGGCTTAGATGTTGTTATAAGTTCAGGTACTAGCTCAGGGGCTACTTATACAGATGTGATGCAAAAACTTGCAACTGAGTATGGTCTGCCATACATTGACTTATTAGGAGAGTATGCTGCTTATAAAAGCACCTTAACAACCACAGCGCAGAGTGATTTAACAGTAGATGGAACGCACCTTTCTAGAGTCGGTGGTGTGTTAGCTGCTCAAATTGTTGCAAATAAGTTAGCAACCTTAGAAGGGTTATCCATATCAGGTTATGTTCTTTCTAAGCCTGTCAATAAAGGAATTCCTACTGCGGTTGTGTCTGGGTTACATGTAAAGGCACAGACAAAAAATAGTATTACCATAGCTTTTAATATAGATGAATCAACCATTTATGATCCAGACCAGTTGATCACTCGTTTTAATGTATATCGCAAGACAAAAGGCGCAGATCCATCCACCTATGTTAATGTAGGTCAGACAAGAGCTTACGTATCTGCCTCCTTAACAGCGCCTAAACTATACACCACAATACAGGCACCAGAAACTGGCAATTATGATTATGCCGTATCTGTGGTAGGTTTAATCGGGGAGGGTGCAAAATCAAGTGCCCTTACGGTAACAGCATTTAGCCCAACCAATCGTTATTTATTAACGGAGATGGTGGAAAAATATGAGGAACAGATATATGATGCAAGTCACTATACCTTAGAATCCTATATTTTCCTAAAGAAATCTTTGGCAAATGCTATTAAAGTATTACAAGCAACAGATGCAACCGCAGAGATGATTACTGGAGCATTAAATGGTTTAACAGCTGCAGAGACTGGTTTAATTCCTTCTGCTAGTAATGTTATAAAGGAGAATTTCCAAAGTGAAACGGTAGGCTCTATCTGGGGTACTTCTGGAAATACCTTGTTAAGTGTTATTATGCAAGAGGATGGGAATAGACTGGCCAATGCTTATGTTGAGGCAGCTGGAACCCGTAATATCAAAAAGGTAATCAGTGGTGTGTCCTCTGAACTACTATCTGTAGAATTTGAATGGTATCCAGGAAAGCCTGACGTTAGAAATTGTACAGAAATTCAATTTAGTGATGCAAATGGTGTATACTTCTCCTTAAAAACCTCCAACAATGGACATATCGGTTATGTGGTTGGGGCATATCCTACAGATTCTACAGATTATTTAACGGGAAATGGATTCCACCAGGGCAATATTCAGGCAACTGATCTTGGACTATCCAATGAGCTGTGGTATAACGTGCGAGTGGTTTTTGATTATATCAATCATACTGCAGATCTTTATCTTATACCAAGGGATAATGTAGATGCACCAACCAGTGTGGTTAGGGGAATAGAGATTTCAAAAACTGCTTCTCAAGTAACATTATTAAACTTTTTGTGTATGCGTGGAAAGCAAGACAACGGAATTACCAATGATTTATCCGTACTTTGGAATACTTATATTGATAATGTTGGAATTAATTATCTAACTTTTAAGACAACTGTTGATAAAACAGGTTACGAAGCAGCCAAAACTGCATATAAAACTGCAATTGCTGGTGTTTCAAAGACCACATTAACCATTGAAGAATTGGTTGCTGCAAAGTATGCTATAGAGATTCTTGATACAGACATTGGGTTTGCATCTCAGGCAGACTATGATTATGGAACTTTCGTATTAAACAAAGCAGTAGAAAAAGTTCCATCTAAAGTAGCAGCAACAGATATTATCATTGAAAATGAGGTAAAAGTTACAGCTGGAATGAATGTAACATTACAAGTGCAGTTAGTACCAAATGAGGCAAATGAAGAAGTAACGTTTACAAGCACAGATACTACCATTGCAAGTGTAACTTTTGATGGAACAAGTGCTGTCATTACTGGTCAAAATGAAGGTACAACCATTATTTTGGCAAAAACAGCAAGTGGTATAGAAAAGACAGTGATAGTTACTGTAGTTGGTACCACATATTTATTTGGAAATGGAAAGCAAGTGAATACTTCTACTGCATTTAGCAATAGTTTAGGTTATGGTTTTCATAATTACACTTATCCAGTATCTGCTCTTGGCTGGGTGGATGGAACCTACTATTCTAGAGAGTTAAGAAAGACAACTGGAACGAGTTATATGGGGTCTTCTACGGCTGATTATATTGCGATTAATAGTCAGGTATGGTCAGAAAATGAAGGGGGAAGAGATGAGGATGCAATTACTTATGAAAATACCAATTCCTTTGACGTTAATCTACCAAATGGTAATTATGAAGTAAGTGTAACTTTTATCAATCCAACTAAGAATGCAATGGATGTCATGGTTAAGGCAGAAGATATTGTGTGTTATAGCTTTGGAGACCATGAAACCACTGAAATTGGTTTGGCTTCCTTAGAGAGTGGACAGACAAAAACGGTAACATTCCCGATTGCATTAACAGATGGACAATTAACACTTAGATTTGAGCAAAAATCCAGTGCGACTTCACAAGGTACAGCAGCAGTTCAAACAGTCTATGTGAAAGCTGTAAGTATTAATAGGATAGAAAAGGTGGAATCAGATCAGGTGCCTACCATCTTCCTATTAGGGGATTCCACGGTGCAAACCTATACCCAAGGAAACTATAGAACGGGTTGGGGGCAGGTATTGTACAATATATTTAACGGAGCTTCTAGTGAGTCGGTGGTAACAGAAACAAGTACCGGCTATGCTCATTATAAAACCGATGCTGTAGAAATAAAGAATTATGCAAGAGATGCTAGAAGTTCAAAGTCTTTCTTACAAGAAGGACGTTTGAATGAGGTTTTACTAAATGTTTCTGAGGGGGATTATGTATTTGCACAATTTACCCATAATGACTCTAATTTAGCAAGGCCAAACAGATATTTATCTGAAATTGCATTTAAAACCTACCTTGAAAATTATAATGCCGCAATTAGAGAACGTGGAGGAACGCTAGTTCTTGTTACCCCTATTGCTTTAAATGTAGTTACGGATGGTGTATGGGATCATCGGTTTGAATCCTACCGACAGGTTATGCTTTCATTACAAGAACAAGGTATTGCCGTGCTTGATCTGATGGGTTCTACCTACGCCTTATTAAATGCTATGGGTCAGACAGAGGTAAATAACCTGGCAATGTATATGTCGGATGCAGTACATTTACAAACCAATGGTGCAAATATGTTTACAAAATTACTTGCAAACTTAATGCAAGGTTATGCTATTGATTCACAGATTGATGTTCTAAAGGCAGCGATTAAGCCAGTGAATGAATCAGTAAATTTGGATCAAAAATCAATCCGTGTCCCAGTTGGTGGTACTCTTACTTTATTGCCAGCTCTAAATGGACTAGAAGGAAATCAGCCTACCTTTTATTCATCTAACAGTGCCATTGCAGAGGTGGATCGTAATGGAACTGTAGTGGGTATAGGAGAAGGAAGTGCAATCATTACCATTAGTGTGCCAAATGGTAAACCTAGTAATTCCACTGACTTTAGCGTTTATACAGACTATTGTCTGGTAAATGTAACGAAAGGGTCAGGACTTGTGGTGAGTGGTTCAAGTATTATTGTCAATGGATCATTTGCTGAAGGAAATGAAACTGAAGCAGGAGCGGATACTGAAATAGAATTAGGAACAGAATTAGGAACAGAATCAGGAACAGTGACAGAAGAGTCTATTACTAGTATAGAAGAAATAGCAAAAAGAATTGCAGATGAAGTAGTTCCAGATATTATAGTTGGTAAAGACAATTCCTCTAGGTTTTCGTTAAACAGCTTTTTTACTGCAGTAGTACCTAAAACTACAAAGCTAATGGTTGCAAGTGAAGTAACCACAGAAACAACAGAGTTACTTGTACAAAGTAAAGCAGTGGCATTAACTACAGAATCACTTGTATCAAGTCAAGTTATAGACGTAGAACCATCAGATTTGCTAGGTGAAGGGCAGGTTTTAGCAGCAGAAACAACGACTATGTTGGGTGAAGGGCAGGTTTTAGCAGCAGAAACAACGACTATGTTAGCTGAAGGGCAGGTTTTACCAGCAGAGACAACAACTTTGCTAGCTGAGACACAGGGATCAGAAGAAGAGGCAATCACCATTGATTTTGATGCAACCATTGAAGATATGATGCCAAAACCTTTTATGAACTTTGATTTTGGTAATAAAAGAGGAAATGCATCAGGATTTACAGTAATCACCAACGGCGTATATGATGCAAGTAAAGGATATGGCTTTACAAGTGATGTGGCCAGCATTTCCTTTAATGCTTTTAACTCAGATGCTAAATTACCAGCAAATCCAACTGAGTATCAGACCGCTTTAACAAGTGCTTGCTCAGATGGTGTTAGAGGAGCAGCTATGGAGTTTGCAGTGGATTTACCAGCTGGAACTTATATGGTATCACTCTATAGTTATGTAAATTGGAATCAAGCTGCATATAGAGGTGCTACTTATACCATCAATGGATTGGATTGGGGAACCCATTATGAGGGAATTGCAGACGCTTCTGAAACACCTGATAAGATTGCAAAGAATGTTAAAGTTACTTTAACTGAACCTGGTCAGATTGTAATCAAAGGTACCAATGCAGGTAAATTAGCACTGCTTAATTCTCTTGTAATTAGTACCTATGTAGAAGAAGTAAAGACATATCAAGATACTGCCTGGGCAGTGTTAGAAGAGCAGATGGCTAAATTGGATGCAAAAATAAAATTCCTTGGAGCACAGTCAACACCTCTTAACTTTGATGCAAGTTTTGTAAATAAAATGTTAGCAGTAAAAGATGCACTAAAAGCGGTTAAGGGCATGCCATTAGCAGACTTTACAGAAGGGGATACACAAATTACGAGAGCAATGGAAGCAATAGCTAATCAAGGGTTATATACAGAAGTTAGTTTGGCTCATGTAAAAACTGCCTATGAAGAATTACTTGCAATAAAAGATAATATGACTGGTATAAAAGAAATAATCAAAAATGCAATTACAGTAATTGATTACTGGTTAGCAGGTATTGATCTTACATCAGTTGGAAATGCATATAGCTTATATGTGGACTTTGATATGAAAGATGCAGGAACAAAATATCTAACCAAAGGTTATGATTCTGTAACAGAAGACACGCTTTATACAGCTGTAGGCGGATATGGTTTAGCTGAGCCATATACTTTTGGAAACAGTGGCACAGGCAACACACTATTTGATGATTATGTTACAAATCCTACCTTCTATGTTGACCTACCAGTTGGTGATTATGTAATTCGTGGATATTGTGGAGATCTAACTTCTGCCAATGAATCTATCATTCAAATAACAGACGCTAATAGTGATACAGTGTATGTTAAAGATAGAAAAGTTTCGTCTGTAGCAGGAGACATTTCTGCAAGTGATATGACATTTACATTAAATGCAGCAACAAAAGTAGAGATAAATGTTTCAGGAAAACTAAATGCTTTACTAATTGATCAAGTAGTGCCAGTGACTTTAGCGCCTGTTGACATGTCAGAATTAGAGGAGTTAGTAGCCAGGGTTCATGGGGCCAACTTAAGAGAAACAGAATATACCGTATCAAGCTATAAGGCTTTATCAACAGCTTTAGTTGAAGCTGATGCCATTCTAACTACTGGAATAAGCTATGCGCAACAGTATGCTTCTATCTTAGAAGCCCTGGAATCTGCCTATGCAGGATTAATTGAAAGAAAAGTTGCTAGAGAAATATTATTAGACTTTGGCACAAAGACTTCGCCAGTATCTACTGCTGCTAAGTTAAGTGGGGATGGTGGTAAAACCACTATGGGAACTGAAGTATTACAGGGACTTGGAACAAATGTATATGATGTGAGTACCTTAGACAATGGACAGCATTTTGGCTTCGACCGTGAAATGCCAGCCTATGAAACAGCTACTGGCGGTGCACATTTTAGAGATTATGTATATAGTCAAGGTGGAGGCGCTTATACCTTCACAGCGGATATGCCAGTTGGAAGATATTATGTATATGTATACACTGGAGATAAGTTATCCAGCAATGTTACAAAGTTATACTTTGGTAATGGTGAATCGGTGGGTACAACCAATACTGCTGTTTCGGAAGAAAATGGTAAGACGGTGTATACACAGGTCTCAAGTGCTGGTGGACAGTTCCTTGGAACTACGGCTATCTACACTGTAGACGTAGTAGAATCTGATACCTTAAGTGTAATGAATGGCATACGAATGGGTAAATTAAGTGTAACATTATTTGATAATACCACAACTTCCTCCACAGCCATCACAGCAAGACTAAATGGTATTGAAATTACACCTGTTGATCCAAGTGTACCACTACCAACTGTATCTGTGACACCAACAGTAGAGCCAACAGTGACAGTAGAGCCAACAGTGACAGTAGAGCCAACAGTGACAGTAGAACCGACATTGACAGTAGAACCAACAGACACAGTGACTCCAGCACCGACTAGCACTCCGACACCAACACCTGTAATTAGCAAGGATTCTGAGGGAAAAGTGACGGCTACAGTAACCAGCAAAGTGGGTTCAAGTAATAAGATTCTAATTGATAACAAATTGTTAGAGTCAGCACTAGAAATAAAAGGCCTAGATAGAGTTTCAGTTATTATTAAGAATGTAGATGATAAGACCCAAGTGACTATAAGTCCAGAGGTTCTAAAAGAGCTAGCAAAACTTGGTCTAAATTTTAAAGTCGAGTTAAGAAACGTTTCAAATGGAATGGTAGCAATATGGGTATATTCTGCAGAGGATTTAAAAGAAATAAAAGGAAACAATCCACTCAAATTAAACCTTTCAACGAGTGTATACAAGAAAGAAAGTATTTCGAGCCAATTAAAGAAGATAAAAGCAAAGATTAGTAACGCGGTTATTCTTTCTTTAGAAAATGATTTGTTATCTGTACAAGGGGAATTAACCTTATACTTAAAGAAATATAGTAATCTCTTTAAAAATAAAGATAAGGTGTACATCTACCTAGTAGATAAAAAAACGGGGGATTTACTGGAGATACCAAGTACCAATCAGACAGTGAACAGTAAGTCTACGATTAAATTAAATTTAACAGAGGGTGGAAATTATCTGATAACAAAGAATAAAATTGATCCAACTTATGTTAAGTCCCTTAAAGAACAGATCAAAGTTTCCATTGCTTCAAAAGATATAAAAGTAGGCAATCAAGGAACAATAAAGGTTACTTTGCCTTCTACTCTAAAATATGTCAATGGAGCAAGTGTTTCCTATACCGCCTCCAATCAATCATTGGCCTATGTAACAAAAAACGGAGTAGTCATAGCAAAAAGTCGTGGTATAGTAAAAATCACCACATCAGTTGTTTTACCAAAGGGTATTACAATCAAATTCGTAACAAGTATTACCGTAAAGTAATCATTTCATTGATACCATAAGCCAATAAGTTTATGGGACTCAGAATTTTTGACAGCATCCTATATTAGAAGAATGTAGCAACGTTTCTTTCTGATATGTGATGCTGTCTTTCTTTATATATAGAATGTAATTATGCTGAAAAATTCAAATCAATTTGGTAATGCAAAACTTGTTTAAAATATATAAATAAATTCAAATAATACAAAGTTTATTGGTTAAAATAATCAATAGATGGTACAAAGTTTCATTGAATGGTATAAATATTGACATGATTATTTAATAATAATATAATCTATTTATAAATAGTAACAAACAAAAACAGAATGGAGCAGCAATATGAAAAGTGTACTAATAAGGCTGCAGGAATATTCGAGTAAAGCCGGTGGAGCTGAGAAGGAAGCAATTAAATATTTATTAAAGAATCCAGATAGGGCAGTTAAATGTACCATTCATGAGTTATCAGAAAATACATTTTCATCTCCTTCTACTATTATAAGGTTGTGTAAAAAGTTGGGGTTTCAAGGATATAAGGATTTTAATAAGTCCCTGATATCTGAACTGGCAATTCGGAATTCAACCAATGCTGATAAGAAAAAAGAAATAAGTAATGAGGATTCCTTAGAACTAATCGTTGATAAAGTTACTTATAAGAACATATCTTCTTTGGAGAATACAAGAAACCTTTTAGATATGAAAGTTCTTGAAACTTGCGTTGATCTTATTACAAATGCAAGAACGATATGTTTATTTGGCATGGGATCTTCTCTGCTAGTAGCAAAAGATGCTTATTTGAAATTTTTAAGAATTAATAAACCATGTATTATAAGTGATGACTGGCATGCACAGCTTTTACAGGCAAGAAATATTACCAAAGAGGATGTAGCAATTGTTATTAGTTATTCTGGATTAACAGAAGAAGTACTAAAATGTGTGAATACCATTAAGGAAAAGGGAGCACCCATCATTGCAATCACAAGGTTTGATGATACACCTTTATCTAGAGCGGCAGATTATAATTTATGTGTTGCTGCCACAGAATTTATTTTTAGAAGTGGAGCAATGTCTTCTAGAATTGGGCAGCTAAATATGATTGATATTCTTTATACCGCTTATATTAATAGGCAATATGAATCTAGTATTACACAATTTCAACATACACATATTGATAAACCACACAATATAAATCATTTAAAAGAGGAAGATGGATTAGATTAGATTCTTACGGGATTTTAATTAAAAGATAAATTTGAAATGAGAAAAGAACAGAAATAAGAAACTAAAAAAAGAAAAGAAACTAAGATAAGAATTAAAAAAATAAAAAAGAAAAAAGAAATATAAAAAGGAAAAAAGAGAAGAATAAGTAAAAGAAAAAATAAAAGAATAAGTAAAAAAAAATAAAAGAATAAAAGAAAAAAGAATAGAAAAAAGAAAAGAAAAAAGAAAAGAAAAAATAAAAGAAAAAAGAATAGAAAAAAGAAAAGAAAAAAGAAAAGAAAAAATAAAAGAAAAAAAGACAAATAAGAAGAGAACTAAGAAAAGAATAAAATCAGAAATCAGAACAGGAGGGATGAAGTTGCAGGATATATCAAAACTAACAACGGAGACACGTAATAGGAACACAATTAATTTGGATTGTATGTCACCGTTAGAAATTGCAACAATTATGAACAAAGAAGATGAGAATACAGTTTATGCAGTAAGACAGGTATTGCCACAGATAGCAACTGTAATAGAATGGTGTGCAAATTCTTTAAAACAAGGTGGAAGAATCATCTATATGGGTGCTGGAACAAGTGGAAGATTAGGACTTTTAGATGCGGTAGAATGTCCACCAACATTTGGAGTATCCCCTGATATGGTTGTTGGGCTTATTGCCGGTGGAGACAGTGCATTTATCAAAGCCGTAGAGGGGGCAGAAGACAGTACTACCCTTGGCGAAGAAGATTTAAAAGCAATTCATCTTACCGGTAAGGATATTGTGATAGGGATTGCAGCTAGTGGTCGAACACCATATGTTATTTATGGATTAAGATATGCAAAAAGTATTGGATGTAAAACAGCGGTACTATCCTGCAATAAAGATTCAGAGATGTCTGAGGAATCAGATCTTGCAATTGAACCAATCCCTGGCCCTGAAGTTTTAAGCGGGTCTACTCGTTTAAAAGCTGGTACAGTACAAAAAATGGTTCTAAATATGATATCAACAGGAAGTATGGTGGGGGTTGGTAAGGTCTATCAGAATCTAATGGTTGATGTGATGCAAACAAATAAAAAATTAATATCACGGGCAGAAAATATTGTTATGGAGGCAACAGGCTGTGACAGAGACCATGCAGCCATGGTACTAAAAGAAGCTGACGGAAGTGTAAAACTGGCAGTCACCATGATTCTATGCGATTGCAGCCATGAAGAAGCTACAGAAAAATTAAATCGTTCACACGGGCATGTAAGAATTGCCCTGAAAGAAAAATAACTTATTAATCATTAAGAGGAGGTTTTAAAATGACAAATGCAGAACTTGCTAAAAGATTAGTAGAATTAATTGGTGGTAAGGAAAATGTAGTAAAGGCTACCAACTGTATGACTAGGTTTCGTGTTGAAGTCAAAGACACCAAACAGGTAAACGATAAAGAAATCAAAAATACGGAAGGTGTATTAGGCTATATTGCAGAGGGGAACTCACTACAAATTGTGTTAGGACCTGGTAAAGTTAAGAAAGTTACAGACATTTGCACCAATGAGCTTGGTTTACCTAAGATGAAAACAGAAGCGGTAGACTGGAAAGATAATAAAGAAGCAATCAAATCTATGCAAAAGCAAAATATATTTAAAACGGGAGCAAGGATTATTGCAGATATCTTTATTCCACTAATTCCTGCAATTATAGCCGCGGGTCTATTTAATGGATTTGCTGGACTTATTAGTACATTACAAGGTCAGGAAGTACTAGCTACTACAGGTTTCTGGCAAGTAGTACAATTATTATTTTCCTTAATTGGCAGTGCATTCTTAGGTTATTTTGCAATTTATACTGGTGTTAATTCAGCAAAACAATTCGGTGCAACAGAGGCACTTGGTGGTATGATTGGTGCAGTTTCTATTGGTGCTAATATAGTACAGCTTTCTACTATTTTTGGATTGTATGATGCAGAAGTGCCCCTTAATTCCATTTTAACTACAGGTAAGGGTGGTATTATTGGCGTTATAGTAGGTGTATGGATCCTTTCTAAAGTTGAAAAATTTATACGTAAACATGTTCCAGATGTACTTGATTTAATACTAACTCCATTCCTATCATTACTATTTACAGCAATTATATTCGTATTTATCATTATGCCAGTTACAGGTTTAGTATCTGATGTATTAGTATCTGCTTTAAGTGTTATCATTAATTCCTCTAATCCTGTGGTAAGTGTTATCAGTGGATATATACTTTCGGCTGTATTTCTACCAATGGTATTACTTGGATTACATCATGGCTTGATACCTATTTATGCAATCCAGCTTGAAGCTATGGGTGGAGTTTCCTTATTCCCTGTTCTTGCTATGGCAGGTGCAGGCCAGGTGGGTGCAGCAATTGCTATCTATTTTGTTGCAAAACGTGTGGGTAATATGCGTTTGCAAAAGGTAATTACAGGTGCCTTGCCAGCTGGATTTCTTGGAGTAGGAGAACCACTTATCTATGGTGTCACCTTACCAATGGTTAAACCATTTATTACAGCAGGTCTTGGAGCAGGTTTTGGTGGGGCATTTGTTATGTTAACCAAGGTTATGGCAAATTCCTGGGGGCCTTCAGGTTTGGTAGCAATTCCAATTATGCAGCCTAGTAGTATGCTTAACTTCTTCTTAGGATTGGTAATCTCTTATATCGGAGGATTTATCATTACTAAAATTGTGATAAAGGACGCGGATGTGAAAAATGTTTAATTTGGGTTATTCAGTATACTTATCTAATTTTGAAACTATAAAAGATAGGCTTCCCTCTTTGTATAAAGAGGGGAGTACTATTTTCACTTCTTTTCATGTAAGTGAGGAATTTAAAAGTGACTATATAGACCGAGCAGAACAAATGTGTAACTATTTATCGAATCTGGGATATAAAATAATTGCGGATGTGTCTAGAAAAACCATGGAATTTTTTCAGATGGATAACCTATTGGATTTTGCACATAAAATGAATATAGATATTTTAAGAATTGATTACGGCTATAGTGAAGAGGAAATAATAGAATTAGCAGCTCAAATTCCACTGTGTATCAATGCTTCTACTTTAACAGCAGAAGCAGCAGGTAGAATAGCTAAGGATGCGAAAGATCTTTATGCTATGCATAATTTCTATCCTCGCCCAGAAACTGGGCTTGATAAAGAGCAATTTTTTACACGAAATAAAATGTTAAAAGAAGCTGGGATTAAAATTTTAGCTTTTATAGAAGCAGATATTATAAAAAGAGGACCTATATACGAAGGACTTCCTACGTTAGAAGCGCATAGAAAGGTGGCTCCCTATGCTGCCTATATAGATTTGATTAACAGCTTTTATGTTGATACAGTTTTTGTTGGAGATGGGATAGTAAGTGCATATGAAGCGGAGCTTATCTATAGTTATTCTAAAGATAGTATCATTAGATTACCTGTATCTTTTAAGAAGGGGTATGAGAATTTATATCAACAGATATTTACCATTAGAATTGACTCTCCAAAATGGTTGATGAGATTACAAGAATCCAGAGAGTACTCCTGCTTTGGACAGGTGATTCAGCCTGATAATTGTATAGTAAGAGATATAGGAGCGATTACTGTTGACAACCTTCACTATCAGAGATATTCCGGTGAAATACAGATTATTAAGGAACCTTTAGCCCCTGATCATAAGGTTAATGTCATTGGCATGTTAGGAAAAGGCTATCATGTACTGTTACCAAATATATCAAATGGAACAAAAATCCAGTTCGTAGCTGAAAATGAGTGTTAGTTTTAAATGGGTATTAGCTTAAGAATGGTAAATGGGTTTTACAATCCAATTCAGAATACACATATGGAAAGGAAATAATATGTTTTCATTTTTAAATAGAAATAAGGAAGTATCACATGAGAATGAGATCATGGCATTTCTTTCAGGTAAAGTAATTCCAATAGAAGAAGTACCTGATGAAATGTTTTCGAAAAAAGTCTTAGGGGAAGGACTTGCAATTATACCCACAGATACATTAGTGAAAGCGCCAGCGGATGGAGTGATCAATGCGGTCATGACTGATTCAAAACATGCCTGTGGATTACAGTTATCAAATGGCATGGAAATTTTAATTCATATTGGCATAGATACGGTAAATATGAATGGAGATGGCTTTGAATTATTTGTAAAAGAAGGAAATAAAGTAAAAGTTGGAGATCCATTAATTAAATTCAATCCTGATAAAATAAAAGCAGCTGGTTTTTCGCCTATTACCATATTGGCAATAACAGAAGAAGCGAAAGATGTTAGTATAATCATGCATACTGGAATGGAAGCAATTACTGGGAAGACCTGTATTATTTCTATGAAATAATACAGTACTCCGTAGTACAAGATGCACTCTATAGTATGAGATATATTCCAAGTACAAGATAACTTTATAGTATGAGATATATTCCAAGTACAAGATATATTCCATAATAAAAAGATTGATACGTTCATGCAACTATATAAAAGCACCCTTACCATATCATGAAATAGTAGGGTGCTTTTGTTATGGTTACTCTATTATACGCAAATAGCTTAATTGTTAGGTAATAAAATCTAATGAATTAAAAATAAAAGTTTATGCAATCCCGCTTAGGATGCTATTTTCTGATTCAAAAGTATACTGATAATTTGCTTCATAGGAGGCTAATGCCTGAGAGATAATACGTTTCATTTTCTCAGAGGAAGAGCTGTTTTCACCTGTAACAGTCTGCTGAGTCTGTAATTCATCAGCGGTAATAATACCGTTAGAATCAGTATCATATTTTGAGAATAATGCTTCTGTAGCTTCCAAATCATCAATGCCAAGCTCTGTAACTGCGGCATTATATTCATCTGCTGAGATTGTACCATCTCCATCTGTATCAAGAGAAGAGGTGGAAGATTCTTCTTTTGTAGGAGGAGGGCCCATTGGTTTCATTGGCATCATGGGTTTGCTTGCTTCCATTTCGCTTAAAGTAATTTCTCCATCTCCATCTGTATCGTACTGTGCAAAGAAGTCCTCTGCACTTAGTCCATCACTAATGCCCATTTGGGACATTAATTCCTCATACTCATTTGCTGAAAGAGTACCATCAGAATCAAGATCAATGGTGGCAGGGTCATAATCTAAAGTATCAGATGTAGTTTCAGATAATTCAGATATTGGTTTTTGTACGGTTTGACTCATTTTTCCAAAAAGTTCTTCTAAAGATAAGGAGCTGTTATCTGTAGAGAAAGATGAAGCAGTAGTAGTTTCATTAGAAAATACTGTGTCAGAAGTAGAGCTTTTACTGGTTTTTGTGTCCACTAATTTGCTTGATGCGCTAGTGTTAGCCCATGAATACAAATTGCTGGAATAGGAATTAATTGAATTAATCATTGTAGTTCTCCTTTTCGTTTTGTTTTTGTGATTCATCCATGAATTTACTTCCATCCTATTTCCACCGTGATATAGAACTATGATAATCAAATATACATAATTATGTAATTTTAAAATCTAAGTAATATATCGGGATTACATTATGAAGATTTATGAAATACACAGAATTATCACATAAAATTCACAAAGTAAATAGAAAGGTTAAAAGACGATTAAAATGGTAAATAATGGTTGAATAGCAATTTGCTTTGGTATACAATAAGAAAATACAATGTAATAAGGGGGAAGAAGAAATGGGGAAAGTAAAGAAAGGTCTGTGTGTTATAGGGATTACGGTTCCTATTATATTTATTTTAACGTACATTCATCCAAGAAGAGTTCAATCTGAGTATAATGGATTTATGTATCGGATTGGTGACAATAATTATGCAGAGAATATTAAAGTAATAGTTGATGGATATTTTTCAAATGGATTATTAAGGGGGGATAAATTCAAGGGAAACATCACAATTGGAAATAAGGAACTCATTAAAGTGGATGTAGAATTTGATGAGTTAAATAGGGGACATTTATTTAGTTATGAAGAAGGTGATTATTCTTTTTATGGAACCATCTTTGAAAAAAACAAACTAGAGGAATTTACAATCGGAATATATGAAGAAAATGAAGCAGGTGGAAAAGGGTGGTCGACAAAAGGTGGTTTAATGGTTTCAGCCCCAGCAATGAATAGAGAGAGGGCAGTTTCTTTATCAAATCTCTTGATGAAAGATATACTTATAAATGAAACACAGATCCATTAACAGCAGTGTGTAGAGGGGACGGTTTGTGTAGAGGGGACAGGTTTGTTGACACACTTATTGTGTGTCAACAAACCTGTCCCCTCTACACAAACCTGCCCCCTCTACACCCCCTCTACACATTATTTCTTTTGTAAAACAATTTCACCTGATTTAATCAAAGCAACTTTGGCTGCGATTGGTCCAATAATTGAGTAGATAAAAGTGGAGCAAAGAATGACCACACGGATTTGAACAGCATAGTCAGGAACTACGTTACCAGCTACTACAATAAGACCTAATGCAACCCCTGCCTGCGGCATAAGTGTTGGACCTAAATACTTACAAATCTTGTCCTCTTGTTTTGTGAGTTTTCCTCCAATATAGGCTCCAGCCATTTTACCAAGAACACGCATAACCACATAGATAATACCGATAAAGCCAATGCTCTTTAATGCGGATATATTAAACCCTGCACCAGAAATAATAAAGAAGACCATAAATATAGGTGGTGTAAAAGCATCTGTAATTTCAATAATACGATCGATATCACCGTAGATATTAACCAATACTCCACCAAGTGCCATACAGGCCATCAAAGGGGAACCATGTGCGATATCTGCAAACCAATAAGTGAAAAGGATTAAGGATATAATAATACAGATACGATTAGATGGTTTCTTAAAGTATTTAAATATTAATTTCATTAAAATACTTATAATAGCACCTATTAGAAAAGATATCAGTATTTCGTAAATAGGTGATAATATGGATAAAAGGATATTAGTTTGGGTTTCTGAAGTTAGGGAAGTCACAATTGTAGATGCAAATCCAAATCCGATTAAGGCTGTAGCATCATCAATTGCAACAACGCTCATAAGCATAGAAGTAAGTGAGCCTTTGGCTTTGTACTGATTGATTACCATAATTGTCTGGGCTGGTGCTGTAGCAGCTGCAATGGCACCTAACATAATGGAAAGCATAGGATCAAATCCAAATAATAGACAGGTTAGCATAACTAAGAGTATTGCACCAAAAGATTCACAGATAGCAATAATAATAGGGGCAATCCCCACTTTTTTAAAGTAATTTAAATTAAATTCACTTCCGATAGAAAAGGCAATAAAGCCTAGAGCAACATCTGATATAACTGAAAAGTTATCTACCATATAGGAAGGTACAAAATTAAGGAAAGATGGTCCAAGTAAAAGACCGGCTATTAAATATCCTGTAACATTTGGAAGATTTATAAATTTTGCAACTCTACCGAGTAATATACCAGAGATTAGCATTACGGCAACTTCGATTAGTATTTTACTCTCCATTTTTTACAATCCCCTTTACAAAATCAATTGGCACGCTAAATACTACGCCCGTATCCTTTTTAGAAAAATCGCCAACAATCCCTTCAACAATTTCTACAGCTTGATGTAATTGTTCGTCTTGTATGGCTGTAAAAATAATCTTACTTTTCTCTCTCTCTGGATTTAAAAAAGTTCGCAGTGAACCCAGAAAAGGAATCTCATCCTCATCGTGCTTATGACTTAATAACCTAGCCATACCCATGCTATCAATTACAGTTGCACCACTAATATTGTTTCTCGCAAAATCGGCTAAAATCTCATCTAATTTTTCTGTTTTATTCAACACAAAAAATAATAATTTCATAGTCAACCTCCTTAATATAATATGTATTTCCGGCTAATTTATATAGTTAGTTGGAAACTCTGTTTTTCATTATAGCACTATGATTTTGCAAAAACAAGGAATAAGGACAGTTTATTTTGCGTGTGATTTTAGTCCATGTAACGATTTGACCCCAAGAATATGAATCATGAATACCTCGAAATCATTGCATGAGAAGATAGTTATGTTATAATAGTAAAAGACGAAACAATTAATCAAATAACTATAAGTGAGGATTTTATACATGAGAAGAAATTGCAGTCTGGAGGACATATCCGATGGTAACCTATATACGGTTCATGATTTGGCCAATTTAAGTTGTAATGGTTGTAAAGGGAGTGCTAATTGTTGCCATGGAATGGGAAACTCTATAGTACTTGACCCATATGATATATATAGATTAACCACTACATTAAATGTAACCTTTGAACAACTACTTGGGAGCAAGATAGAATTAAATGTGGTGGATGGTATAATTTTACCCAATCTAGGGATGGCAGGTGATTTGGAGAGTTGTTCCTTTTTGAATGAAAAGGGTAGGTGTAGCATTCATGGAGCAAGGCCAGGTATCTGTAGAATATTTCCCTTGGGAAGGTATTATGAAGACAATACGTTTCATTATATCTTACAGGCAAATGAATGTCCGAATCAATCAGAAACCAAAATGAAAGTAGGAAAATGGATTGATACAAAGGATGTGAAAGAGAATGAGCAGTTTATTATCTCATGGCATTATTTTTTAAATGATGTGGAAGATATACTAAAAAATATCTCTGATGATAATCAGGTAAAGCATATAAATATGTATATATTAAATCAATTTTATTTAAAACCCTTTACTCTAGATTGTGATTTTTATACCCAGTTTAATCATAGGTTAGCAGAATGTAAAGGTTTGTTACATCTAAAGTAGAATAAAACGGAAGGCATGGTTTTTTCATTGAAAAGATTAATATATAGAGCCCAAATAAAAGATGGTTTAAAAGACGAAGTAATTGATATGCTAAAAGAAAATAATAAGGCGAAGAAATTGGTGGATGATAAGATTATTATGACCTTTGCTGCTTTTAGCTGGAATATGAACATATTTTTATACTATGAATGTATAGAAGAGGAAGTATTTCCAGAGGATATATTTACCTTGGAGGCAGAGTATTTCGTGGATTGGCCAGGTAAAGAAAGACCCCGCAAATGGATTCCAATGATTGATGTATTTCATTTTAATGAACCTGTTAGTAAGGAACATTGGCTACGTAAGGAAGGGGTAGAGTTAAGAAAAGGAAGAGTGGCTCATTTGAAACCGGAAATGATGAGTAGTTACATATATTATCACTATGGGCTACAAGAAGAGCGTGCCTTTATTGGTGGAAAGTATGAAATAATTGCCATGCATGAGGATCTATTGTTTGGATATCAGGAATTTCCTAATGTGGTGGAGGAGCCATTGGCCATGAAAAAATTACTTACTAAGGGCACTCCTGAGAATTGGAATGATACAAGAATGGATCTGCATTTTAATCCCTGGGAGGATGGATATTTATACTTTAAACAAATTGATCAGGTAGTTGCTTATTATATGGGTGAGGTAGGATAAAGTCACATATAAGTTTCAATAAGAAGAAAGAATAATTCGTCCTATAGGATACTATAATAAGTAGGATGAATGTAAAAAGATGTTAGATTGATTTTGGTGGATTGTTAGAATAGAGGAAAGGGATGGTGTGTATGAAACATTATAAAATAGAATATGAACGATGGTTACAAATGAGTGATCTTGATGTGGAATTAAGAGATGAACTAGATACGATAAAAGATAGGGAAGAAGAGATCCAGGATAGATTCTATGGTGATTTATCTTTTGGAACAGCTGGTCTTCGTGGGATTCTTGGAGCAGGGACAAACCGTATGAACAAATATGTAGTTGGAAGAGCTACTAGGGCGTTTGGGAAAGTGATACAAAAGCAAGGGGAAGAATTTGCAGCAAGAGGTGTTGCCATAGCACATGACTGTAGAATAATGTCACCTGAATTTGCAAGAATGTGTGCTCAGATTCTATGTAGCATGGGTATAAAGGTGTATATGTTTGATTCTCTAAGGCCTACCCCAGAGTTGTCCTATGCAGTAAGATATTACAATTGTGCAGCAGGTATTAACATTACAGCCAGCCATAATCCCAAAATCTATAACGGGTACAAGGTTTATTGGGAGGAAGGTTCGCAAATTAAGTCAGACATTGCAGATCAAATCTTAGATGAAATATCTAAGATGGATTTGTTTGAAACGAAAGAAATCATTGATTTAGATTTGGCCATAGAACAAGGAGTATTACAGATTATCAATGAAGAAGTGGATGAAAGCTTTTATGAGAAGACCATGTCTATTTCCTTAAGAGATGAAGAAATAGATGAAAATATTGGAATTGTATATACTCCATTAAATGGAGCAGGTAATATTCCAGTACGCACTGTATTAAAGCGGATGGGGTATACCAATGTCCATATTGTAAAGGAACAAGAAAACCCAGATGGTACTTTTCCAACCATTGATTATCCAAACCCTGAAGACCATAAAGCATTTGCACTAAGCGAAAAACTGGCTAGGGAAGTAGGGGCTGATATCTTAATTGCGACTGATCCTGACTGTGACAGACTAGCCGTAGAAGTGGTTCATAAAGGCGAAATCATAGGCCTTAATGGTAATCAGGTGGGTGTCATGATTATCCACTATTTATTAAAGACCATGTCAGAGAAGAATCTTCTGCCTAGCAATGGTGCAATGGTAAAATCAATCGTAACTGGTGAAATGGGAAGCGCCATTGCAGCCACTTATGGGGTTAAGATGTTTCAGGTATTAACAGGCTTTAAGAATATCTGTGCGCTACCAAATGAATGGGATAAAACAGGAGAATACACCTATATATTTGGCTATGAAGAAAGTATTGGTTATAATGTAGGCAGCTATTTAAGAGATAAGGACGGAGTAGCTTCTACTCTTATCTTGGCAGAAATGGCTGGATATTATAAAAAACTTGGGAAGACATTAATAGATGTATTAAATGAGCTGTATGAAACCTATGGATATTATCGTGAAAACACAATTTCAATTGTTTTAGAGGGAATAGAGGGCCAGGAAAGAATTAAAAGGATGATGGTGGAATACCGTAAGCAGAATGCTGGTTCTATTGGTGATTCAAAATTAACCCAGATTACAGATTATCTTACCCAAGAAGAAGTGGATGTATTAACTGGAGATAAAAAGGTAATTGATATGGAAAAGACCGATGCAGTTCGTTTTACTTTCTCTGATGGTTGCTGGTACACCTTAAGACCTTCTGGCACAGAGCCAAAAATAAAACTATATATTTATACAAAAGGAAACACTTTAAATGGCGCAGAAGATAAATTGAAATTGATTGAGAACAGAGTATTAGAAGTGCTTCGAAGCATTCAATAATTATAATAGGTGCTTTTTTCTAAAATGGGTGAACATAATCTTAAGTGTTCACCCACGCCAGTCAAACCAATTGAATTTTTTATCCGTTGAGGAGGGGCATTTTGAAGGGAAGCAGTGAGGATACATTTAAATTCTAATATTGGTATGGATGTAGAAAACTAATTTTTAACAGAATTATTTTGATAAAAATGTAGACAATAATAGTATATTAATCTAAGGAGGTATATACTATGGCATTAAAACGTAATTCAAGAAGTTCAAATGATAAGAAGAGTATCACAGATACTGGAAGTAGTAGTTATACTGAAAGTACTAGTAATAGCACCAATTATAATACAAGTAATGTAATAGGTGATAAGGAAGATAAAAATGTAAAGCAAAAAGAGAAATATTATTATTCTTGGTGGTAAGTTACTCATATTAATTTACAACTATTCCCTTTGTCAGATGAGATAGTATTTCAAAACAATATCAGATTATGATGAAATATAAGATGAAAACATTGACAAAACAAAAAACAATTGTTTGATTTAGACCTATAAACATCAGTTTAATCAAAATTATTTTTGACAAAAGATAAATAAGCCTTCACCTTTTAATGAAATAAAGAGGTCAAGGCTTATTTATTTGTGTATACTCTATGACATTATATGCGATGTTACGTAATACTTTGTAATAATGTTTTAAAAGAAATGTAAGTATTTTGCCCTAAATTATACATCTTTCCTTATTATATATATGTTATAATGAAAAAGTAACAGTAAAAATAAGTTAAAGAAGGTGTTTGTGACAATGCAAGTAGTAAATAAAAGAAATAGAAGACATAAAAAAAATGATTTACTGAGTGTATTACCATATATCGGGCTTGGAATAACAATCCCCATACTTGTATTATATTTTTTGATTTCTGTATATTACAACACTCATTTTTTCTCAAATACTTACATAAATGGTGTAAAGGTTTCAAATTTAGCTGCTACGAAGGCTGAAGATGCCATCAATGAAGAGGTTAAATCTTTTAAATTAACCATAAAGGGACGGGATAACTTAACCGGAAGCATTATTGGACATAATATAAATTTAATTACGTTATTTGATGGAGACCTGCAAGCATTAATAAAAGAGCAGAGCAGCTTTATGTGGCCTGTGGCACTTTTTCATCCACAACATTTAGAAATTGGTACCATGTTTGAATATGATGAAGATATGCTTCGTCAACAAATTGATAAGCTTGATTTCTTTAAGGAAGAGCATATTGTTGAACCTGAGAATGCCTATATTTCTGAATATGGGGAGAATGGTTATGAGGTAGTTTCAGAAACATTAGGAAGTAAGGTAAATAAAAGTAAACTTATAGAGGCAATTAAAAATGCCTTATTGGCTCTAGAAGCTGAGGTTTCTTTGGAAGATACGAATAGTTACGAAGCGGCTGAGATTACATCTAATGATCCTGATTTACTTCGCGTACTGAATGAAATGAATAAAGTTGCAGGAACTAAAATTACTTATGAATTTGGTGATGGGGTTGAAATATTAGATGGTAGTAAAATTAGTGAGTGGATTTTAGTGGACGAAAATAAAAAAGTAACAGTCAGTCCAGAAAAGATAAAGGAATATGTTGACTATATCGGGAAAACCTATAATTCCTTTGGAAGAACTAGAACATTTACAACCTCCTATGGAGATGTGATTGAAATCAAAGGTGGAGATTATGGTTGGTGGTTAGACCGATCAACGGAAATAAAGGAACTTACGGAGCTAATTCTAAGTGGTGCAAATCAAGTAAAAGAACCTAGTTATTATCAAACAGCACAACAATACGGAAAAGATGATATAGGTAATACCTATGTGGAAGTGAATCTGACAGCACAACATTTGTTCTTTTACAAAGATGGTGAGCTGATTGTTGAAACGGATTTTGTGTCAGGAAATCTTTCTAAGGAATATGGTACACCTACTGGTACATACCCTATTCAATATAAAGAAAATGATGCCACCCTTACAGGGGAAGATTATGAAACACCAGTAAAGTACTGGATGCCATTTAACGGAAACATTGGCTTTCATGATGCGTATTGGCGTAACAAATTTGGCGGAAAAATATATAAAACCAGTGGCTCTCATGGGTGTATCAACATGCCACCAGCAGCCGCCAAGGTTATGTTTGAAAATATAAAACGTGGAGTAGCAGTTCTTGTTTATGAACTACCAGGTACAGAAAGCTATGATGTAGAGGCTGAAAAAGAGAATGAAAAAAATACGATAAATTAAAATATAAGAGCGATGGGAAATAATGTAGTATCTTACAGTTTTCCACCGTTCTTTTTTTCAGCTCCTATACGATACTCTGACGGAGTCATAGATTCCCATTTGCGAAAAGTAGTACAGAAACTACTTTCTGTTTTAAAACCACAGTTAAATCCAATCTCCTTTACTGAAATAGAAGTGGTTTTAAGTAAGAATTTAGCATAATGAATTCTGGCTTGAATCAAATATTTATGTGGGGTAAAGCCCGTTTCTTTTTGAAACACTCTTAAAAAATAATAGGGGCTTAGAGATACTCTGTTTGCCATTTGTTCCAAGGTCAAATCTTCATGCAGATGTTCAGTAATATAGGATACTATTTCATCAATGATAGCAGAATGGTTCTTATCGTCAATGTCTTCTGAAGCTATTATCATATCTGTTAGTATGCCAGTGATATACTTAGAGACCAGGGCTTCTTTCATAACTTGATTGTTATGAAAGATGTAATAAATCCTTAGCATGGACTTCTCTAGGGCGTAAGGATCTTTTAAGGTAATGACATTTCCTTGATTTTCATGAATTAAATTATAATACTCCCTTGCAGTTACACCATCAAAATGTAACCAAAGTATTTCCCATCCAGTCTTACTGTAGTAATAATGTGGGTTATAACAATCTACTATGACGATTTGATTTTCTGATATTTTATAAGTCGTTGATTCTAAGGTAATGAAACCAGATCCTTTTTTTACATACATAATCAGAAAGCTGTCGTAGTTACTTCGATTAACCTTATAAGTGGGGGCGCAGCAAAAATATCCGATACATAGAGGATAGAAAAAAGCTTTTTGTGCCTGTGTACTTGCTGTATGAAAATATAGATAGGAATGGTTTAATACACCTTGTTCAATTGCTTTCATAATCTCACCTTACTCTTCTTTTTTGATTAAATCTTAGAAAAAATACCGGTATAATAAAGTACATTGTAAGCTCTGAGAATTCATAAGTCATACCTTTATTTCCAATTGTTATTATTATAAAATAGTATATATAAAAGTCAATGGTTTTTTAGAATAATAGAGCAATTTTTTATAATAAATGACCAAGATTCTATAATGATATTTGTTAGAAAATATTTTAAACTAATTGTAAAAGCAAGATAATATGTAAGATATGAAACACGTCATGTTGATTGATAGCGAGGCAAGAAAGGAAAACAGTATGCGTAGTAATGAATGTGTGAAAGTATGGGAAGAACAGGTTGTTATTCCTACCTATGAAGTAGGAAGTGCAGAAAAAAATCCAATATTTTTGGAGAACCGGGTTTATCAGGGCAGCTCAGGTAAGGTATATCCTTATCCAATTATTGAATCTATTCAGGATGAGAAAATAGATAAAGTTTATAAAGCCGTTTATCTGGAAAATAAATATATAAAAATCATGATATTACCCGAACTTGGAGGTAGAATACAAAGAGCTTATGATAAAACCAATGGCTATGATTTTGTGTATTATAACAAAGTAATTAAGCCTGCCCTAGTTGGGCTTGTAGGCCCATGGATTTCAGGCGGTATTGAATTTAACTGGCCTCAGCATCACAGACCTACAACCTTTATGCCTGTTGATTATATATTACAAGACAATGCAGATGGAAGTAAGACCGTATTTGTAAATGATGTAGACCAAATGTATGGAACCAAGGGAATTGCAGGATTTACCTTGTATGAGGACAGTGCGTACTTAGAAATCAGGGGACAACTCTATAATAGAACCCCACTGCCACAGACATTTCTATGGTGGGCCAATCCTGCTGTTGCAGTCAATGAACATACCCAGTCCATATTCCCGCCAGATGTCCATGCAGTTATGGATCATGGTAAGAGAGATGTATCAAGATTTCCCATCGCAACAGGGGTGTATTATAAAAAGGATTATAGCGAAGGGGTGGATATTTCCAGATACAAAAATATTCCTGTACCAACTTCTTATATGGCAGAAAAGTCTGCATTTGACTTTGTAGGAGGTTATGATCATCAACTGCAAGCTGGAATATTACATGTGGCTGATCATCACATTTCACCAGGAAAGAAACAGTGGACTTGGGGTTGTGGGGACTTTGGAAAGGCATGGGATAAAAACTTAACAGACGAAGACGGTCCTTATATCGAGTTAATGACTGGTGTATATACGGATAATCAGCCGGATTTTACCTGGTTAAAGCCATTTGAAGAAAAAACCTTTCAGCAATACTTTATGCCATATAAGGGAATTGGTGAGGTGAAGAATGCAACCATTAACGGTGCGATTAATTTAGAAGTTACCAAATCAGATGTATCTATAAAATTATATACGACGAAAAGGTATGAAGAGGCGAGAGTTACACTATATCATAAGGATGAAAACCAGAAGGATCACATACTATTTGAAGAAGTGATAGAAATATCTCCATTAGCTATATATGAAAAGAATATAGCAGGTGAGTTTTTAAAGGAATCCAATCTAAAAATAGTGGTTCAATCAGGAGAAGACACCATTGTTTCCTATATGCCGGTAGAAAACACCTTAAGTGAATTACCAAAACCAGCTAGTCCTGCAAAGCCACCAAAAGAAATTATGACCAATGAAGAACTTTACTTAACTGGACTTCATCTAGAACAGTATCGTCATGCTACTTTTTTACCTGAGGATTATTATTTGGAGGGATTACTAAGAGATGATGGGGACATTCGTATAAACAATGCATATGGTTGTCTTATTCTTAGAAGAGGTTTGTTTGAAGAAGCAGAAGTCTACTTTAGAAAGGCCATCAAAAGACTAACGGCATTCAATCCAAATCCCTACGATAGTGAACCGTATTATAACTTGGGATTATCCTTATTCTATCAAGATAAACAAAAGGAGGCCTATGAAGCCTTTTACAAAGGGACTTGGACAAGTGGACAGCAAGAGATGTCTTATTATTATCTAGCCGCAATAGATGCAAAAAAAGGAAAATATCAGAATGCACTAGAATTAATAGACAAAGCAATCATTAAGAATTCTCATAATATGAAGGCGAGAAGCTTAAAGGCAATTATTTTACGTAAACTCGGATTCTATGATATGGCAATAGAAATGATAATCAGTAATCTTTCCATAGATCCATTTGATTATATCTCTTTATTTGAAAATAGTATTCTTGATTTTAACAACCAGTCTAGTAAAGTATTAGAAATGAATAAAATCATGAGGGATTTTCACGAAAATTATCTCCAGGCAGCAAGAGACTATGCAGAAGCTGGTTTTTACCAAGAGGCTGTTGAGATACTAAGAGAATGCAAAAAACCCAACGCAATGGTAAAATATTATGAAGGATTTTATGAAAGTAAATTAGGACAAGTGGATCTGGAAACGAAAGAACTAGAAGAAGCGGCGGCAATGTCTACGGACTATTGTTTCCCCAATAAATTAGAAGATATAGCAGTATTAAATCATGCAATGAATCATAATAGTGGGGATCATCTGGCATATTATTATCTTGGTAATTTGTTTTATGACAAAAAGCAGTATGAAACAGCAACAAAGCTATGGGAACAATCCGTAGTCATAAAAGATACCTTCCCCACAGTACATCGTAATCTTGCCTTATCCTATTATAATAAGATGGGAGATCCAGAAAAAGCAAAAACAGCTCTTGAGAAAGCCTTTGCTTTGGACACAACAGATGCAAGAATCTTTTTAGAATTAGACCAACTTTATAAAAAACTTGGCATGACAGCAAAGGATAGGATTGCTAGGTATCATACTTATAAAGATACTTTCTTAAAAAGAGATGACTTATACATTGAGTATGTTACGCTTCTTAACTTCCTAGGACAACATAAGGAGGCTTTGGAACTTATCATGGAAAGAAAATTCCACCCATGGGAAGGGGGAGAAGGAAAGATTACAACCCAATACACCTTATCACTTGTGGAACTTGCAAAAGCTTTGTATAAAGAGATGAGGTATACAGAGGCCAAAGACTATTTACTTAGAGCCTTATCCTATCCAGACAATCTAGGGGAAGGTAAGCTAGAAGGCACCAAGGACAATCATATTTATTATTACCTTGGATGTATTTATGAGGCATTACAAGAAAGTGATAAAGCAAATGATTATTTTTCCTTAGCAGCCTTAGGAGATGAAGAACCTGCTGGTATGATGTATTATAATGACCAGCCTGCTGATATGATTTTATATCAAGGATTGGCTAAATTAAAACTTGGCAACAAGAAAGAGGCCAATGCTAGATTCTATAAATTATTAGATTATGGAGAAAAACATATTTTTGATAAAATGAGAGTGGAATACTTTGCTGTATCCTTACCAGATTTTCTGATATTTAATGATGATTTAGATGTCAGAAACAAAGCCCATTGCCAATTCCTTATTGGACTTGGAAACCTCGGATTAGGTAATGTTTATCAGGCAAAGGAAGCTTTTGGTAAGGCATTGGAGTTTGACCAGAATCACATGGGATGCATCTTGCAGTTAAAGCATATGTAGGAATTTGGCTAGTTAAATTAGTGCTAATTTTTAATGAGGCATAGTTAGTATAACGATAACATCTTAAAGTTAGTGAAACTGCTAATTTTAGGGTGTTATTTTTTTGAAACCATTTGTAGTATACGAGGAAAGGATTACATAAATGGAGACTTAAGCAAAGAACAGACAATCAGCCATATCAAGTATCTCACTGGTCAATATAACTTTATGGTCAATGAAATTGGAGCGGATGGTGGAACTGGAATGTTAAGTTAAACTGGAATACTTCCAATTTCTGACTTTACTTTTGGTGAATTTTATAATATAACCTGACTTTTGCAGCAGAATAGAGATAAAAATGCCCTCAATCCCAGTATATACACGGGATTGGGGGCTTGTCATTTTGTCAAAAAATCATAGTGTTTTTTTACCTTTTTTAGTGTGTGCTAAAAATTTTTTTATATCACCAAGAGACATGATTTTATTCGAGTATGGAATGCCATACACTTGCTCTAGCTTTTCAAGAACATCATCATAGTAATCGCAGAGATAATAATTCTGCTGAAGATATGTGCACTCCGCTTTACTCATGCTTTCTAAAATGGATCCGATACTGAATTCATGGTTAGTTTGCATTTGAAGAATTCGTGTAATCAGTAATGCAACAAAGCAAGTCAGGAAGTGGGCATGGATATGATCTTCTCTGGAAACAAAAACAGGTCGTGCCTCTAATTCACTTTTAGTGATTTTGAAGGATTCTTCTATCTGCCATAATCCTCGATAAATATCGATGATTCGATCGTCACTTTCTTTGTATTCACTTGTGATCAATACGTAATACCCATCGAGAGCTTCATCCTCACGAAGTTTTCTTTCGTCAATCTCAAGAATGGAACTAGCTTTTAAAATCTCACCAGTGTCTTTATCAAAATCCACTTTTTTTATATACTTGCTTGCCCCATATGAGGTGGCTTGAGTATATTTCCCGGGATTCTTTGCCATGTCTTGAGCCTTAGCTAGTGCGCCAGCACGATCAGCCTTGGCTCGTTTGTCATATTTTTCGCTGTAGAAGATAACCTGTTTCTCATGAACTGTCTTTTTTAGTTTTTTACCAGTATTTGTAGTTACCTGGATTGTCCTAGGATACAGTCTGGACTTTCTTTTGTATTCAGTTCCAAGCCATTCGTAACCTTCATCTTTCAGAACATAATCCCTTAATTCTTTGTCTGCACCTCTGACAGACATGCTGAATACATAACCATCTTTGTCTGGAGTATGAGTAGTAAACCAAATGTTATCACCAGTAGTCATGCCTTTATCGGCAACGGCGATTACGCGTCCTAGATCGTACTCTTTTTTGATTCTGCTGAAGTTTGGTCTGTAGGTCAGGCAATCATTGGTGTTTCCAGAAAAAAGTTCATAAGTGATAGGAAGCCCATTATTATCCATGAAAAGGCCCATCTGTACAATTGGATTCGGACGATGCTCTTTTGAGACGCCTTTTCTTTTGAAATCTGTGATATTATCTGTCTCGAAATAATAGTTGGTTACATCATAATAAATAAGGCATGTATCACGACCATAGTTTTCCTTAACCTTCTGATTAAGCCATACTTGAAGATCTGCTTCGTATTTGCTAAGGAAGGTCAGAAAACGATAGACATCATCTAGGGAATAGTCGTCTTTTTCAAAGAACATTTCTCTGTTTTCAAAAGCTTTCTTTTTTGAAGATGGATAAAGAAGCCGATTGTACACAAGTAGTTCCATGATGTGATTTGCATTGTACTCCATCTTAGCGTGACGCTGACGGTTTATAAGAAATGTATGAATGCCTAGTGTGTGATAGATGGAACTTGCGGCAGCATAACCAGTATTTTTACGAAGGAAAGCGTTTTTTTTAAGCTTTTCTTTAGGAGAAAAATGAAATACAAGAGAAGCATTCTTTTCTGATTTCTCAACTTTTAGTTGCTCCACACGTTTCTCGAAATGTGCAATAGGATCATCGTATTTCTTTTCAAGTTCATCAAGGAAGCCAATTGACTCTATCGTTTTTTGGCGGGATGTCTTATTTACTTTATCATAGTATGAATCAACGATTGAAAGACGAATCCTTCCGTTTGAGTTAGGCGTTTTCTTTAAATGCATGGCACAATACTCCGATCAGTTATAATACTTATTATACCATATATCACCACAGAACGCTATATAAATATGACATAAAAACAAAAAAATTTAAGCCTGAAGCCCAGTAAAATCAATGGGTTCAGGCTTAACTAAGCAATATGTGACTGCAAAACAGTGGAGACTTAAGCAAAGAACAGACAATCAGCCATATCAAGTATCTCACTGGTCAATATAACTTTATGGTCAATGAAATTGGAGCGGATGGTGGAACTGGAATGTTAAGTTAAACTGGAATACTTCCAATTTCTGACTTTACTTTTGGTGAATTTTATAATATAATAGTTTTATTAATATATAATAAATAGTTGAGTAATTGCTTATTATAAACATATCATATAAGGAGGATTTCCTATGAAACTAATCTATGTAATTGTGCGAAATGTAGATAGCGGCAGGGTAACTGATGTTCTTAATAAAAATGGATTCTATGTAACGAAGCTTTCTTCAACGGGTGGATTTTTAAGAGAAGGCAATACTACTTTGATGATTGGTACAGATGCTGAAAAGGTAGATGAAGTAATTGATTTGGTGAAAAAGGAATGTGGACCAAGACAACAAATTATATCTAATCCAGTAGGACCTGCTGAATTTTCATCCATGCAGGTAATGGTGAATGTCGGTGGTGCTATCATATTTGTTATGGATGTTGATAGGTTTGAACGTATTTAGTTAAAAAATGTATGATTGACATGGACCATGGTCCTTGTTATACTAAATGAAATGATTGGTGGTGGAAAGATGATGATAAATTCTTGCAAATAATGAATAGAATAGCTGACGAAACAACCCAGTTTCTAAAACTTAGGGATTATTTTTCGTGGCTTTGCAAGAATGATCTATCATCTTTCTATCTGAAAATATTTTAACGGGTATACTGTTGTATATCTTTATGCACTTGTAAGGTAATACAAGGATTAAAGGTTTGAGTCAGATGCAGGAAAATTCTTGCATCTTATTTTTTTGCCTTGGAGGTGCATGCGATGTCTTTGATATCAGTAAATAATTTAACATTTTATTATGAAAACAGCTATGACAATATATTCAACGAGGTAACCTTTCATATAGATACTGACTGGAAACTTGGCTTTATTGGACGGAATGGAAGAGGTAAGACTACTTTTTTAAATCTATTAATGGGTAAGTATGAATACGTAGGAAATATCACTTCAAAGGTTACCTTTGATTACTTTCCATATGTGATTCCGGAATCTTTAATGAAGGAAGATACCATTTGGGTAATTGACTACATGGATAGTAACTATGAGCTTTGGAAAATATGCAGAGAACTAAATCTGATGCATATGGAGGCTGATTTATTATATCGTCCATTTATTACTTTAAGCAATGGTGAGAGGACGAAAGTAATGCTTGCAGTACTTTTTTCCAAAGAAAATAATTTTCTTTTAATTGATGAGCCTACCAATCATCTGGATCTAGAAGCAAGAGAAAATGTAAGAGATTATTTGAAGCTAAAGAAAGGATTTATATTGGTTTCTCATGATCGTTTTCTTTTAGATGATTGTATCACCCATGTACTAGTCATCAATAAAACAAATATTTCTGTAGAACAGGGTAACTTTTCAACTTGGTGGGAGAATAAAAAAAGGCAGGACGAATTTGAATTAGCAGAAAATATTAGACTAAAGAAGGATATTATAAGGTTATCAGAAGCAGCAAAAAGAACAGAGGGATGGTCAGATCAAATTGAGAAAAGTAAGATAGGTTCTCATGCTGGTGACAGAGGATTTATTGGACATAAAGCAGCTAAAATGATGAAGCGGGCAAAATCAATTGAAAGTCGTATGGAGAACGCGGTAGAAGATAAATCTAAGCTCTTAAAAAATATTGAAACCACCAGCGAACTTAAGATGTTTCCTTTAACACATCATAAAGATGTATTGATTGAGGCAAAAGATTTAGCTATCATTTATGGTGAGAAGCAAATAACAGAAGGTGTTAATTTCAAACTTATGTCTGGTGACTGCATGGTTCTTACCGGACCGAATGGATGCGGAAAGTCTAGTATTATCAAAAAAATAATGGGAGAAGATATTGCTTCTTGTGGTGAACTTATGATAGCTGGGGGATTAAAACTATCTTATGTATCTCAGGATACTTCTCATCTAAAGGGGACCTTGCATCAATTTGTAGAAGAAAATAATATGGACATGACACTATTTAAAACCATACTGCGTAAATTAGATTTTGAACGTTCCCAGTTTGAAAAAAACATGGAGGACTTTAGCGCAGGTCAAAAGAAGAAAGTCTTATTAGCGAAAAGCTTTAGTGAGCAGGCCCATGTTTATATATTGGATGAACCTTTAAATTATATTGATATATTTTCTAAAATGCAGATTGAGGAATTGGTGTTGGAATATAAACCAACACTGCTATTGGTAGAACATGATAAAGCCTTTGTGGAAAAGGTTTGTACAGAAATCGTAGAAATTAAGAAAAAAATATAATTATCTAGTGAATAAAATAAGATTGTAGGAGAGTACAAATGATATATGTATGAATCCTACAATCTTATTTTTATTTTAATTCAAACAAGGGTAGAGTTTGAGTCATTAATCTCATGCAATATCATACCTTTTCGATATTCAGCCGATGGGTTGCTTTACTTCCTTTTGCGCAGACTGGCTGAGCTCATCTTGTGAAGCGGAGCGTTCTGAACGAGCGAAGGTAAAGCAAGTAAAAAGGAAGTAAAGTAATCCATCGGCATACCTAAAAGCCTAACCTATTTTGTTTGGTCTTTCCAAGTTTTATAACGAATCACTCAGGAAAATGATAAAAAAATATATATAGGGATTGACAAGGGAAATAAAATGAAGTATAAATATAAAAAAAGAATTTATACAATTCATATAGAAATAATATGATATAAATTAGTTCTAAAATTATAATATCGGATATATGATGAAATAGTAGTACATAAATATAAAAAGTAATCATTGTGGAGGGGGATTCACTAAAGTGAAATGGTCTTTTATTGAAAAAATAATTCCACTATATGCAAAAGCAGCAGGGGTAACCCTTAGTATTGGATTCTGGGGTGTTGTATTTGCCATACTGATTGGAATTGTATGTGCATTTCTTTTGTATTACAAAGTGAAAGGATTTAGTGCAATTGTTAAGATGTACATAGAATTATCTAGAAATACACCCCTATTAATCCAGGTGTTCTTCTTATATTTTGGGCTTCCACAAGTGGGAGTAATCTTAAGTGGTACTACTTGCGGTATAATTGGTCTCGCCTTTCTTGGTGGAAGTTATATGGCAGAGGCATTTAGAAGTGGATTAGAAGCCGTAGGACGATCGCAGATTGAAGCGGGTTTAAGTGTGGGATTGGGGAATTATGACATAATGAAATCTGTAGTCCTGCCCCAATCCTTCTCTGTATCTATGCCACAAATTAGCGCAAACATTATTTTTTTATTAAAAGAAACTTCCATACTAAGCGCCATTGCAATTCCAGAACTTTTATATGTAACAAAAAGTGTAATAGGCTTATATTACAGAACCAATGAGGCATTACTTTTGCTCACCATATGTTATCTCCTGTTAATATTGCCAATATCCATAGTATTAAGATTAATTGAAAAGAGGAGCAGGCATGGAGAATTTGGGAATTAGTATTATCTTTAAGAATTTTAATTTATTAATGCAGGGGCTTTCCAATACCCTATATATCGCATTGGCCTCCTTACTTCTATCCTTTTTCATTGGTTTTTTATTTGGGATATTTAGAATGTCTAAGAATTTTGGAGTTAAGTTACTAACAGATATTTATTTAGAAGCGTTTCGAATTATACCATTAATGGTTTGGCTGTTTTCCTTCTATTTTTTTATACCTAGAATATTTGAATATCAAATATCAGGTGAAGCCGCCGCTATATTAGTATTTACTATGTGGGGGACAGCTGAGATGGGAGATATCGTACGAGGGGCAATGGAGTCTCTGCCAAAAGGGCAGATAGATGCAGGCTTATCCATAGGATTAAGTAAGTCTAGGCTGTTTTTTTATGTGCAATTCCCCCAGGCAATCAAACGTATATTGCCAGGTGCCATTAACTTGGCAACCAGAATGATAAAAACCACCTCCTTAGTTGTATTAATTGGTGTAGTGGATGTAATTAAGCGAGGACAGCAAATTATTGAGAGAACCAAAGAAGCCTTTTGGATTTATGCCTTTTTATTTGTACTGTTTTTTATTATATGTTATCCCTTGTCTTTCCTATCTAAACGATTAGAGAAGAAATGGGCAGTTTCATAAAAGGAAGAGGAAAGGAAAACAACGAATGTTACTAGAAATCAAAAGTTTATATAAAAGCTTTGAAAAAAGAAACGTTATTATTGGAGTCGATGTAAAGGTAGAAAAAGGGGAAGTCCTTGTTATTCTTGGTCCATCAGGATGTGGAAAATCCACGTTGCTTCGGTGTATAAATGGTCTTGAAAAGATTAACAATGGGGATATTTTGCTAGATAACTTAAGTATTTATGATAAAAATGTTCAGATGCGGCAGATCAGACAGAGAATAGGTATGGTATTTCAAACCTATGATCTATTTCAACATATGACAGTCATGGAAAATATTTTATTAGGGCCGACAAAAGCCCAGGGGAGAAAAAAAGATGAGGTCATTCCTTTGGCCCAGGAGTTGTTGCAAAGAGTCGGGTTAGGAGATAGAGAAAACGATTATCCAAGACAGCTATCTGGTGGTCAAAAGCAAAGGATAGCTATCGTTCGTTCCTTGTGTATGCGGCCTGAAATTATATTATTTGATGAAGTGACAGCTGCTCTTGATCCTGAAATGGTTAGAGAAGTACTAGAAGTAATATCTGACTTAGCAAAGCAAGGCATGACAATGCTAATTGTTACCCATGAAATGAATTTTGCCAAAGCTGTTGCAGATAGAATCTTATTTATGGACCAGGGAAAGATTGTTGAGGAAGCAACGCCAGATGAATTTTTTACCAGGCCTAAGACAGATAGGGCAAAACAGTTTTTAGCAAAGTTTGATTACTAAAATAAAATAGTTGTTCATTATACCGGATAACCGGTTGTAATAAGAAAGGAGATAGTGTGAAAGAAAGTAGAGGTCAGCCAAAAAGTGGCGTACTTAAATAAGCTGTCTTAAAATGACAACTTTTTAAAACTTACTAAATTAGTAAATTAGATCAAGAAGCTAAAGGTTCATCAGGAGGTAATAGACCTTCCCTTTGTAAAAGTTTCTTGGCTTGTTTAATAGCCTTTTCCTTTTGTTTTTCAACTAAGGCAATTGGCATATCGATTTTGTAAAGATCGCTCGGATTCCATGCTTCACCAGTA
>JBKEAO010000053.1:0-49082 GCA_047972335.1 Anaerocolumna sp. | reverse complement strand
TGGTGATGGTGGTTTGTATGCAGAACTTATAGCCAATAGGTCCTTTGGATATTATGATCGTAAAGAAGAGATAGATAAGAGTAAGATGTGCTGGGAAGTACTTGGAGATATTAATTTTACCATCCAATCAGAGAATCCTAGAAATGAAATTCAAAAACAATATGCATATATAAAAGGGCAGAAAAATGAAGGTCTTAGAAATACTGGCTATGGCAAAGAAGGATTTGCAATTAAGAAGGATGGAATATTTGATTTCTCTTGTTATGCAAAAGCGGATGCACCTAGTAACATACTTGTTCAGATTACCAATGGATTAGGGGAAATATATGCAAGTCAAGAGCTATGTGTGAATCAGGAACAATGGGCTCAATATAAGGTTGAGCTTTATACAGAAAAAGAAATGAAGCACGCATATTTAGAAATCGTATTTGCAGAGGGTGGAGAAATCTATCTTGATTATGTCTCTCTTTTCCCAAGGGATACATATAACAATAGGGCAAATGGTATGAGGCGAGATCTAGTAGAAGCGCTTAAAGATATCTCACCAAAATTTTTGCGCTTTCCAGGTGGATGCATTGTAGAAGGTAGAAGCTTTTCTAATATGTATAATTGGAAAGAGACAATTGGCGATGTAACAGAAAGAAGAATTAACTGGAATCGCTGGCAGATGGAAGAATATCAGCCAGGAAACCATGATTCATCTGATTATTTTCAAACTTATGGGCTTGGGTATTATGAATATTTCCTCTTGTGTGAAGATTTAGGAGCCAAGCCTGTTCCAGTAATGAATGCAGGTATGACTTGTCAGTGGCATGAAGGATTATTGGTTCCAGTTAATGAGTTAGAACCTTGGATCAATGATGTTTTAGATTTGATTGAATTTGCCAATGGAGATTCAAAGAGTAAATGGGGGAAAATACGTGCTGACATGGGGCATGAAGAACCTTTTCATCTAGAATACATTGGAATTGGAAATGAACAGTGGGGTCAAGTGTATTTTGAAAGATACGAGGCATTTTATAAGGTTATATCAGAAAAACACCCTGAGATTAAGTTAATTACTAGCGCAGGTTGGACAGCAGAAGGAAAAGATTTTGATGTAGCGGTTGAATGGATGAAAGCAAATAAGGAGAAAGCTTACGCAGTTGATGAACATTTTTACAAATCACCAGAGTGGTTTCTTGAGAATATTGAAAGATATGATACTTATGATAGGTCCATGCCTAAGGTGTTTGCAGGTGAGTATGCAGCTCATACCAAGGGCGAAGTATTAGAACGAAAAAATAATTGGTATACAGCATTAACAGAGGCAGCATTTCTTACAGGAGTTGAAAAGAATTCTGACCATGTTGTAATGACGTGTTATGCACCTCTTCTTGCCAAAGTAGGTCACCAGCAGTGGCAACCAAATCTTATCTGGTTTGATAATAGTTCTTGCTATGGTACACCAAGTTACTATGTTCAGAAATTATTTTCTAATATAATCGGTGATGAATTAGTAGAGACCATAACAGAAGATAAGGATATAAAAGTATCAGGTTCCGTCACAAAAGATGGTTTACGTCTTATTATTAAGGCTGTAAATATTTCAGAGGTGGATAAAAATATTCATATCATAATAGATCGTTTTGTTGGTAAGACTACAAAACATACGATATGTTCAGATTTATCATATGAAAATTCATGTGAAAATCCTCAAAATGTAATACCAGTTACAACTGAACTTGAAGTTTTTCATAAAGATCAGCTCATAAAAGGACATAGTGTAGTGGTATACGAGATAGAATTATTGTAATACTTGATTAAGAAGATGAGTTATAAAAGAATGTTCATTCCCTTTATAAGGCTATGAACATTTTTTAATGAAAATGTTAATAAAAAAACAGCTAAATTAAAAATAAGTCTCGAAAATGATATGACAATATGTTATAATTATGATAATACTGTGAAAAATACAGATAAAATGATTGGTAAAATTTGTGAAATGGGTTTGGTTATATACATTCCTATGGAGGTATATTATGTTAAATAACGAAAAAATTCGGACCATGACAAAACTGGCTGTTTACGAGGACGCAAAAGGTAAGGACGACCTTAAAATGGCCAAGTACTATAAAACAGATTATGTAAGGCTCCAAGTTTTAAAAACATCTGTTAACGTAACAATAGGTTATGTATTGATTTTGTTTTTGATTGCAATGTATAAAGCGGATTACCTCATAACAAAAATTGTTACACTTGATTTTGTGCGAATAGGCCAGTATATTTTGGGTTTCTATATTATCATTATGGCAATCTATATTACGAGTACTATTATATGGTATAACTTCAAATATAAAAAAACCAGAAAGAATCTATCAAAGTATAATAAACTTTTGAAAAAATTAATTAATTTTTATAATCAGGAGAATATAAATGGATAGGCAGGAGGCAAAATAATGATGACACTATTAGTCCTTAGGGCTAGATTACGAGACTTTTACCAAAAATATGAATTATATATTAATCCAATCATAAAATTTATTGTAGCAATGATCGTATTTCAAGCTATAAACAATGCCATTGGATATGATGGAAGGATCAAACAGTTACCAGTGCAAATGGCCCTATCCCTTTTATCAGCTTTCATGCCTTCAGCAATATTGGTTTTACTAGCAGCTTTGGTGTCTATAGCACATATATATTCTATATCTCAAATACTATCTGTTATGATTATTGTAATATTTGGAGTTATGTATTGTTTATTTTTAAGATTTTCACCAAAACTTGGAGTAGTGGTAATAGGAATTCCTATTCTGTATGTTTTAAAAATTCCTTATGTGATACCCATTCTTTTAGGAGTTTTTGCAACACCAATATCCATTGTACCTGTTAGTTGTGGCGTTATTATTTATTTTTTATTTAAGGTGATACAGGAAGCAACTGCGATTCAGATTAATGTAAGCTTAGAAGATACACTATCCCTATATGTATATGTAGTGGACAATATGATGGGTAACAAAGCACTTTTTATGACTATTTTAATATTTTCCTTAATTATAATTGTAACCTATTTTGTTAGAAGAATGAGTTTTGATTATTCCCATGAAATTGCAATCATGGCAGGTGGTTTGGTTGGAATCATCGGATTTTTATTGGCAGATCTTAAGATGGGCCTTTCAAAAGAAATAGGAAGTATGATTGTAGGAACGCTTATTTCTATGTTGATTACACTTATTATTCAATTTTTTTACTTGGCGATGGATTATTCGAGAGTAGAGAGAGTACAATTTGAAGATGAAGATTATTACTATTATGTAAAAGCTGTACCTAAAATCAATGTTACTGCACCTCAAGTAAACGTAAAAAGATTTTATACCCAGAAAAATACTGGACTTACTGACAGAATCCATCGTGAAACACTGCCAGTTGATGATTTTGATGACGAGGACTACGAAGGAAACGACGACTATGAAGATCGCAATAAGAATGACGTGAAATAAATTTGTAAAGCAGGTGAATTTGTATGGAGACAATTATAAGTTTTTTTGAGGATTATGTGACCTCATTATCACTTCCTAAAATCGAAATAACAGATATCATTGAGATTCTGATCATTGCCTTTGCTATATATAATGTTATAGTGTGGGTAAAGCAAACCAGGGCTTGGATATTGGTAAAAGGGCTTATTGTTCTTTTAGTTATTTGGTTAATTGCATCCATATTTAATTTAAGTGTTATTCTATGGATTTTCTTTAAAAGCATAAATGTAGGCTTAATTGCAGTTATTATTGTATTTCAACCTGAGTTTAGAAAAGCATTGGAACAATTAGGAAGGAACAACTTGGTTTCACCTTTGTTTAATTTTAATGATTCAAAAGACAAAGGGGAACGTTTTTCAGATAGTACCGTTGCAAGTATAGTAAAAGCTACATTTAATCTGGCTAAAACAAAAACAGGAGCATTGATTGTAATAGAAAAAGAAGTGCCATTAAATGAGTTTGATAAAACGGGTATTCCAATTGACTCTTTCATTAGTAGTCAATTACTTATTAATATATTTGAACACAACACTCCACTTCATGATGGTGCTGTTATTATAAGGGGTAATAGGATTGCTGCGGCCACATGTTATTTACCTTTATCTGACAATATGTATTTGAGTAAGGATTTGGGTACAAGACATAGAGCGGCTGTTGGTGTGAGTGAATCAAGTGACTGTCTTACAATAATCGTGTCTGAAGAAACAGGCAAAGTATCCATAGCTTCTGGTGGTACACTTATTAGAAATGTGGACGGTGACTATTTAAGAAACAAGTTACTAAGTCTACAAAACAAAACCGTTGATACAAAGAAAATTAAATTATGGAAGGGAAGGACTAAGCATGAGAGAAAGGCTGACTAAAAACTTAGGGCTTAAAATTCTATCCCTATTTGTTGCTATGCTTTTATGGGTTGTGATTCTAAATGTTGATGACCCTATAGTGCAAGAAAAGTATAATAATATTACCGTAACTAAAATAAATGAGAATGAACTAAAGCAAAATGATAAAACATATGAAGTGATTTCAGGTGAAACAGTTGATGTTACTGTAAAAGCAAAAAGAAGCATCATGCAGAATTTGAAAAAAACTGATATTCAGGCTGTTGCAGATCTGTCCCAATTATCCGTTGTGAATGCAGTGACCATTGATGTCACCATTCCTAAGTATGGTGATCAGGTTGAGACTAAACAAAGTACAGCAACAATGAAAGTAAGCTTAGAAAACCTTAAAACTGAACAATTTAAAGTGAATATCGTTACAAATGGAACCGTTTCTGACGGTTATTATATAAAAGATAAAGCTGCAAGTCCGAATATTATCACTGTAAATGGGGCAGAATCGGTAGTAAAACAAATTAAAGAGGTAGTAGTAGAAGTTGATGTTACCAATGCAAAGGCCTCTTTTCAAAAGACCACCATTCCAAAAGTTTATGACAATAATGGAAAATTAATGGATTCTGAGAAGATAACACTAAGTTATGAAGAGGTTGAGGTAACAGTGAATCTATTACAGACCAAAACTGTTAACTTATTTATTGATTTAACGGGCACACCAGCTCCTGGATATGAGTACGTTAATTTTGAGTACGAGCCAAAAGAAGTTATTATTGCTGGAGAACAATCAGAACTTGATAAGGTGCAGTATATCAAAGGTGAATATAACATTGATAATAAGAGTGCCGATGTGGAAGAAAGTATAGATATATCAGATTTTATTAAAAATGATGTTATATTAATTGATGATAATCAAAACGCAGTAATCAACATAGATATAGAGAAGATGAATAGTAAAGATATTAACTACAATAGTATTGATATTGAGATGAAGAATTTAAAAGAAGGTTATGAAGTAACTTTTAATACAGAAGAATTTATAAATGTGGTCATATATGGTGAAGAGGATATATTAGCAAGTGTCAATAAATACAACCTTAAGCCATATATTGACCTTACAGGTATAGAACCGGGCGTAAATGTTGTAGATGTTCAATTCAACGGGGCAGAAGAGGTGACTATGTCCACCACAAGGATAATCGTTATGGTAAGTGATGCTACCGGTTGAGTTGAATACATAAAAATAACCAAAGGCGGTTTATAGGAGGTAAGCTATGGTAAGTAGCAAGGTTGTTATTAAAAATCCAACCGGACTTCACCTAAGGCCAGCTAGTCTTTTTTGCAAGACAGCTATGGAGTTTGAGGCTAAAGTGTCAATACAGCACAAAGAGGCCTATGCAAACGGAAAAAGTGTTTTGGGTGTTTTGGGAGCTTGTATTAAGTCAGGGGAAGAAATTGAAATAATTTGCGAAGGTGAAGAGGAAGTGGACGCACTGAATGCACTTGTAAAAGCCGTAGAGCTTGGACTTGGAGAGAATATACCTACTTAAAGTGAAGTAGGAAATAGAATAATTATAAAAATATGATATGAAATATAATTGGCAACTATTAAATTTAATTATATATAAATATTAAATTTAATAGTTGTAATATTTTTCCCAAAATGCTATAATTAAGAACACACGATTACTGTGATTCATTAAAGTGAAGGAATGATTAGGATGGGGCTAGAGTAGACAAAGCCAAATTATTTATTGTAAAAAAATACAGTGTGATTTATCGACTCCGTAGTTATTAAGGTTTTAATGAAGAAAACTTTATAACTACTATTCATTATGTATGAATGGTTCATATTAATTAGGAGGATTTATCATGTTGAATTATAAGAGATACAAGAGCGTTCCGGTAATAGACTTACCACAAAGGCAATGGCCTAATAAAACAATTACAAAAGCACCTATATGGTGCAGTGTAGACTTAAGAGACGGCAATCAAGCCTTAGTTGAGCCTATGGTAGTAGAAGAAAAGATTGAATTTTTTAATTTATTGGTTCGTCTTGGTTTTAAAGAGATTGAAGTAGGATTTCCGTCTGCTTCACAAATAGAATTTGATTTTTTAAGACAGTTAGTAGATAGAAAGTTAATTCCAGATGATGTGGTAGTACAGGTTTTGGTTCAATGTAGAGAACATTTGATTAAACGTACTTTTGAAGCATTAGAGGGAATTAAGATGGCAATTGTACATATATATAATTCCACTTCCACCTTACAAAGAGATGTTGTTTTTGGTCTTGGAAGGGAAGAAATTATTAGGATTGCTAAGGAAGGTACAGAGCTTGTTAAAGAGTGCGTAAAAGACTTTCCTGGTAAGATTATTTTAGAGTATTCTCCAGAGAGTTTTACAGGAACTGAACTTGATTTTGCTTTAGATATTTGCACTGCAGTGCAAGATATCTGGGGACCTACACCTGAGAATAAAATTATATTTAATTTGCCAGCAACAGTGGAGATGAATACACCTAATGTATATGCAGACCAGATAGAGTGGATGCATACACACTTTAAGGATAGGGAGAACATCATATTAAGTGTTCATCCTCATAATGACAGGGGAACAGGCGTTGCAAGTAGTGAGTTAGCCTTGCTAGCCGGCGCTGATCGAGTGGAAGGTACTTTATTTGGTAATGGTGAAAGAACGGGTAATGTGGATGTATTAACACTTGCTTACAATATGTTCTCACAGGGTATTGATCCTATATTGGAATTAGATGATGTCAATGAGATCATTGAAGTGTATGAACGCTTGTGTAAGATCCCTGTTCATGTTAGACATCCATTCGCTGGTAAATTAGTGTTTACAGCATTCTCTGGTTCACATCAGGATGCAATTAATAAAGGCGTTAAGGCAATGACAGAAAGAAAGAACCCTTATTGGGAAGTTCCTTATCTTCCAATTGATCCTTCTGATATTGGTAGGAAGTACGAACCAATTGTTAGAATTAACAGTCAATCCGGTAAGGGTGGCGTAGCATTTATCATGGAAACTTACTATGGATTTAAGTTACCGAAAGGAATGCACAAAGAATTTGCTGATATTATTCAAGTGATTTCTGAATCACAAGGTGAGGTAGCGCCTGAGCAAATCATGTCAGAATTTAAGAAGCACTATTTGGAGAAGAAAGAACCTCTTCACTTTAAGAAGTCTAGATTTGAAGATTTACCTCAAACAGATTCTACTTTTGATACTGCAGCAAAGATTTACTATTCTTATGAGGGAGTAGAAAACTTCTGTGAATCAACAGGTAATGGACCAATTGATGCTGTTCTTAGAGGCTTACAAAAAGAGTTGAATATTAATATAAAAGTGCTAGATTACTCAGAACATGCACTTGCAGAAGGATCTGGTGCACAGGCGGCTGCCTATATTCACGTTTTAGATATGGATACTAAGAAGGTGGCTTACGGTGTTGGTATTAGTTCAAATATTACGAGAGCTTCCATAAGAGGTATCTTTAGTGCAATCAATAGATTAAAATTCTCATAATCTTGGCAGGGTGTTATTTATAATATAACATTTTGAAAGGAATAATAGGGTTTTGCATACTAGAAAAACATGAAATATGTATATATTTTAGAAGTAAATACCTAAGAATTTAATATATAAGTAAAATATGTTTTTAAGCAGAGGATACTATGAACCAGATGTAATGGATTGTAGTATCCTCTGTTTATTCTTATAAAAATATGATATAATATATTAGTAAAAAATTAAATATGGAACAAAGGAAGGCATTGAGAATGAGAAAAGTAATTACTTATGGAACTTATGATTTGCTACATGTAGGACACATTAATATTTTAAGAAGAGCAAAAGAATATGGGGATTATTTGGTTGTAGTGCTATCTAGTGATGAGTTTAACACAATTAAGCATAAGACAGCATACCATTCTTATGAAGATCGTAAAGTTATTTTAGAAGCTATAAAATATGTAGATGAAGTAATACCAGAGTTTACCTGGGAACAAAAGATCAGTGACGTAGTTGATAATAATATTGATGTATTTGTTATGGGCGACGATTGGACAGGCCAATTTGACTTTTTAAAGGAACATTGTGAAGTGGTATATCTACCTAGAACAGAAGGTATCTCAACCTCCAAAATAAAAAATGACTTAAATCTTAGCGGCACAAAATAAAGTTGGGAGATGACAGAATGTCCAGACTAAAAAACATCCTATCTTATAAAAATTGGAATAAAGATGAAAATGTTTATAAGGATACACATGATAATAAAAAGAAGGATACACAAGATAATACAATAATGAGTAAGTTATTGAATAAATATTATGAAATCAAAAAGAAAGTAATGAAAAAAATACGTGGTTTGGGAAGAAGACTTGTTGTATTACTTTACAAGATAGAAGTAAAAGTATTACCAGTGAATAAAGAAATCATCGTATTTGAGAGTAGTATGGGAAGAAACTACACTGGAAATCCAAGAGCAATTTATGAGAAGATGGTAGAGTTAGGACTGGATCAGCAATATAGATGCTATTATATGTTAGATCATATAGATACTCCTATAGCAGGAAATGGTAAGGTTTTAAAAAGGACCAGAGCGAAATACTTCTTTATCATGGGTTTAGCTAAGGTTATTGTCAGTGATTCTAGAATGCCCCAATATATTATTAAGAGAAAAGAGACACATTATATTCAAACTTGGCATGGAACACCTCTTAAAAAATTGGCTCTTGACATGGATAGCGTCAATATGGCAGGAGAAACTGATATAGATAAATACAAAAGAAGCTTTTATGAAAATACAAGAACCTGGGATTATTTATTGTCTCAAAATCAGTTTTCTACAGAAATATTTAAGAGAGCCTTTGCATTTGATAAAACTATGTTAGAGATTGGTTACCCAAGAAATGATGTGTTATTTAGAAAAAATAATATAGCAGATAGGAATCAAATAAAAGAATCCCTAGGATTGCCTTTGGATAAAAAGGTGATATTATATGCACCTACCTGGAGGGATAATGAGTATCATCATAAAGGTGCCTATAAATTTAATTCGGCTATGGACTTTGATCTTTTAAAAGAGAACTTAGGAGATGAGTATATTTGCATTGTCAAGTATCACTATCTGGTAAAAGATCATAGGGATTGGTCTACATATAAAGGTTTTGTTTATGATTTTGATCGTTGTGAAGAAATATCTCAGTTGTATTTAGTATCCGATATACTAATTACAGATTACTCATCCGTCATGTTTGACTACTCACTTCTGAACAGACCTTGTTTTTTCTTTGCATATGATTTAGAGAATTATAAGAACAATTTACGTGGGTTTTATTTTGACTTTATAAAAGAAGCACCAGGTCCAATTGTTACCACTACAATGGAACTGATACAGGCTATCAATGAGTTTGATCCAAAAGATTATGAGGAGAAATATAAGGCATTCACTAAAAAGTTTAATCATGCAGACAATGGGAAAGCTTCTGATAAAGTGGTTAATTTGATACAAAAGATTATAAGAGAAGCTTAAAGAAACGACTAGAATAAATATACCAAATTAGTAATAAAAAGCTATAAAATATAAGTAACCATAAATCAAAAGGAGTAGGGGATAATGATCAATCTGTTACGAAGTAAATTTAAGTATAAGATAAAGGGAATTTACCATAATTTAATTGCTAAATTTGAGAAAAAGCAGGTGGATTTTAGACTCAGTAACTATGATCCTGAAGTATTGAAGGAAAATGTATTAAAAAAGGAAAATAAGATTTTATTTGTATTGGAACGTATGGCAAAATACAGCGGAGGACAAACCTCAATTTTACGTCTAGGCACTGAGCTTGTAAATCTTGGATATGAAGTGGGATATATCGTATACAAACCTCAACCTAAAGCAGATATGATAGAATGTGCTACTTTTAATTTAGCAGGTTATCAGGGAGAAATGTACACCAACAAGAACTTGGAGAGAATCAAGGCAGATGTTGTAATAGCAAGTTCATGGGATACAGTTGCTTTTGCAAAAAAAATACCAGGTTATAAAATGTATTTTATTCAAGATTATGAACCCTACTTTTATCCTTTTGGGGAATTGTTCCTATTAGCACAAAAAACCTATGAGCAAGGACTTCATATGGTGAGCCTAGGACCTTGGAACAAGGAAATGGTGGAAATGCATTGTAATATAAATTCTCCAATGGATTATGTTGAATTTCCATATGAGAAGAAGGAATACCCCGATCATAAAAGAGACTACCTTTCTTATAAAAAAAGAAAAGAATTTGTCCTTGCAGTATATTTAAAATATTATGGGAAAAGGCTACCTAGCATAACCCAATATTTATTAAAACAAGTAAAAGAAGAGTTTGCGAAAGACGGAATTAACTTAGTTATCAAGTATTTTGGCGAAGATAAATCTTTTCAAACTGTGGCTGGAGAAAATTTAGGTATGCTAAATAAAGGAGATCTTCTTAAACTATATAAAAAGGCTGACTTTGGTATGGTAGCTTCCATGAGTAATATTTCTCTTGTACCTTATGAAATGCTGGCAACAGGATTACCTTTAATAGAATTTGAAGATGGGACATTCCCATACTTTTTCCCGAAAGATAGTGCTATCTTAATTGGATTATCATATAAGGATTTGTATAGAAAATTAAAAAATGCCATAGAGAATCCTGATATTATGATGGGTATGCAAAATACTGCTAAAGACTATTTAGACACCTTAAGCTGGGGAAAGTCTGCAGCTCAGTTTAGCCAGATTATTAAAAATGTAAAAGGTTACAACAATGAGGAATAAAATAAAAAAGTGTATACCTACACCAATACTTCAGATATTAAAAGAATTACGTTTTATGTGGATTGTAGTGTTGTTTCATATATTTCATAGATTCCCAATCAATAAGAAACGAGTTGTAATATGTAATGTGTGGGGATTTGGAGACAATGCAAAGTATGTCACAGAGGAATTGGCTAAAGATAAGAGAGATATACAGCTTATCTTTGTGACCAATCAACCCCATAATGCACATGCTCCCTCTAATGTTTTGGTGGTGAGAACCAATAGCATAAAGGCAATCTATTACTTAGCAACAGCTAGGGTTTGGCTTGATAATAATCGGAAAGAAAGATATATTCTAAAAAGAAAAGGCCAATATTACATTCAAACTTGGCATGGAGGCATCGCACTAAAGAAAATAGAAAGAGATTATGAAGAAGCTTTAGGAACTGCTTATGTCCGTAATGCCAAAAGAGATTCTGCTATGACAGATCTTTATATCTCTAACAGTAATTTTTGTACAAACCTTTATAGAAATAGTTTTTGGTATAAAGGTGAGATAAAAGAATATGGTAGTCCTAGAACTGATATTTTATTAAACCCACATAAAGATAATAAGCTTAAGATATGTAATCAACTTGGCATTCCTCTGGAATATAAAATAGCCATTTATGCACCTACCTATAGGGAGGGTGGAAGTACGAAGGCTTATGAGATGGATTTTGCTAAAGTATTAAGAGAACTATCTATTGCCTATGGAGGTAATTGGGTCATTGCAGTAAGACTTCATCCACTGGTTTCTGCATTAAGTGGTTTTATTACGTATAATAAATCTGTAATCAATGCCACGGGCTATAGAGATATCTATGAATTGATGGCAGCAGCAGAGGTATTAATAACAGACTATTCTAATCTTATGTTTGAATTTTCTTATAGGAGAAAACCTGTATTTTTATATGCAAAAGATAGGAAGGATTACGACAAAGGACGAGGTTTTTATTTTGAGTATCAGAAACTTCCTTATGCAATAGCAGGTACCATGGAAGAACTATTAGAAAATATAAGGAACTTTCAGGAAGAAGTGTATCAACAAAAGGTAGAGTTCTTTTTGCAACAAATTGATTTATACGAAAAGGGAAATGCCTCCCAACTGGTTGCATATCATATACGTAATGTAATAAACTAGAATGAATTATAAACCGGTTGGATTACTTAATTTTGCAAAGTATGAGTTAAGAATTAAAAAAGGATAGCTCCACAATTAAGAAATACCTAATGTGGAGCTGTCCTTTTATTGATCTGTAATAGCTTTAATTGTTTCGCTTAATTCATGAACTTTAGAGGATGGTGAATATTCAGTTGTTTCAAACAAGTATTCATGAAGTTGAATTACATTGGCTTCTAAATCTACTGGAAATACGTATGAGATTTTCTTATAGTAGTCGGCAGTATTTTCAAAAGGAAAACCTGTTTGATCCACAATATTATAAGAAAAGATATCTTTTGCAAGGCTAAGCATGTCTAGGTTATCTAGGTTGGTGTAAATTTGTGGAAAGATCTCATTGATAATTGCTGTGATTGTTGATAAATCAGCATTTTTTGCTTTATCAAATATTTTTTGAACCACAATCCTTTGTCTTTCAGCTCTTTTAAAGTCTCCACCCTTCGTGTATCTGATTCTGGCATAAGCGGTAGCATGAGTACCATTTACTAATTGTGTTCCAGAAGATTTTAATTTACCCACACTAGTACCATTGATTTCATTGAGTTCTTTGGTGTAACCATTTACATACTTTAGTTCTGCATCTGTAATATCTAGAGTGATTCCACCAAGTAAATCAATAACATTTACTATCGCATTAAAATTAACGGTAACAAATTCTTTTACATCTAAGTCAAAGTTCATATTGATGGTGTTTAGTGCAAGTGGATATCCGCCCTTAAAGTAAGCGGCATTAATTTTATTAAATCCATTGTCAGGGATTTCTACATAGGTGTCTCTATAAATAGATGCCAATTTAATATCTTTTGTCTTTCTGTTAATGCTTGCAATAATAATCGTATCAGAGTGTGTACTCTTTTCTAGACTGTTATCCCTAGAATCTACACCAAATAATGCAATGTTTCTATATCCTTCTAGATCTGCATTATCGATATCGTTGGTTACGATTTGATCATCACTAGAATTATCTCTTTGGGTTTTGTTTGCCAAGTATAAAAACAAACCTGCTCCAATTACAATCATTAATAGAAATAAATCAAATATAATTAATACCTTCTTTTTAAATCTTCTTTTCTTTTTCTTAGCCATGGTGGAATCCTTTCTAAATTTCATATGTTAAATTAAAGAAACCAATCGCCTCTCAACTGTTTATACAATGGATTTGTCTTAGTTTATTGAAAGCTCATTGAAATAACTATGCCTCACATAGTGTGAGGCAGGTTAATATGCATTCTTATTTACAAAGCCTTTAAATATTGTAAGGAAGAGAATTTTAAAATCTAGACCCAAAGTCCAATTCTCAATGTAGTACAGGTCATGGTCTATACGTTTACGAATGGAGGTATCACCTCGAAAACCATTAATCTGTGCCCAACCTGTAAGGCCAGGTTGCACTTGATGCTTAATCATATATCTAGGAATTTCTTCTTTAAATTTCTCAACAAAAAAGGGTCTCTCAGGTCTAGGACCTACCATACTCATTTCCCCTTTTAATATATTAAAAAGTTGGGGGAGTTCATCAATGCTGGTTTTTCGTATGAATTTACCGATTTTTGTTACTCTTGGATCATTGAAAGTTGTCCAGGCTTTCTTCTCTTTTGACTCCGTTTGAACTTCCATAGATCTAAATTTATACATTTTAAATTCCTTATTATGTCTACCTATTCTTATTTGGGTAAATATAATAGGGCCAGGGGATGTGAACTTAATAATCAGTGCGACTATAATCATTGGAAGGCCAAATATAAGTAATGCTACAATACAGCCAAACATATCTATAATTCTCTTAACAATTCGATTAATAAAATTGCTTAGTGGAACATTTCTGATATGAATAACGGGAAGCCCGTCCAAGTCTTCTGTATAAGGTGTCGTCGGGAAGAAATTTTGGTAATCAGGAATAAATTTAGTATGAACACCTGACTTTTCACAAAGTCCTACGATTTGCCCAAGTCTAGCATATTCCTCAATGTTTAGTGTAATTGCAATTTCATCTAGTCCGTTTTGTGAGAGAATATCTAAGAGTGAGTCAATGGTTCCGATTACTTTAATGTTTTTATAAGTGGTTCCAATGGAAACTGTATTATCTAATATACCGTGAATATAATAACCCCATTCAGGATTTACAAGGATTCTATCAATATAATTCTGTGCGGCTTTACTGTATCCAACTAATATGATATGCTTTAGGTTGTATCCCTTTTTTCTTGCAGTCTGCAAAGAGGTTGAAACAATGGTACGAAAAATGGTATCAATGATAACATTTGTGATAAAGAATAGAAATATCATATAACGGGAGATATGTTTTTCACCAGTAACGTAGAGGATAAATGTAAAATAAAATACGCCAAAGAAATTAGCCTTTATAATATTCCATAATCCCACTCGAATACTTTGTACCCGTTTTGGTGTGTATAAATTACAGGCGTAGTATATAATTAAAAAGCCAGGAATTAAGTACATAAGGGTTTCTGCATATCTAGTCAAGGAGTAAAACCTGGCGGTAGGGTCATAAAAGAAATATTTCAGGGGCGTGTAGAATCTTAGGTAATAAGATAAAACGTAGGAGACAGCCAAAAGACAGGCATCTGCTAAAACATGTATTTTATTTAACAATTTTTGATTATCTTTTATCATAATAGGCACCTATCATTTTCAGTTAATATGTTGTGTATTTATATGATAGAATGTAAAATATCACATAAAAACTTCATTATTATGATACATGATTCCCAGATATTTCTCAATACATAAATTTCTTAAAATTTTTTACTTAATCTTAAGAAATATAGAATAATGGGATAAAATTTTATTTTGACTTAGAAATTTGAGCGTGATAAAAAATATAATCAAATTCACAATCTTTACACAATCATTTGATAGAATAAGAGTATGTTAAAGAGTATAGTTCATGATAAACTGATAAATGTTCAATAGGTAATAGGAATTATGGTCACTAAAAAAATCTTATTACCGAAAGGATTTAATATAGGAGGGAGATAATTATGTCTGATCGTTTCTTTGATGAAGAAAAATCTAACGAGCCATGGAACAACAGGAATATAGAGGAAAACCAACAACAGGATTTTAAAGAAGAAAAGCAATATAATATAGATGAAGAAAAAAAATATGGTATAAAAGAAAATAGCTCTAATTTTGATGATCATGGTGAAATCAATGATACAAATGAAAGCAATATGAGTAGTTCTTATAGTTTTTGGGCGGAACAAATTGCCATGGCATCATCAGATCATGGAAAAGAGGAGTCTAATCAGAATCCTTTTTTTAGAGAATATTTAGATGAAAAAGTGAAAAAAGACATGCAAAATCGGGCATTTCAAATGAATGATGCAAATCAAGCATTGGATGGAGATAAACAGAGAAGAAAGAAAAAACGTCATCCTGTGAGCAGGTTTGTTAAGTTTGCCCTAGGAGCAGCTTTATTTGGCATGATTGCGGGTGGAACTTTTATAGTATTTAACACGGTATATTATCAACTAAATAAGGATGCTGTACCATTTACATTTTCATTAGGAGACAGATTTAATAATAACGGAGTTGTTAGTAATCCACCTTTAGATAAGGATAAGCAGTTATCTACTACAACTGTTTCAGATGGAACCATTGAACAAACAACAGATATTACAGATGTGGTGTCTAATACCATGTCCTCTATTGTAACCATTACCGCAACTTATACCCAGTCTTATTACGACTGGTTTGGTCAACAGGTGGACCAGGAAAATGAAGGCGGTGGGTCTGGTATTATTGTTAGTAAAACAGATACAGAGTTACTCATTGCAACCAATAATCACGTAGTGGAAGGTGCAGATCCAATTAAAGTCAAGTTTATAGACGGTACAGAAGCAGAGGCCATCATTAAAGGTACCGATGCAGCTGCTGATCTTGCAGTGATATCTATAGATATAGCCGATGTTAGCCAGGAAAGTCTGAATGCTATTACAGTTGCTACCTTAGGAGATTCAGAAGCAGTTAAGGTTGGGGAAATGGCAATTGCCATTGGTAATGCATTAGGTTATGGACAGTCTACAACAGTAGGTTATATTAGTGCAAAGGATAGAGAAGTACAGGTGGATGATAAGACCATGGTACTACTTCAAACAGATGCAGCCATCAATCCTGGTAACAGTGGTGGTGCACTGCTTAATTTAAAGGGCGAAGTTATTGGTATTAATACTGTTAAGTATGCTTCTAGTGAAGTAGAAGGGATGGGCTTTGCTATTCCAATCTCTAAAGCTATGCCTATTATAGATGAATTAATGACCAGAGAAGTGATAAAAGATAGTGAAAAGGGATATCTTGGTGTTGCTTACAGTGATGTAACAGAAGAGATTGCAACTATGTATAATTGGCCAGTTGGTGTTTATGTGAAAGAAGCAGTTGAAGGTGGAAGTGCTGCACAAGCTGGAATAATGACTGGTGACATTATTGTTAAGGTAAATGATACTGAGATTACAGCAGGAACTCAGTTGAAAGAAAAGATTACTTCTTACCGGGCTGGTACGGATATTACAGTCACTGTAATGCGTGGAACCAATGGTAAATTTGAAGAAAAGCAAATAACTGTTACCCTAGGAACAATACCACAACAGTAGCTTCTTGACATATTACCAATTTGGACATAACAAATGTTTAAATATTTATATATAAGAATATAATAAAGGCATAGACTGCATCTAGAGGTGTACCTATATAGAAGGGGTATATCTTTTGGATGCAGTTTGCTTTTAACGATGATATAACTTAAGTTAAAAATTTTAAGTCTGTTTTAGAATTGTTATAAAAATTTAACTTTTATTATATTGTAACCATTGTTTAGGTAGGATATAATGGTATTTACGCAGATTGAATTTGGTATTTTACTAATCAAAATGGGTGATAAGGAGAAAAAAGAATGGATTACGATCATATAGATAAAGATACTATAGAGAAAAAAACAAATGATGAAACAAATGATGAAACAAATGATGAAACAAATGATGAAACAAATAAAGTAATCGAGAAAGATAAAACGGATAGTAATAATAATGATAAGAAAGAAGATGTAGATAAAAGAAAACCTATGGATAATGAAAAAAAAGATAAGAAAAATAATCAAGATGAATATGAAATGGTATGTTATATCTGTCGCAGACCCGAGAGTAAAGTTGGGAAAATGGTAAGAATACCAAGTAACATATGTATTTGCTCTGACTGTATGCAAAAAACCTTTGATACACTAAACACCAATGGTAATCCTTATATGGATATGATGGGAATGAATCCTAATTTTATGAATTTTAATTCCATGCAAAAAGATATACCACAAAGTCAAAAATTAAAGAAAAAGAAGGAAGAAAAAGCAGAGAAAACGGCAGAAAAGCAAGCAGAAGATAAAGTCTTAAATATTAAAAGAATACCTGCGCCCCATGTGATTAAGGGACAGTTAGATGATTTTGTAGTTGGCCAGGAATATGCTAAGAAAGCCCTTTCAGTAGCCGTCTATAATCATTATAAAAGAGTGGCATCAGAAACCAAAGATGATCTTGAAATAGAAAAATCCAACATGTTAATGATTGGGCCAACAGGAAGTGGTAAAACCTTTTTAGTTAAGACACTTGCTAAGCTACTGAATGTACCCCTTGCAATTACAGATGCTACTTCCCTTACGGAAGCTGGATATATCGGAGATGATGTAGAAAGTGTGTTATCAAAATTACTTGCTGCCGCTGATAATGATGTAGAAAAGGCTGAGCAAGGAATTATATTTATAGATGAAATTGATAAAATAGCTAAAAAAAGAAATACCAATAGCAGGGATGTAAGTGGAGAGTCTGTACAACAAGGTCTTTTAAAACTATTAGAAGGCAGCGAGGTAGAAGTACCTGTTGGTGCCTCAAGTAAAAATGCAATGGTTCCACTTACAACCATTAATACTAGGAATATACTATTTATTTGTGGGGGAGCTTTTCCAGAAATAGAAACAATCATAAAAAATAGACTGAATAAACAGTCCTCCATTGGTTTTAGTGCAGATTTAAAAGATAAATATGATAATGATTTAAATCTCCTTAAAAATGTATCAGTAGAGGATTTGAGAGAGTTTGGGATGATTCCAGAATTTATTGGTCGACTTCCAATTTTATTTACTCTTGAAGGCCTAACCAAAGAAATGCTTATTAAGGTTTTAAAAGAGCCTAAAAATGCGATTTTAAAACAGTATAAGAGGCTTTTAGAATATGATGAAGTGTTATTAGAGTTTGATGAGGGGGCCATGGAAGCGATTGCAGAAGAAGCCATGGAAAAGAAAACTGGTGCCAGAGCACTTAGAGCTATCTTGGAAGAATTTATGCTGGATATTATGTATGAAATCCCTAAGGATGATAATATTGGAAAAGTGATTATTACCAGAGAATATATAGAAAAAAAAGGTGGCCCTTGCATTGAAATGCGTAGTATGAGCCATAAGACAGCACCAGCTCTCTTGCCTTAATTTATCCTCTATACTTTAGTGGAGAGAAAATTTAACAAACGTAATAAAATATAAGCTGAGATTGTGTATACGGATATAGGACTTCTACTATTTACTATAGGAGGATATGATATGGAAGAAAAGCATTTGCCAGAAATTGATGGCAATCTGCGAAAGCACATGGTACGGGTACCACAGGTTATTGAGCAAGCAAGTGGGATTAGAATATTTGGAAAGTTAATAAAATCTCTTGTATTTACTACAGATGTAGCAATCATTCGAAATTGTAACGCAAATGCCGTCATAGCTGTGTATCCTTTTACACCCCAGCCAATCATTACCCATGCAATTATTAGTTGTTCCGATGTCCCAGTCTTTTGCGGAGTGGGCGGGGGAACAACTACTGGAACAAGGGTACTTAATCTTGCAGAAGATGCAGAGTTTCAAGGCGCAGTAGGTGTGGTGTTGAATGCACCTACACCCAATGAAACCATAAGTTTTTTAAAACAAAAAATTGATATACCAGTAGTGATAACGGTGGTCTCGGATAAAACGGATATTGAAGCTAGAATAGAAGCCGGAGCAGATATCATTAATGTATCTGGTGCCATGCATACAGTAAATATAGTAAGGGAGATAAGAAGAACTTATCCCAAACTTCCAATTATTGCAACAGGTGGCACTACAGAGGAGAGCATACTTAGAACCATTGAAGCAGGGGCCAATGCAATCACCTATACGCCGCCAACGAATGGTGAGATTTTTAAAGGGTTAATGAATAAATATCGTGGAACGGATGATATCATTTGAGAGCATGGAGTGGAGCGTGATATGTCAATATTAAATAAGATATTTAAAAAATCTATCGTACATACAAAAACACCTGAACCAACAATCGTTGATAAAGTTAAAAAGGTAAATGAAGAGACTAGCATTTCAGACCAGAATAGGGAAGTCCAAGAGACTAAGACAGAGTATGAAATTGTGGAGAAAGAGATTTTACCAGAGAAGATGGTCTGCCCAGACTGTGGTGGAATCACCTTGGTAGGACTTGATTTTTGTGACAAATGTGGTGGTGAGTTGGCTAGTTATGATAATTATTGAGGTTTGTGTCAGGGGGACAGGTCTAGTGTCACATTATTATGTGACACTAGACCTGTCCCCCTGACACACACCTGTCCCCCCCTGACACCCCAATTTTTAATTTGTGTAATTTTAGTAAAATAATTTTATTGACAAACGGTTCCTCGAATAGTAATATAAATTCAGGACAAAGGCGTTCCTTTTTATTATGATTTAGGAATGCCTTATTTTTATATACGTATTATTTTTGATACTTTGACTTGTTCTACACCTATGCGCTTTAACACATTATCGTGAGATAAGTGCGAAGTGGTGCAATGTCTTATAGTAAATTAATTTTTATAAGGGAGGAAATATTTATGAAGAAAACATTTAAAACAGTTGTTAGTTTAGGTTTATTATGTACTTTGGCAGTAGCATCATTGACTGGTTGCGGAACCAAAGAAAGCGGAGCAGGTTCCGATACCTTTCTAATTGGTGGTTTAGGACCACTTACAGGGGGAGCAGCTTCTTATGGTATTTCTGTTAAACAGGGTGCTGAAGTTGCCATTGAAGAAATTAATGCAAATGGTGGAGTTAAAGTTGGTGATAGCACATTACAATTAAAACTTTCTTTTGCTGATGATGAAGCATCTGGTGAAACTGCACTTTCTGCATACAATAAGTTAATGGATGATGGTATTCAGGCATTACTTGGTACTGTAACTAGTGGAGCTGGTTTAGCAATTGCAGATCAAACCAATGAAGATGGAATATTACAGATTACTCCTTCTGGTTCTGCAAAAGATTTAACTAAGAATCCTAATGCATTCCGTTTATGCTTTACAGATCCTTTACAGGGTCAGACAATGGCTAAATATGCTGTTGAATCTTTAGGGCTTACTAAGTTAGCTTTAATATATAACAATGCAGATGAATATAGTACTGGTGTTGCGGAAGCCTTCGTAGAAGAAGCAAAAGCATTAGGTGCAGAAATCGTTGCACAAGAAGCATTTGTAACTGACGCAGTTGATTTTACAACACAACTTACTACGATAAAAGGCACTGATGCAGAGATTATCTTTGTACCTGCATATTATCAAGATGCTGCATACATAACTACACAAGCTGCTGAACTTGGAATGAGTATTCCATTTATCGGTTCTGACGGATGGGATGGTGTTTTAGCTAATATCGTTGATCCAGCAGCGTTAGAAGGATCTGTATTCTTAAGTCCATTCCTAGCAACTGATGAAAATGCTTCTGTTCAGGCTTTTGTTAAAACATATGAAGAAAAATATGATGCAACACCAGATCAGTTTGCAGCTGATGGATATGATACAGTTTATGTAATCAAAGCTGCTCTTGAAAAAGCTGGTACTACAAATAGTGAAGATCTTATTGCAGCAATGACTCAGATTCAGGTAAGTGGATTAACTGGTGATGTTTCCTTTAGTGCAGATGGTGAACCTAATAAAGGTGCAAAATACATTGAAATCATAGGCGGAGAATATACTGCTAAAACAGTTCAATAATTGAATTATTATTATGAGGTAGCTAATACAGAGATATCTGTATAGGTGCTACATATATAATAAATTTAGGTGGCTACTATATAAGAATTTAGGGGCTGGGCAATGATATATATTGCCTAAGGGCCTAAATTCTTTCTACTTTTAAATAATGAAGCATTTATGGTGAGCTTCTTCGCTTTGTTCAGAGCAGGCCAGGGGAAGGGTTCTGTACGAAACGAAGAATCTTAGGATAAAGAAAAAGAGGTGTTTTATGGAGAGCATAATTGAACAAATCATAAACGGAATGCGTTCCGGAAGTATCTATGCACTAATTGCTCTTGGATATACAATGGTTTATGGTATTGCGAAAATGATTAACTTCGCCCATGGTGATATTATCATGGTAGGAGCGTATACCTTATACGTATCCATAGAGAAATTAAAAATGCCAGTTTGGCTGGCAGTAATTACTACAATTGTAGTGTGTGCTGTACTTGGTATATTAATAGAAAGAATAGCGTATAAACCTTTAAGAAAAGCCCCATCTCTTGCAGTGCTTATTACAGCAATAGGTATGAGTTTCTTACTTCAGAGTGTGGCTTTATTAATATTTAATGCCAATCCAATTACAGTAAAATCAATTATTACCATAAAAGCTGTAACCATTGGTGGAGTAACCATCACTGGTACTACTATGGTAACCCTTATTGTGACCTTTATTTGCATGGTGGCTTTAACCTTTTTTATTAACAAAACAAAAGCCGGAAGTGCAATGAGAGCGGTATCTGAAGATAAAGATGCGGCCCAGTTAATGGGTATTAATGTGAATAAAACAATTTCTATGACTTTTGCAATTGGATCAGCACTTGCAGCTGTTGCAGGTATTATGTTTGTGTGTCAGTTTCAATCCATTAAGCCAACACTTGGTGCTTTGCCTGGTATTAAGGCCTTTGTTGCAGCGGTACTTGGAGGAATTGGTAGTGTACCTGGTGCTATGATTGGTGGTATTTTATTAGGAATTATTGAAAGTGTATCTAAAGCCTATATATCAACAGAATTAGCAGATGCTATTGTATTTGGCGTACTAGTACTAGTTCTTTTGGTTAAGCCTTCCGGTCTTCTTGGTAAGAACCGAATCGAGAAAGTGTAGGTGGGGATATGAGTAAAGTAACAAATAATAATAACAAAAGTTTTGCGGCTAATTTATTTAGTAAAAAGAATATCATTCATTTAGCTGTAGTAATCGCTATATATATACTTATTTATATTTTAGTAGAGAACAATATTTTAAATAGGCAAATGAAATCCTTATTAGTGCCTATAGGAATTAATATAATTTTAGCTGTTTCCTTAAATTTAACAACAGGCTTTCTTGGAGAACTTTCTCTAGGTCATGCAGGGTTTATGGCAATTGGAGCGTATTCAGGTGCAATATTAACCAATACCCTTACCCTTCCTAAACCTGTAGAATTTATATTTGGCATGATTCTTGGTGGAACCATTGCAGCTATATTTGGTGTAATTATTGGTGTTCCTGTATTACGATTAAAGGGTGATTATCTGGCAATTGTTACCTTGGCATTTGGCGAAATTATCAGATCCATTGTTAACTTTTTGGGAATAACAGGTGGTGCAAAAGGATTATCCGGTATTTCTAGATATTCAGATTATACCTGGGTTTATGTGATTGTGATTCTAACTCTACTGTTTATTACAAATTTTGTGAAATCAAGACATGGTAGAGCAATTAGTTCCATCAGGGATAACTATATTGCGGCTGAATCCATTGGTATTAAAGTTAGTAAATATAAGATTTTAGCTTTTGTTATCGCTGCATTTTTTGCAGGGGTTGCAGGTGTATTGTATGGACATAATTTAAGTATATTAAAACCTAGTGATTTCGATTATAATAAATCTATAGAAATATTAGTTATTGTAGTTCTTGGTGGAATGGGAAGTATTAGAGGATCAGTGATCTCAGCAATTGTACTTACATTATTACCTGAATTACTTAGAGCAGCAGATGACTTTAGAATGCTCTTATATGCGATCGTATTAATTGCAATGATGTTATTTAATGCATCAGGAATTAGAACCAAATTAGAAGAAAGTGGAAAGTTACCTAAACTTCCTACGTTAAAAGGAAAAATCAAACAAAAATAAGGAGGAGCTTTCAATGGCTTTATTAGAAGTAAAGAACTTAGGAATCTCCTTTGGGGGTCTTAGGGCAGTAGACAATGTAAATCTTTCTATAGAAAAAGGTCAGTTATATGGTTTGATTGGTCCAAATGGTGCTGGAAAGACAACGGTATTCAACCTTTTAACTGGTGTTTATCGTCCTACTGATGGAACAATTAAGATTGATGGAATCGATATGGTAGGAAAGTCTCCCTCTGAAATTTGTAAGAGTGGTATCGCAAGAACTTTCCAAAATATAAGATTATTTAAAAAACTAACAGTTCTTGATAATGTTAAAGCAGCGCTTCATAACCAATATAAATATAATTTGGTATCTAGTTTTCTTCACCTACCTTCTTATAGTAAGGTGGAAAGAGAAATGGATGAAAAGGCCTTAGAGATACTTAAAGTATTTGATTTGGATGGTCAGGCAGATTATCTGGCTGGTAACTTACCTTATGGTAAACAAAGAAAGCTAGAAATTGCTAGAGGACTTGCTACAAATCCAAAGCTATTATTACTAGATGAACCTGCAGCAGGTATGAATCCAAATGAAACAAAAGAACTTATGGATACCATTCGATTGGTAAGAGATCGTTATCAAATTACTATACTGCTCATCGAACATGATATGAAGTTAGTATCTGGAATATGTGAAGAGCTTTTGGTATTAAATTTTGGTATGGAACTAGCCAAAGGTGCTCCTGAAGTAGTATTAAATAATCCTGAAGTAGTAACAGCTTATCTGGGTGAATAGTCTAAATGTGCAAAGGAATAGATAATTTTTATACCCTTTGAGGAACAGGATAAATGATAATCACCAGGAAGATAAGGAAAGGTAGGGAATAACTTATGGCAATGCTAACAGTTGAAAATTTAGAAGTATATTATGGCGTGATACAGGCTCTAAAGGGAATTTCCTTTGAAGTAAATGAGGGCGAAGTAATTGCATTAATCGGTGCAAATGGTGCTGGAAAGACTACAATACTTCATACAATTACAGGCTTAATCGGAGCAAAATCAGGAAATGTAATTTTTGAAGGAAATGATCTTACAAAAATTCCAGCTCATAAAATTGTTTCCATGGGTATGGCTCATGTGCCTGAAGGTAGAAGAATATTTTCACAATTATCTGTTTTTGAAAATTTAAAAATGGGTGCATATACTAGAAATGACAAAAAAGAAATAGAAGATACAATCCTTAAGATATATAAAAGATTCCCAAGGTTAGAAGAAAGAAAAAATCAGATTGCAGGAACACTAAGTGGTGGAGAACAACAAATGTTAGCCATGGGACGTGCGTTAATGTCTCAACCAAGAATTGTGTTAATGGATGAACCCTCCATGGGTCTTTCTCCTTTATTTGTGTCAGAAATCTTTGATATTATTAAGGAGATTAGTGCCAGTGGTACGACAGTATTATTAGTTGAGCAAAATGCTAAAAAAGCATTATCCATAGCAAATAGAGCATATGTATTAGAAACAGGTAATATTGTACTAGAAGGTGATGCAAAAAAACTGATGAATGATGATTCTGTAAAAAAAGCATACCTAGGTGAATAATTTTTAGTGTATTATAAAAAGGTATGTGATAAAATGAAACTTTAGGAGGTGTTGGTATGAGCAATTATGTAATTACCATAGCAAGAGGATACGGTAGTGGTGGAAGAACAATGGGAAAAATGCTTTCTGAAATGCTTGGCATCCATTATTATGACAGAGAATTGTTAAGGCTTGCTTCTGATGAGAGTGGAATTAATGAAGAACTATTTGGCAGAGCAGATGAAACTTTAAAAAAGAGCCTTTTATATCGTATTGCAAAAAAGGAATACAAAGGGGAATTGATTCCTCCAGATAGAGAGGATTTTATCTCTAATGATAACTTGTTTCATTACCAGGCAAAGGTGATTCGTAAAATAGCAGAAACAGAGTCTTGTATTATTGTAGGTAGATGTGCAGACTATATTCTAAAGGATATGGATAATGTGATAAAAGTTTTTGTCCATGCTTCCTTAGAGGATTGTGTCATAAGACTAAAAGACATTATGACCCTTCCCGAAAAAGAGTTAGAACGTAAAGTCATTGAAACGGATAAGAGAAGGGCTGACTACTACAAATACTATACAGGACGTAACTGGGAAGATGCGAAAAATTACGATTTGTGCTTAAATAGTAAACAGTTAGGTTTCGATAAATGCGTTCAGATTGTAAAAGATTATTTAGATATTCGTTATAATAAATAAAGTTTTGTGAAATCATGAAAGGGTAAACAAAGATATAATGTTGGTATATAACATTATACCTTTGTTTACTCTTTTCCTATATGGGAGGATGCTAAAATAATCCAAAGAACTTGATATATGTAATCAGACTATGCTATACTAGACAAAATTCCACAGCAGTAATGTCAAAATGAATTATTATTTGAAAACCATAGGATTGAAAGGATAAAATTATGATATCAGAAAAAATGAATCGATTGGTACAAAACAGTTCAGTCACACGAGCTATGTTTGAAGAAGGAAAAAGACTTGCCGCAATCTATGGGGCAGACAAGGTATATGATTTTAGTTTGGGAAATCCAAGCGTAGAGCCACCTAAAGCTGTAGCAGATGCAGTTGTAGATATAATTACAAATGAAAATAGTAGAGGAATTCACGGATATATGAGTAATTCTGGTTACGAAGATGTTAGAAAAAGCGTAGCAGAATTTTTAAATAAAAAACATGATACAGCGTTTCATTATGAGAATATTCTTATGACAGTAGGAGCCGCTGGCGGGCTAAATGTTATTTTAAAAGTGTTATTAAATCCAGGAGATGAAGTCATTACCTTTGCTCCATTCTTTGGAGAATATAGAAATTATGTGGATAATTTTGATGGTAAACTGGTTGTAATCAGTCCTGATACAAGTACCTTTTTACCAAATCTACAAGAATTTGAAGAAAAAATTACATCAAGGACAAAAGTAGTCATTGTCAATACACCAAATAATCCAACAGGTGTCATTTATTCTGAGGAAATGATCAAAGCATTGGCTGAAGTGATGAATCGTAAACAAAAAGAGCTGAATATACCAATTTATTTGATTGCAGATGAACCTTATAGAGAATTGGTTTATGAAGGAATAGAAGTACCCTATTTAACAAAATATTATGAGAATACGATTGTTGGTTATTCTTATAGCAAATCCTTATCGTTACCAGGAGAACGTATTGGGTATCTGGTAATGCCTAAGGAATTAGAAGGGTATGAAGATATTATTGCTGCGGCCAATGTTGCCAATAGAATTCTTGGGTTTGTAAATGCACCTTCCCTAATTCAAAAGGTAGTTGCAAAATGCTTAGATGCAGAAGTGGATGTATCCATATACAATAAAAACAGAGAACTTCTATATACAAACCTTGTAGAATATGGATATGACTGTGTAAAGCCAGAAGGGGCCTTCTATCTTTTTGTTAAGACGCTGATCGAAGATGACAAAGCCTTTTGTGAAGCAGCTAAAAAACATAATATTCTAATAGTTCCTGGTTCAGCATTTGGTTGTCCTGGATATGCAAGAATTGCGTATTGTGTAGCCTACAAGACCATTGAAGGTGCACTAGCGGGATTTAAAGCATTAGCAGAAGAATTTAAATAAAAGATTTAGATAAAAGAATCAATAGAAGATTTATATAGAAGAACTGAAAAAGCAGAACGAATATAGTAACATTTATATTGAAAATCATTTGGTATAAATACAAAACAAAGCAAACACAAAACAAAATAAATACAGGGGGTACGTTATGAAGACTTGGGAAAAATATATCAGGCAGGTTATACCTTATGTTCCAGGAGAACAGCCAAATAAAAAAGGAATGATAAAGCTGAATACCAATGAGAATCCCTATCCACCAGCACCTGGTGTTGTTAAGGCTATGGAGGATATAAATACCGACTTGTTTAAGCTATATCCTGACCCTACTTCTTCTGTGCTGATTAAAGAATTGGCTCTAGCATATGAGTTAGATGAAGGACAAGTTTTTGCAGGAGTTGGTTCTGATGATGTATTAGGTATGGCATTTCTTACCTTCTTTAACTCTAAGAAACCTATCTTGTTTCCAGATATTACGTATTCCTTTTATGAAGTTTGGGCAGGATTGTATGGTATACCTTATGAAACACCCCCACTAAGAGCAGATTTTACAATCAATAAAGAAGACTATGATAGGGAAAATGGGGGGATTATTATTGCGAATCCCAATGCGCCGACCTCCATCTGTGAAGATTTAGGCTTTATTAGAGAAATACTTGATAAAAATCAAGATTCAATTGTTATTGTAGATGAAGCCTATATAGATTTTGGCGGTACTAGTGCTATACCATTACTTAAGGAATATGATAATCTATTAGTTGTGCAGACTTTTTCAAAGTCCCGTTCCATGGCAGGAATACGTATAGGATATGCACTTGGTAGTAAAAAGTTAATCAAAGCCATGAACGATGTAAAATATTCTTATAATTCATATACCATGAATCAGCCATCCCTTTTTCTTGGAGCGGCCGCAGTAAAGGACAATGTTTATCATAAAGAATGTTTGGATAAAATAATAGCTACAAGAAATTATACAATGGAGGAATTATCTAACTTAGGCTTTACTTTCCCTGATTCTAAAGCAAACTTCTTATTCGTTTGCCATAAGGAGATTCCTGCGGTTGAGATTTATAACACACTAAAGGAAAGAAATATCTTTGTTAGATATTTTAACAAACCAAGAATAGATAACTACCTTAGAATTACAATTGGAACAAGAGAAGAAATGCACAAATTGATTGAGGCATTAAGAGAAATAGTGAGAGAAGCTAGATGATAAGTTTGGGCGTCAAAACATGGATATAGTACCCAAACACATGCTAATTTACTAGAAAATAGTACTTTGCCAGCTTTGACTATTGAAATTAATTGTGGTATTATATACCTTAGTTAACAACTGATAAGGAGGAAATGAAGGTGAGTGATATTTTAGGGAATGACAAAATATCCGGTAATGAGGAAGAGAAAGAACTACTCCAAAAAGAAGTTATTTCAAAGAATTTTATAGAGCAAATAATAGAGAAAGATCTAAAAGAGGGTAATGCGACAACAATAACCACCCGTTTCCCACCAGAACCCAATGGGTATCTTCATATTGGGCATGCTAAATCAATTCTTTTAAACTATGGATTGGCTATGAAATACGGTGGTAAATTTAATTTAAGATTTGATGATACAAATCCAACGAAAGAAAAGACAGAATTTGTTGAATCCATTATTACGGATGTAAAATGGATTGGTGGAGATTTTGAAGATAGATTGTTTTATGCTTCTGATTACTTTATGGCAATGTATGAAGGTGCAATTAAGCTGATCAAAAAAGGGAAGGCTTATGTATGTGAGCTTACACCGGATGAAATTAGAGCGTATAGAGGTACTTTAACAGAACCTGGGAAGAACAGTCCATATAGAGAGAGAACAATTGAAGAAAACTTAAGCCTGTTTGAAGGAATGAAGAATGGCGAATATGCAGATGGTTCTAAGGTATTAAGAGCCAAGATAGATATGTCCTCTCCTAATATTAATATGCGTGATCCTATTATTTACCGTATCGCAAGAATGACCCATCACAATACAGGTGATACCTGGTGCATCTATCCAATGTATGACTATGCACATCCAATTGAGGATGCAATAGAAGGCATTACACATTCGATCTGTACCTTAGAATTTGAGGATCACAGACCTTTATATGACTGGGTTGTTAGGGAACTAGAATATGTAAATCCTCCTAAACAAATAGAATTTGCTAAATTATATCTTACCAATGTAATAACTGGTAAACGTTATATTAAGAGATTGGTTGAAGAAAATATTGTTGACGGTTGGGATGATCCTAGATTAGTTTCCATTAGTGCTTTAAGAAGAAGAGGGTTTACCCCTGAGTCCATTAAACTCTTTATGGAGTTATGTGGTGTTTCAAAGAGCAATAGTTCAGTGGATTACCCTATGCTAGAATACTGTATCAGAGAGGATTTAAAGTTAAAGAAATCCAGAGTCATGTCAGTTCTAGATCCTATTAAGCTAACAATTACCAATTACCCTGAGGGTGAAGTTGAATATATGGATGTGCCAAACAATCAAGAAAATGAAGAGTTGGGCATGAGAAAAGTTCCTTTTAGTAGGGAATTATATATTGATAGAGAAGACTTTATGATAGAGCCACCTAAGAAATATTTCCGCTTATTCCCTGGCAATGAAGTACGCTTAATGCATGCTTACTTTGTTACATGTACGGACTACATTACAGATGAAAATGGTAATGTGATAGAAGTTCTATGTACTTATGATCCTAAGACTAGAAGTGGGTCTGGCTTTAATGAGAGAAAAGTAAAAGGAACCATTCACTGGGTAAATGCACCTACTGCAGCTGTGGCAGAAATTCGTTTGTATGAAAATATTGTGGATGAAGAAAAAGGAGTATACAATGAAGACGGTAGTCTTAATTTAAATCCTAACTCCATTACAGTTTTAAAAACCTGTTATATTGAACCTAGCGTTAAGGGATCAAAAGCATATGATAGCTTCCAATTTTTAAGACATGGATATTTTTGTGTTGACTCAAAAGATTCTACTGACGAGCACTTGGTATTTAACAGGATAGTATCCTTAAAGAGTTCTTACAAACCCCAGTAAAGGAGGAGATAAAACATGGCTAATTTATTTTCGGGATTAGAAGCATTTGGCCTTGGCAAAATGTCAAATTTAGATGTTTACGAATCTGAAGAAAAAAATAAGAAGGCACAGGAGGGTTCTCTTGAAAATGCAAAGCCTGTACTAGTAGAATCAGACTTTATATTTGATAAGAGTTATAATTGTCCTGTATGTGATAAGGAATTTAAATCGAAGACAGTTAAGACCGGTAAGGTTAAATTAATATCAGCAGATACGGATTTAAGACCTAAATATCAGCACGTGGATTCCTTAAAATATGATGCCATTGTGTGTCCTCATTGTGGATATAGCGCATTAAATAGATTTTTTAATTATATGACGGGACCTCAAGCAAGACAAATCAAAGAGCACATTTCATCTGCTTTTAAAGGAATGGCTGCTAGCGGTGATTTTTATTCCTATGATGATGCTATAACAAGACATAAGCTTGCCCTTGCCAATACGGTTGTAAAACGCAGTAAATTAAGCGAAAGAGCATATACTTGTTTAAAAACAGCTTGGCTCTTAAGAGGTAAAGCGGAAGCCTTAGCAGCTGAAGAACAGACAACAGCAACTAAGGCAGCAATAAAGCAACTAAACAAAGAAGAATTTGAATTCATTGCCAATGCTTATGAAGGTTTTTCTGATGGATTTTCTAAAGAAATGTTTCCTATGTGTGGAATGGATGAAAATACTGTAACTTATTTGGTGGCAGATCTGGCTAGAAGAGTTGGTAAAAACGATGAAGCAAACAGATGGATTTCAAAAGTTTTAATTGCTAGAGATGCAAATGAAAGAATTAAGTCAAAAGCCAGAGAATTAAAAGAATTACTAAAATAGAATTTGAATAGTGGTATTATTTAGAGTATATCTAATAAGATAAAGAGATGGATAAATACTTTAAAAGGGTTGTTGCATACTGTAATATAAGCATTTGCAACAGCCCTTTTGTATGCATTTTATAAGATGCTGTTGGTTTTAACCATAGTTCGAATTAAAGCATCTTTAGAGTTTTTCCAAGGTTCATTTACATAACGATAATCAAATTTATCAATAAACCACTCTAAATCACCCTTTACTCTTTTCATATTTTCAACATAAAGATTGGTTAATATTTTTCTGAAATCCTCTAAAGTGCTGGAACTTAAATACTTACTGGATTCTTCAAATAAAAGACCGTAATGGGTGGTACATAAACCTTTAGAGTTTTTAAATTTATCTTTGAAAGTTTCTTCTGTATTATATAAGGTAAAAAGGGTGAGAATATAACGGTCAAAGGTATTGTTTACTTTATCGCATATATAGCAGGATTGATCTAAATGGTCAATATAATCTTTTACAGGGGTGACTTCTGATTTCTTTTTTAAAAATGAAGAGGAGGTCTTGGGTGATTTTGTACTTAGTTTTTCAAGGTCAGCTATGGTTTTATCCATATGGGTTTTAAGCATTAGGGCAAGTCCTAAGCGGTTCTGATTCTCATATAGCTTACGTACATGGTCAGAACAAAAGCCAATTTTATCTGTTTCAGCTCTTACATCATCCTCCATATAACTTGGACCCATGGTAAACTCAATTGCATTTTCTTCTAACGTTTTTTTCATCTGGCAGATGGGGCATTCGGGGGCTGAATCAAAAGCTTCATTTACTGGTATTGTGTATAATTTTTCTTTCAATGTAAACTCCGTTCTTTGTGTAAATACACATTGTTTTTGCTTTATTATAGCATGGAGCCAGTTGATTCGCAAACGAAAAAGTCCTAGTTCAGATTTTGAGGTAGTGAAGGGTTACTATTTTGCCATAGTACACTAGGTGGATCTAATAAGAAAAAGAGAAATAATGAGATATAGAGAGTATAAGTGAGAGTTAGCGAGATAATATTATAATAGAAAGAATTTTTAATGAGCAGTATATTTGCATATTAAATGTAAATTTACTAATATAGAGTTTATCAGTTAGCACTCGACTTAAGTGAGTGCTAATAATAAAAACAAACAAAATACCTATCAGGATTTCAATCCTGAAATAGAATAGGTGCAAAAGCATCTCATTTCAGAAATTTAGAGTGATTTCTGAGGATATAGTGACCATATAAGGAGGATTATACTATGAAGTTAGTACCATTAGGAGATAAGGTAGTTTTGAAACAATTAGTAGCAGAAGAAACCACAAAATCAGGTATTGTTTTACCAGGTCAGGCAAAAGAAAAACCCCAACAGGCTGAAGTAATCGCAGTTGGTCCAGGGGGAATCGTTGATGGTAAAGAAGTTACCATGCATGTTAAACCAGGAGATAAGGTAATCTATTCTAAATATTCTGGAACAGAAGTTAAGTTAGAAGAGGAAGAATTTATTGTTGTAAAACAAAATGATATTGTTGCAATCGTAGAAGACTAATTAAAATCAGGAGGCAGTTAAAATGGCAAAAGAAATTAAACATGGCGCAGAGGCAAGAGCAGCTTTAGAAGCTGGTGTAAATTCATTAGCAAATACAGTAAAAGTAACTTTAGGACCCAAAGGTAGAAATGTTGTCCTTGATAAGTCTTTTGGAGCACCTTTGATTACAAATGATGGTGTTACAATTGCAAAAGAAATAGAATTAGAAGATGCTTTTGAAAATATGGGAGCACAGTTAGTAAAAGAAGTTGCTACAAAAACAAACGATGTAGCAGGTGATGGTACCACTACAGCTACTGTTTTAGCACAGGCAATGATCAACGAAGGAATTAAAAACCTTGCAGCTGGTGCAAATCCTATTATTTTAAGAAAAGGTATGCATAAAGCGACTGAATGTGCAGTAGACGCAATTGGAAAAATGAGCTCAACCCTTACTGGAAAAGAGCAAATCGCTAGAGTAGCAGCTATTTCTGCTGGCGATGATTCTGTTGGTGAAATGGTAGCAGATGCTATGGAAAAGGTATCCAACGATGGAGTTATTACCATTGAAGAATCTAAAACAATGAAAACTGAATTAGATTTGGTAGAAGGTATGCAATTTGATAGAGGTTATATTTCTGCATATATGGCAACAGATATGGATAAGATGGAGGCGAATTTAGAAAATCCTTATATCTTAATCACAGATAAGAAAATCTCTAACATTCAGGAAATCCTTCCTGTTTTAGAACAAATTGTGCAATCTGGAGCAAAGCTTTTAATCATTGCTGAAGATATTGAAGGAGAAGCATTAACTACATTAATTTTAAATAAATTAAGAGGAACATTTACAGTAGTGGCTGTAAAAGCTCCGGGTTATGGTGATAGAAGAAAAGCTATGTTACAAGATATTGCGATCTTAACAGGTGGAACTGTAATTACTGATGAGTTAGGTCTTGATTTAAAAGAAGTAACTATGGACCAATTAGGACGTGCAAAATCTGTAAAAGTACAAAAAGAAAATACAATCATCGTTGACGGTGAAGGTGATAAAGACGAAATCGCTGCCAGAATCAACCAAATCAAAGCACAAATTGAAGATACAACTTCTGAATTTGATAAAGAAAAATTGCAAGAAAGACTTGCTAAATTAGCTGGTGGTGTTGCTGTTATTCGTGTTGGTGCTGCAACTGAAACGGAAATGAAAGAAAAGAAACTTCGTATGGAAGATGCGCTTGCAGCTACTAGAGCAGCCGTTGAAGAAGGTATTGTAGCTGGTGGTGGTTCTGCTTACATTCATGCATCTAAAGAAGTTGCTGCTCTAGCTGCTACTTTAGAAGGTGATGAAAAAACTGGTGCTAATATTATCTTAAAAGCACTAGAAGCTCCTCTTAACTGCATCGTATCCAATGCTGGTTTACAAGGTTCTGTTGTTACAAGCAAGGTAAAAGAACAAGAAGTTGGAATCGGTTTTGATGCTTTAAAAGAAACATATGTAGACATGGTAAAAGCAGGTATTCTTGATCCTGCAAAAGTAACAAGAAGTGCATTACAAAATGCTACTAGTGTTGCTTCTACATTACTTACAACAGAGTCTGTTGTAGCAAATATTAAATCTAATGATCCAGTACCTATGCCAGGTGGTGCAGGTGGAATGGGAATGATGTAATAAATCTCTTATAAATAAAGAGTATCCATATATAGAAACTGTCCAAGACAGAAGAACATTTATCATCAGGCAACTGATTATTTGGTTCACTGATTGGGCAGTTTTTAGTTTGTAAAGTCATGTTGATTTGGCTCTGTGTATGTAGCGTCACTGAAAAGTCCTCTATAAGGTATAAAATGAATTAAGAGGATGGGGTTTTTAGTAAAACATAGTGTATTTTAGCAAAGTATAGTGTGGTTTGCATGGCTAGTTATAAAATTATTATAACATTTCAGGGTTTAGCCTTTTAATTTCAGGAGAATTTTAGTATAATAGAGTTATATTTAGATGTTAGTACAAGCTGTCATATGAATTGGCAGCATGATACCAAAAATCAGGAGGTTTATAAATGAACGAGTTGTATGCAGAAGCTGGGGTGAAGAGACAGCAGACAGTTGGAACCATTTTAATAAAGGCTGGACTAATTGCATTAGCTGTCCTTGCATTTTTATTAACATTTCAAAGTCAGATTTTGTTAATATTAACCACTGTTCTTATCGTAGGTATAGTTTATCTTTTTCCAAGACTAAATGTGGAATTTGAGTATGTGTTTTGCGATGGACAATTGGACTTTGACAAGATACTTGGTAAAGCAAAAAGAAAAAATGCTTTAAAAATAGATTTTGAACAAGTAGAAATTATGGCTCCAATGAATTCTCATTCTTTAGATAGTTATAAGAATAGTAATTTAACAGTAAAAGATTTTTCATCAAAAGGTAAAGATGCAAAACCCTATGTAATCATATATCGTAAAGGTGAAACAGCTTTAAAAATTCTTTTTGAACCAAGTGAAAAGATGATTAACTGTATTAAAATGAAACATCCTAGAAAAGTAGCGCAATATTAATGAATAATAAATTCCAAAATTATTGATAATAATTTCTAGTTGATATGATAAGAAGATAAGCCTTGTATTTTTGGTTTATGCATTTTGCATGAATGAAAATGACAAGGCTTTTTTATATAAAAGACATTTGTACTTGAATGACGGAATTATGCATGGCACTGTTCTTCACAAAAGGACAAAAAAGATTTTACTAGTTGACAAGCACTGTTTAATTGGGTATACTTTTAAAAATTAGCTACAACCAACCAACTTACAATAAACATTAGGAAAGAGAAAGAGAGGATATTTAAAATGGGAACTATTATTGGTGAAGGCATTACTTTTGATGACGTCCTATTGGTACCAGCTTATTCAGAGGTGATACCAAATGAGATTGATATATCAACTTATTTAACCCAGTCTATTAAATTAAACATACCAATCATGAGTGCGGGTATGGATACAGTTACAGAACACAGAATGGCAATTGCTATGGCAAGACAGGGAGGAATAGGTGTTATTCACAAGAATATGTCTATAACTAGCCAAGCTGAAGAAGTGGATAAAGTAAAACGTTCAGAAAATGGTGTCATAACAGATCCCTTTTATTTATCACCAGACCATACTTTATTTGATGCCAATGAATTAATGTCTAAATACAGAATTTCTGGGGTACCTATTACAGAAGGAAAAAAATTAGTTGGGATTATCACTAATCGTGACTTAAAGTTTGAAACTGATTTTAATAGAAAAATCAAAGAATGTATGACCTCCGAGAAATTAATTACTGCACTAGAAGGAATTACTTTAGAAGAAGCTAAGAAAATTCTTGCTTCTGCCAGAGTTGAAAAATTACCTATTGTAGATAACGAAGGCAATTTAAAAGGTTTAATTACCATTAAAGATATTGAAAAACAGATAAAATATCCTTTTTCTGCTAAAGATTCACAAGGCAGATTACTATGTGCGGCGGCAGTAGGTGTGACTGCTAATATTTTAGAACGTGTTGATGCTTTAGTAAATGCAAAAGTAGATGCAATCGTAGTGGATACAGCCCATGGACATTCTGCAAATGTATTAAAGGTGGTTCAAATGGTTCGAAACACTTACCCTGAACTACAAATAATAGCTGGTAATGTGGCAACAGGAGAAGCTACAGAAGCTTTAATAAAAGCTGGTGTAAGTGCTGTTAAAGTTGGTATTGGACCAGGGTCCATTTGTACCACAAGAATTGTTGCTGGAATTGGTGTTCCACAAATCTCTGCTATAATGGATTCTTATGAAGTGGCTAAAAAATATGGAATCCCTGTCATTGCAGACGGTGGAATTAAATATTCAGGAGATATGACAAAAGCAGTTGCAGCAGGTGCTAATGTTTGTATGATGGGTAGCATATTTGCAGGCTGTGATGAAAGCCCTGGAGATTTTGAATTATTCCAAGGAAGAAAATATAAAGTATACAGAGGTATGGGCTCTATTTCAGCTATGGAAAATGGTAGCAAGGATAGATATTTCCAGACCAATGCTAAGAAATTAGTACCTGAAGGTGTGGAAGGTAGAGTTGCCTATAAAGGCACTGTAGAAGATACAGTATTCCAGTTATTAGGCGGATTAAGATCTGGTATGGGATATTGTGGTACACCTACAATAGAAGCATTAAAGGAAAATGGTAGATTTGTAAAAATCAGTGCTGCTTCCTTAAAGGAAAGCCATCCACATGATATCCATATAACCAAAGAAGCACCAAACTATAGTGTAGAAAACTAATCTTAAACAAAAAAAACTGCTAAGAATAAAGGATGTATCACATTTTACTTTATTCTTAGCAGTTTTTCTTGATCTCAAGGAGCTAATTTCTTCGATTGGTTTATTGCTTTTAGCAGTATTCGGGCTTCTAGCAGTTCTCTTCTTATGGTGTTACATTTTATTTATGATCCTAGCAGCTATTCTGACTGCTTAGAAGGGGCGTCCACTTTATTGATTTCAATAAAGTGAAAGATATCATCTTTTAAAGAGTCCCATTCGTCTTCATTTTCCACATAATACAAAGGGCACCTTTTACCAGTCACATCATAATGTCTGATAATGTCATCTCTTTTTAAGTTAAATTCTCCGCATAACCAAGCAGTAAGACTGATCAGGGATTCTATAGTTTTTTCATTGAACTCACCAGTAGAATCAGGATGCGTACATTCTATAGAAATAGTATCTCCATTGCGATTATTTGAAGCATAAGAAATTTCATCTAAGGGGAGGCACTGAATTATCGTTCCGTCTAAGCCAATGATAAAGTGGCTACTGGCATAAGTAGTTTTTGTATCTTTTAGGTTTTCAAAATAATTTCTATTGGCCAAAGCATCTGTCCCTGGATTCCCGGTGTAATGAATTACTATACTATTAACCTTTCTAAGAGGTGTCTGGGGTCTAGAATACTCATTGGGAGTTAGAAACATTTCTGATATGGTGGGATTTTTGGTTAAAGCTGTTTTGGGTAATTCTAATAGAAAAAAGATAAAAATAATGAAAAGTGCAATAAACAGTAGAAGACTGGTAAACAATATGATTTTTCGCTTTCGCCTTTTTCTATTTCTGCGAAGTATTTGTGCTCTAGTAAGCATAATATGTAACGCTCCTTTATCTTTCTACGCCCATAGTTCACAATACTGTTTGTAACGTTGATCAGTTGTTTTAGTATAATGAGCTTTATATTTATCATAAAGAGATTCAGAATAAATAGCAAGAAACACTATCTTAATATTTATTAGGAATCTCTTAAGATGAAATAGAAACGTCTTAAAAAACCACATATATGTAATCTTATAATGAAATAATGACATCTCGGTTAATTGGATCATACTTTCTATATTTGGTGCCTGTTGCAGTTAGCATGCGCTTAGAAGCTTTCACGCTATCTGTTTCACTATATTTATCGGACATGTATATAATTTCACTGATTCCTTTTTGTACCAGGGCTTTTGTACATTCGTTACATGGAAATAAAGTTACATATAATTTGGCACCCTTTATATGGGAACCTGTGTAATTAAGAATTGCATTCATTTCTGCATGGCAAACGTAGAGATATTTGGTTTCTAAGGCATCGCCAGTTCTTTCCCAGGGAAAGTCATCATCAGAGCAGCCAATTGGCATGCCATTATATCCAACGGATAGTATTTTGTTATCTTCACTTACAATACACGCACCTACACATGTGCTAGGGTCTTTGCTTCTTTCAGCTGATAATAACGCTATACCCATGAAATATTCATCCCATTTTAAATAATCATTTTTTTTCATAAACCATACGTGGCATACCTTATTATTTAAAAAGTATCCCTATCCTTTCCTTTTGTAAATAAATTTCTTATCTATTTTAGCATACTACATTAGGAATGTAAATTCTGATTAAGGATAGAATAATATCGATACTCTGCATACTGAATTTATCGTAGTAAAAGGACAAAAATAACTTAGTTTACACAAAATAAAAATAAATATTCAACTTTACAAAGTCTTTACATTTCAAAAATACCCATATTACATTTATAAATTAAACTAGGCTTGTAAGTTAGATAAAAGAAAAAAATAATCTTAGGGGAATACCCAAATTAGGAGGGTTTAAAATGAAGAAAATGAAAATGATATTGATGGCACTGTTAACCATTTCATTAATCAGTGTACTTACAGGATGTAGCAAGGGTGATGCAAATGAAAATGCAGCTACACAGACACCAACCAAAGAAGCTTCCAATGATAATACAGACACAAATACTGATACAAATGCAGAACTTTCTGGAACAGTTACCATTACAGGTTCCACTTCAGTAGAAAAAATATTACATGACATGATAGATGAATTTACAGCACTTAATCCAGACGTAACCATCAATTATACAGGAACAGGTTCTTCAGCTGGTATTTCTGATACATTATCTGGTGCAAATGATATTGGTGCATCTTCAAGAAATGTAAAAGATACTGAAAAAACTGATGGACTAGAAGTAGTTACTTTTGCTTATGATGGAATCGCAGTTGCTGTTAACCCAGCTAACACAGTGGAAGATATCACTACAGAAGATTTAGCAAAAATCTTTTCTGGAGAAATCACGAATTGGAGCCAAGTTGGAGGAAGTGATGCAGATATTATCGTAGTATCAAGAGAAGGTGCCTCAGGAACTAGAAGTGCATTTGAAGAATTAATTGGGGTAGAAGATGCAGGTGGTCTTACAGAAAATGCTACAGTTGTAGAAGGTAACGGTAACGTGCAGACTAACGTAGCAGGAAATGTGAATGCAATTGGTTATGTATCCTTTTCTTACATCGATGAATCGGTAAAAAGTCTTAAAGTTAACGGTGTTGAAGGCAATGCTGAAACTGCAAAAGCTGGTGAATATAGTTTGTCAAGACCATTCATATTTGTATACATGGACGACAAAGCATCTGAGTTAGTAAAAGCATTCCTAGCATTTACAGTAAGTGAAGATGGCCAGATATTTGTGGAAGAACACGGAGGCATAAAAGTAGACTAATGAAAAATAATGCAGACCTTAATAACAGGATAAATAAAAGAAAAGAATATCCGGAAAAAGTGTTTCATGGTATATTTCTGCTCAGTGCGTTAGTAAGTGTGCTCAGTGTACTAGCTATCATTATCTTTGTGTTCTCAAAAGGGCTAAAACCCTTTATGGGAGAGGATGCATACAGTTTTATAAAGTTTATAAGCGGAATGAAATGGGATCCTACAAATGACGTATATGGCGTATTCTATATGATCGTAGGTTCAATATTAGCAACCCTGGGTGCAATTGTACTCGGGGTTCCCATTGGTTTATTGACAGCTGTATTCATAGCAGAGATAGCACCACAAAAAATAATATCCATTATTAAACCGGCGATAGAATTATTGGCTGGTATTCCGTCCGTTATTTACGGCGCGTTTGGACTTGGCGTAGTTGTGCCATTGATTCATAAAATATCTCCTACAGGTCAGGGAGAATCATTGCTTGCAGTTATTTGTGTTTTAACGATTATGATTCTTCCTACCATAATTTCTTTAAGTGAAAGTAGTTTAAGGGCAGTTCCAAAATCTTATAGAGAGGCCTCTTATGGACTGGGTGCTTCTAAGATTCAGACAATTTTTAAATCCGTAATACCTGCGGCTCGTTCGGGTATCTTAACTGCTACAGTGCTTGGTATCGGTAGAGCCATTGGAGAGACTATGGCGGTTATGATGATTGCAGGAAATAATATAGGTGGACTTCCAAATAGTATTTTTTCTAAAATCAGACCATTAACCACCAATATAGCAATGGAAATGGGTTATGCATCAGGAAGGCATCAAGAAATGTTATTTGCCACTGGTATTATTTTGTTCTTCTTTATTATATCAATTAATTTCACCTTAATAAGAATAACTAGTAAGCTTGGTAACGAGGGTGCTAAAAGCTAAGAAAGGATAGGACTTAGGATGGGAAGAATTTCGGAAACCAATATGAAACAGATACAAAAAAGAAAAGTAAAAGATAGAGCCCTAAATGCCCTGATCTACCTGTCTACTGCATTAACTGTAGGCATACTTGTCGTTATTATAGGATTTATTCTATATAAAGGTTTACCAGGTATCAATAAAGATTTTTTAACAAGAAGCTGGGATGATAAAACTACATTTGTAAATGTTACTGTTATAGAAGGTGGTACGAGTGAAGATGGACTGTATATTGCCAATCTAGGAATTACCTTAGCAGAGGATGATGAGGGAAATATTTATATAAAGAAAATAGATAAAAATTCACCGGTAATCAATGCACTTAATATGAAGGGTGAAGTTTATGAAGTTAAGAAAAAAGATATTATCACGAAGATAGATTCGGATAATACAAAAGATATGAACATAAATGAAGTTGTAACTTTATTAAATTCTATAGAAGGAACAACTCGTCTAAAGATTGTAAGACCAGGTGGAGGAATTATTCCCATGCTTGTTTCTACGGTGTATATCATTCTTTTATCTTTGATGATAGCTGCACCAGTTGGTATTAGTTCTGCTATTTACTTAAATGAATATGCAAAGCCTGGCAAAGTACTTAAATTAATTCGATTTGCCATTCAAAATCTGGCAGGTATACCATCCATTATATATGGTTTGTTTGGTATGTTAGTATTTGTACAGATGGCCAATATGCAATATTCCATTTTAGCAGGTGCACTAACATTAAGCATCATGTTATTACCAACCATTATTTCCACCACAGAAGAAGCCCTAAAGGAAATACCAAAAGTGTATAGGGAATCCTCCTTTGGTCTAGGCGCTACAAAATTACAGACCATAAGAAAAATTATATTACCTGGTGCCTTACCTGGTATACTTGTGGCAATGATTTTAAGTATAGGTAGAATCGTTGGTGAATCAGCAGCTCTAATCTTTACTGCTGGAACCATAGCACAAATTCCTTTAGGACTAATAGGTGGTGAGGCTTCAGCGGCTACACTTACAACTAAAATGTACTGGTTAATCAAAGAATCTGGAGATTTAGAAACTGCAAGTTCCATTGCTGTAGTACTTTTGATCTTAATTATAGCCCTTAATATAGCATCAAAATTGATTACAAGAATGTTCTTAAGAAAAAAGGGAGTAAATTAATGTAATGCTATATGTAAAATGAGTAGTAAGTATAGTGAATGAAAACATATGAGTCATAAATATATATGAATAAAAATGAATAGGTAGTAAATTAATATCTGTAGAAGAAAACCGTAAATTTTAATCTCTGCATGATAAAAAACAAGCAGGAGGATACACAGTGAGCGATAATATTAAATTTTCCGTAAAAGATTTGGATTTATTTTATGGAAATTTTCAAGCCTTAAAAAAAATAAATATGGAGATAGAAAAGGGTAAGATTACAGCATTTATAGGACCTAGTGGTTGTGGTAAATCTACTTTTTTAAAAACCATCAATAGAATGAATGATTTAGTGGAAACTGTAAGAATCAATGGAACCATAACCATGGATGGCATTGATATTTATAAAGAAATGGATGCCATACAACTTAGAACCAGAGTTGGAATGGTATTTCAGCAACCAAATCCTTTTCCAATGAGTATATATGATAATGTAGCTTATGGACCAAGAATCCATGGTATTAAGAAAAAAAGTACGCTAGATGAAATCGTAGAAAGATCCTTACGACAGGCTGCCATTTGGGAAGAGGTTAAGGATAAATTGAAAAAAAGTGCCCTTGCTGTATCTGGTGGACAGCAACAAAGAATCTGTATTGCTAGAACTTTAGCAATTGAACCAGAGGTTATCTTAATGGATGAGCCAACCAGTGCACTAGATCCGATATCCACACTTAAAATAGAAGATTTAGCCACAGAATTAAAAGAACAGTATAGCATTATTATAGTTACCCATAATATGCAGCAGGCGGGAAGAATTTCAGATAAAACAGCATTTTTCTTAACTGGAGAGGTAATTGAATATGGAGACACAGAGCAGATATTTAATAAACCTTCTAACAAAAAAACGGAGGACTATATTACTGGTAGATTTGGTTAAAGCTTAAGATGGCTTCTATTCATAGGATTTATGTGTGAAACATAAGTCAGGGTAAAGGTTATAGAGGAGAGAAGTATAAGTGCAGTATAAATTTATTTTTGTAACATTTTGTACTTGCAATATAAGGAAGTTATGCTTAATATAATAATAGAATGAGCCATGAATCCAGGCAGATGGGAGTAGTAAAATGAGAGTAAGCTTTATAGCGCAGCTGGAAGAAATGAATAATCACGTTATTAAAATGGGTAGTTTGCTAGAATTATCCACCAATGAGATGATATTGGCTTTGGAACAAGCAGATACAGAGATTGCAAAGAACATAATTGCAAGAGATGATGAAATAGATCAACTGGAACAGCAGATTGAACGTGAATGTATTAATTTAATTGCAAAACAACAACCTTTGGCATCAGATCTTAGGAAAATCACTTCTATTATGAAGATTATTACTGATATAGAAAGAATTGCAGATCAATGTGCTGATATATCAGAATATATAATTAAGTTAAGTAAGATGCCTACGATGAATCCACCTAAGGGCTTAGCAAAAATGATTAGTGCTATGAAGAAGATGGTTATTGATACCATTGATAGTTTCGTAGAAAGTAACGTTTCTAAGGCCGCTGATGTTATAACAGCAGACGATGAAGTAGATGCATATTTTGAAAAATTAACAAGTGAGCTAGAAAGTATGATGCAAAAAGAGCCTGCTTTGGTTCCACAATGCGTTTGTTATCTTATGATAATTAAATATTTAGAGAGAATGGCAGACCATGCAACTAATATATCTGAATGGATTACGTATATTGTAACAGGGGATATGATTAGTAGTTAAAAGATGAAAAGGTATGTTGTATATTTAGCGGTAAGCTTGCAGGAATAAATGATAAAATAGGTGTTACGTTTCGTAACACCTATTTTGTAATATGAGGGAACAAATGAAAATAACCGATTTCACAATTACATTGAACAAAGAAGATATTTTAAAGTCCATAGATTGTTTGGAAAACAATCCGATCTATCATGAAGTTGTAGAAGAATATGAGAATATGGTAAGAAGGGCCTATGAGAAGATCAAGCCAATGGCGGTACTAGAATTTGGTGAAATAACTGAGGATATAAAAACCGATGAGATACCAGCAGGAACAAAAGCACTCTACGTTATAACCACGGTGGGTCCATTGCTGAGTGAGTGGAGTACGAAGCTATTTGAAGAGGGAAAGTATTTAGCAGGGTTATTGGCTGATGGTATGGGGGATAATTACTTATTTCAGATGGAAGAAAGTATAAAGGACATTCTGATTATGGAATGTAAAAAAAGAAATTTAGGTGTATACAAGAGAGTATGGGCACCTTTACATATACCAATAGAAGCTTTAAAAGTTGCATGGGAGGTTACCAATGCAAATCATGATTTATCAATAAAGATAAACAAAAGTTATATGTTTGAGCCAGTGAAAACCCTGTGTAATATATTCTTATTAGAAGAAGGCTGTACAGAATATAAGGTGGATCATGATTGTAGAGCATGTAATATAGTAAGTTGTAGAAAGAGGAAGTGCCAGTGAATATTACGGTGAAAAGTAAAACAGATTCTTATATAGTTAGGTGTAAGAAAGGACAGTCCGTTATGGAGGCCTTAAAGGAGAACGACACTTATGTGAATGCAATATGTGGTGGCAGAGGCACCTGTGGTAAGTGCAAAATACGTCTCCTTAGTGGAAATGTAACACCCACGAAAGAAGATATGAAAATATTTACATCAGAGGAATTAGATCAGGGATACCTGCTAGCTTGCAAAGCATATCCTAGTGACGATTGCGCCATATCATTAGAATTTAATGATGAAGAAGATTTCTATGTAGTAACTGATTATGAAAATGTAAATCTGACTCAAAGAGAAATAAAAGAAGGAACCTATGTAGTTGGTATTGATATAGGTACCACCACCATTGCCATGCAATTAATGGATATGACTAAGGGCGTGGTGATAGATACCTATACCGCTATCAATAAACAACGTGCATATGGTGGTGATGTCATTAGCAGGATAGAGGCATCAAACAGTGGGCAATCAGAGGCACTAAAAGAATCTATACAAATGGATTTGAAGAAGGGAATTAAAGCATTTGTTAAGAAGAATAGGGTTGTTATTTCAGAAATAACTATGGCTGGAAATACGACTATGATTCATCTACTTATGGGTTATTCCTGTAAAGGGCTAGGTGTTTTTCCATATACGCCAGTAAATATTCGGACAATACAAACTACCTACGAACAACTCCTTGGAGACCAGGAGTATGGTATGCCAATTACTATATTTCCTGGCATATCTACTTATGTAGGTGGTGATATTGTGGCTGGCTTGTTTTGTTGTGAATTTCATCAGAAAGAAGAAATCAGTGTTTTAATTGATCTTGGTACCAATGGAGAAATGGTGATTGGGAATAAGGATAGAATACTTGTAACTTCAACGGCAGCAGGTCCAGCTTTTGAAGGGGGGAATATAACTTATGGAACGGGAAGCGTACCTGGAGCAATTAGTAATGTATCCATATTAAATGGTGAAGTTACCATAAAGACGATAGGTGATAAACCTCCCATTGGAATTTGTGGAACAGGGGTAATTGAGACTACTTTAGAATTATTAAAAGAAGAATTAATAGATGAAACGGGTTTGCTAACCAAAGAGTATTTTGATGAGGGGTATGTATTAGCCAGCAGTGAAGCAGATGAGAAGATCATATTTACCCAAAAAGACATGAGAGAAATACAATTAGCAAAAGCAGCAGTAAGAGCAGGTCTAGAAACATTGCTACTACGTTATGGAGTAACGTATGATCAAGTAAGCAATGTTTATTTGGCAGGAGGATTCGGGTATAAAGTTGATATAGAAAAGGCCATTGGTATAGGATTGATACCAGAGGCATTTCGTGGTAAAATAAAAACCATCGGAAATAGTTCTTTATATGGAAGTCTTAAGTACATGGAACGTAATACGATAGAGGATGGAGTTGTGTCAAAAGCAACAAAAGAGTTGGCACATATGATAGAAGTCAGTCAGGAACTTACACTATCCAATGACACACATTTTAATGATTTATATTTAAAACATATGTTTTTCAACGTAGAATAAATAGATACGATAAAATAAATAGATAATAGAACCAATAAATAAATAGATGATAGAACCAATAAACGATAAAATAAATAGATAATAAAATTTAGATGATAGAATCAGTATAATGATGGAGTAAATTGATATGAAAATATCTAGAGTGATGATAAGTGCTACGGGAAGCGGAAGTGGGAAAACCCTTATTACATGCGGCATATTAAAAGCGCTTATGAATAGAGGCATGAAAATAGCATCATTTAAAAGTGGACCTGATTACATAGATCCAATGTTTCACACCACAGTCATAGGGACAAAATCCAAGAATCTGGATACGTTTTTTACAGATGCCAAAACCACCCGGTACTTATTTGGTAGAACAGCTAAGGATGTGGATATCTCCATCCTGGAGGGGGTAATGGGTTATTATGATGGACTGGGTGGGATTTCACCTGTTGCAAGTTCTTATGAGGTGGCAAAAACAATAGAAGCCCCAGTGGTGCTGATTATAAATTGTAAAGGAATGAGTTACTCTATCTTACCCTTGATAAAAGGTTTTGTAGAATTTGAAAGGGATTCAAATATAAAGGGAGTGATTCTAAATCAAATCTCTCAAAATCTTTATGAAAATTTAAAAACTCAAATAGAAACTAAATTGGAAGTTAAAGTACTTGGATATGTGCCTAAAGTTAATGAATTGGTTATAGAAAGCAGACATCTAGGATTAATCACACCTGATAATATAAAGGATTTGGATGTTAGACTAAATCAATTGGCAAATCTTTTAGAAGAAACCATTGATTTAGACCAATTGATTCACATTGCCACAGAGGTGGAGGAATTCGCCTATGAACCAATACGATATGAAAGAGCTACAATAGAGGAAAAACAGTTAAAAGTAGCAGTGGCAAAAGATGAAGCTTTTTGCTTTTATTATGAAGATAATCTGGAACTATTAAGGGAGTTAGGCGCAGAGATCGTAATGTTCTCTCCACTAAAAGATGCAGTCTTGCCAGAAGGAGTTGACGGGCTTTTACTAGGTGGTGGATATCCTGAACTTTACGCAAAAGAACTTTCTGCTAATACAAATATGCTGAACAGTTTAAGACAAGCACTTAAGGATAAACTTCCTTGTATGGCCGAATGTGGAGGATTTATGTATCTGCATAAAACGTTAGAGGATAACCAGGGAGCCATATTTCCTATGGTTGGAAGAATAGATGGACATGCTTATAAGACCAATCGTTTAGGACGGTTTGGTTACATTGAATTAAAAGCGACTAAGAAGAGTGAGTTTTGTGAAGAAGAGGATCGTGTAAAAGCACATGAATTTCACTATTGGGATAGCGACAATTGTGGAAGTTCTTATATGGCTACGAAACCATTGGGGAGTAGAAAGTGGGAGTGTATTCATGAAGAAGAAGGGTTACTAGCAGGGTTTCCTCATCTTTATTATTATTCCAATCCCAAGATACCTAGAAGATTTTTAGAAAAATGCTTAAAACATAGGAGTAATAGAAATAATGAAACAAGTGTTAAATAGTTTTGCCATTGCAATTGCCATGTACTCAAAGATTCCAATAAAAACATCTAATTGGGAGAAAAGCAATATGAAATATGTGATGTGCTTTTTTCCAGTGGTAGGACTTTTTATTGGACTTGGAATACTTTTATGGACCTATCTTATCACATTATTACCCTTTGGGAGTGCTTTTAGAACAGCAGGGTATATTCTTATACCGATTATGATCACTGGTGGTATTCATCTAGATGGATTGTTAGATACTGCTGATGCCCTAAGTTCTTATCAAACAATAGAGAAAAAGTTAGAGATACTAAAGGATCCTCATACAGGTGCTTTTGCAATTATTGTGTTTGGTTGTTATTTATTAAGCGCATATGGTATCTGGTCAGAGGTGTCTAATGATATGATACTAGTGATAGCTTTAGGATTTATCCTATCAAGGGCACTTAGTGGATATGCTGTGGTAACTTTTCCATGTGCTAAGAATAGTGGACTTGCGGCTCTTTTTTCAGATGCAGCCAGTAAGAGAGTCGTTAAGAAAGTGATGTTACTTCAGATTGTACTAACAAATGTAGCCATGTTATTGATTCATATGAAATATGGAATGTTTGCGATTCTTGGGGCTTTTGTGGTATTTATTTATTATAAGAGAATGTCAAGAAAACAGTTTGGGGGAATCACTGGGGATGTGGCAGGTTTTTTTCTACAACTGTGTGAAGTCATTATGGTATTATCTATAGTAGTTGGGGATAAAATCTGGTAAATGATTAGAGGTTGCGAGAAACCCAAATCCCAATTGAGTGTATTGATAAATGAAGATATATCTATATTTGTTTGGAGGATAATAGGATGATATCCTTAGTCATTGGTGGTAGTGGAAGTGGAAAATCTGAATATGCAGAGTCCTTATGCTTACAGTTAAATAGCGATAATAAAATATATGTTGCAACCATGAGCGCTACAGATCATGAGAGTATGAAGCGAATAGACCGTCATAAAAAGATGAGAGAAGGAAAAGGGTTTACAACAGTAGAATGCTACCATGGGCTTAATCAGCTAGAAATACCAGAACATGTAACCCTATTAGTAGAATGTCTTTCTAATTTGGTGGCCAATGAAATGTTTATGGAGGTTGGGGCAAAAAGTAACACTTTGGAAGCAGTGATAGAAGGAATTGAATATCTTCGTTTTCATGCAGAACATATAATCTTTGTTAGTAATAATATATTTGAGGATGGCATAGAGTACGAGGATATGATGAAAGAGTATTTACAATGTTTGGGTGAGATCAATCAGTACATTGTAAGGGTAGCAGATTCGGTTATTGAAGTGGTGCATGGTATACCAATTATTGTAAAATGAATTAAGTTTTGCACAAAATAATTTAAGATAAGTTATTATAAATTTTCATAAAATATTATAAAACCTGAATTATTCACAATGATATTTTTATAGAATAATTCGTTTTACAAACAGTACATTTTATAAAATTACCTGAAATTTGTTAATTTCTTCTTAAAAAAGAGCGCACTAACCCTGTTGCAGCCAACAATGTATATTTTCAGGTTTTCAATGTACACTTAGAGTTGTTATTCTAATTTTGGAGACAGACGCCTTATATTATCAAGTGTTTCATAGAATTC
>JBKEAO010000077.1:0-10888 GCA_047972335.1 Anaerocolumna sp. | reverse complement strand
GCGAAGTTTGTATTAATGATTTTTGGACAAAAGGTAAAAGATTTATTGCTATATATGTAAATTCTTGTTGTATTTTTTGTGAGTTTCTGTTAGAATAAAAGTTGTTCGAAGTTCTAAAGTTCCGAAATACTAAAATCTAAAGTCTCAAATCTCAAATCTTAAATCTCAAATTAACTCTAAATACGTAGTACTAAATTTGAAATTTACTCTATGCTCTGATTGATTACTGATCACAATGTTCTAATTCTAATCACAATATTTTTTTCTTCTCTTAAAAATCCTTGATACATTTTAGATCCTTAAATATTAATTCTTATTTCATTATTTTAAACTATATTTATTTATCTTAATTCTCGATTCTATATTAATTCGTTGGTCATGATCCATGATACAATATTTAAATCTTTGCGCTCATGATCCGTGATACAATATTTAAATCTTTCCTCTCTTGATTCTTGATACTACTATACTGAATGTATAGCTTATATTTCTTTACTTACTTTTCTTATTTAATTTTATTTTTATATTTTTTTCTATTTTCTTACTTTAATTTGATTTATTTTACTTTACAATTCTATTTAAATTTATCAATGTTGTACTAAAAACAGAAGTTTTCTAAACGATGTGATTCAATAAAAATATTTTAAATTATGGAGGATACAAATGATTGAAAAAAAGTATGATAACTTACTAGGATTTAAAGAATTTTGCACAGAAATAAAGGATTTAATGGCAGAAAGATTTAGTAAGGAATACAAAGTGGAATTAAATCAGGTTTTGAAAAACAATTCAATAATTCTAGAGGGAATTGTGATTTTACAAAAGGAGGAAACAATCGCACCTAATATTTATTTAAATAATTATTATGTTAGATATCAGAATGGGTTAAGCTTAGATGAAATTGTTGAAAGTATATGCAAAGAGTATAATAAATCAAAGATGAAAGGTAACACAAAGGCAATTAAGGATAATCTTGAATTTGAAAAAATCAAGAATACAATTGTATACCGTCTTATTAACTTCGATAAAAACAAGAGTCTACTCAGTGAGATTCCACATACAAAATTTCTAGATCTGGCTGTAACTTTTCATTGTCTAGTTAAAAGTGATGAAGAGGGGATTGGTACGATAAGGGTTACTAATGAGCATTTAAAAGTGTGGAATGTATCGTTAGAAGATCTTATACAGTATGCAAAGATTAACACGCCTATTTTATTTCCACCTGTTGTTCAAAGCATGAAAAAAGTAATTGATAAGTTGCTTATGGGTGAGTTTCAGGATGAGGATGTAGATACACAGCAGTCTAATGAAAATTTTCGAAATATTATGGACCAAGAAGAGGGTAGTGAAGATGATTGTTACTATAATTTAGAGGATAATATGCTAGTTATATCAAATCAAAGAAATATCAACGGTGCAAGCTGTATGATCTATGATAATTTATTAAGTGATATTTCGGAGCAGTTAAATGCTGATCTATATATTTTGCCTAGCAGTATTCACGAGCTAATTGTCATAAAGAATGAGAATACATATGAAAATACAGTATTAAAAGACATGGTCAAGGATGTTAATTTAACACAAGTTCCCTTAGAAGATATACTATCTAATAATATCTATTTTTATTCTAGAAACCGTCAAGCAATCACCTGTTTGTAATGAAATATAAATAATAAAAATCCCCAATTTGTACATGCTATGAAATAGATTGAAATATGAAAATTTATTTTATAGGAGGATGGTTACAATGGAACTCGTTCATGTAGTCTTAGTTTCAATTGGATCAATTACTACTTTGTTTTTACTAACAAAATTACTAGGTGACAGGGAAATGTCAGAACTTAGTATGTTTGATTATATTAATAGTATAACTATAGGTTCTATAGCAGCAGAGATGGCTACCTCTTTAGAACGAGATTTTTTAAAGCCTTTAATCGCAATGCTTGTATATGCAGTTATTTCATTTATAATTTCATATTTAACATGTAAATCTATTAAGGTCAGAAGGTTTTTTGAAGGTTATACCTTAATACTATATCAGAATGGGCAAATATATGAAAAGAATTTATTGAAAGCAAAAATTGATGTCAATGAGTTCCTCTCTATGTGTCGTGTAAGTGGTTACTTTAATCTAGAAGAAATACATTCGGCATATTTAGAATCGAACGGAAGATTAAGTATTTTGCCATTATCATCGTATAGACCCATTACACCTGCTGATTTAAATTTAAATGCATCACAGGAACACCCATTGGCTAATGTAATTATTGATGGTCATATTATAAAAGGGAATTTAAGCAGTACTGGGAAAGACGAGGACTGGATAGCAAAACAATTAAAGGAACAGGGAGTTACAGATATTAGAGAAGTAATACTTGCTACGTGTGATCAAAGCAATGGACCTCTGAATGTGTACATTAAATTGCATAAGAAAATGACAGATGATATATTTGAATAAAAATAATCACATTAAATGGACAGGTTTTAAAGCTTAAAATAAGATATTATGTCTAACACACACCGAGTTAAACATATAAGGGTAAAAAAGTATATTAAAAATGCATCTAAAGGGACTCGAACCCCCGACACAAAGCTTCGGAAGCTTCTGCTCTATCCACTGAGCTATAGATGCATGAACCCATTGTACAATAAAATAGAGGGTAGGGCAAGTAATTTTTTATATTTATCATATTATTGAAATAATACCAAATCTTAGATCAAATGTTACGAAATTATTAAATATATTACAAAAAGAAAAATTAATGTATTGATTTTTCCTTTGAAATTTGTTATCATAAGTGACATGAGAAACACTTTGATTTAGGTCAACTGTATAAGGAGATAATGATGAAACTTAAATATAAAAAAATGGTACTAGTAGTTACTACTTGTGTAATGGGTATAGGGATGGTCACATTTACTATAAAAAACCAAGCGGATAAAACTTCTACAGAAGTAGAACAGAGTGCTGATATCCAAACTTTTAGTGCAGAACTTAGTACTGATGCAACAAGTGATGTTACAGCAGAGGTTGAATTAACTATAACACCTGTTCCTACACAAGAAGTTGTCGCAGCATCGGCAGCTGCTCCTTTAGAGAAGAATAGTAACAAAGAAATTAATGAATTAATCACCAAGTATTTGAATGCTAAATTAGCTGGTACTGTTGATGAATTTGAAACTTTGGTAAATGATAAAACTTTGATTGATATTGATGATTTGAACAGGAAAACGAAATATATTGAGAAATATGATAATTTAACATGCTATACAAAAGAAGGACCAGAAGAGAATACTTATTTAGTTTATGCGTATCATGAAGTGAAATTTAAAAGTATTGAAACTTTAGCGCCTGCTATGAACGAATTTTATGTAAAAGCAAATGAAGATGGTTCGTTATATATATACCTAGGTGCCATTGACCAAGAAACAGAAAAGTATTTTGAAGAAATTAGAGAATCTGATGACGTTATGGACTTAATTTATACTGTTAATAACAAATTAGATAAAATCTTAGAAAAAGACACTGACTTAGCATCTTTCTATGGTAAATTAATAGAATCTGCTCAAAATGTATCCTCTAATGAATAAAATGAATTAAGAAGAAATAGAAATAATGCTTAACAAAATGAATATGTAATTAAAATAAAAGGAATTACGCTTACCTAGATATTAAAAGGTAGGCGTTTTTTTTAACAGTTATTGTGGATAGCTTCACTTGTGCTTTTGTCCTGGGACTGTTATAATATTGGAAGTAAAAACCGTTATAAAAAGGTTGATAGATAGAGAAGGAGCCAAAATGGCAAAAAGAACAAAGAGATTATTAGAGCATGAAGAAGTACAAACAACAGAAACAGAAGGTGTTAGACTTAATAAATATTTAAGTGATGCAGGCTATTGTTCAAGAAGAGAAGCTGATAAGCTAATAGAGTCAGGAGAAGTATTAATAGATGGTGAAGTTGCAGCAGTAGGTTCTAAAGTATTACCGGGACAAGTAGTAGAGGTGAAAGGCAAAGCTATCAAAAAAGATGAAAACTTGGTTTTAATTGCTTTTCATAAACCAAGAGGTATCGTGTGCACCACAGATAGAAGAGAAAAAGATAATATTATTGATTACTTGAAGTATGGAAAACGCATTTATCCAATTGGACGTCTCGACAAGGATTCAGAAGGCTTAATTCTGCTTACAAATGATGGAGACATAGTAAATAAGATATTAAGAGCAGGCAATAACCATGAAAAAGAATATATCGTTACTGTGAATAAAGCACTCACTAGTGAATTTTTAAATGGTATGGCAAATGGCGTACCTATTCTTGATACTGTGACTAAACCCTGTCAAATAAAAGCTCTTGATAAAAACAAATTTCAGATCATATTAACCCAAGGAATGAACAGACAGATTCGAAGAATGTGTGAGTATTTTGATTATAAAGTAGTCACACTGAAAAGAATTCGTATTATGAATGTTAATCTAGGACATTTGCAAATAGGTGGCTACAGAAATGTTTCAGAGAAAGAAATTACTACCATAAATGAACTGATTAGAGATTCAGAAAATGCTCCTAAAACATCTGATAAAAATGAGATAGATATGGGGAATTTAAAGGATTCTAAGTCTAGTCAAAGACAGATTGAACACAAAAGCTTTAATAAAAAAGTTAATAGACCAGTTAATAAACCAGTTTATAAAACAGGTAAAAAACAAACCGAGTCAAAGTATAGCAAAGATAGTAATGATAAGGTTGATAAATATAGTAATATAAAAGACTCTCAATCGAATGATGAAAAAAAATATATGGACAAAACAGGCTACAACCGTTCTAGCAATGCAGAAAAGCACAGTAACAGAAGAGGCGAAGTAAAGACAAGTGATTATCGTTCTAATAGTGCGGAAAAGCACAGTAACAGAAGAGGCGAAGGAAAGACAAGTGATTATCGTTCTAATAATGCGGAAAAGTATAGCAACAGAAGAGGCGAAGTAAAGACAAGTGATTATCGTTCTAATAATGCGGAAAAGTATAGCAACAGAAGAGGCGAAGTAAAGACAGGCGATTATCGTTCTAATGATGCTGGAAAGTATAGTAACAGAAGAGGCGAAGTAAAGACAGGCGATTATCGTTCTAATGATGCTGGAAAGTATAGTAACAGAAGAGGCGCAGTAAAAACAAGCGATTATCGTTCTAATAGTGCGGAAAAGCACAGTAACAGAAGAGGCGAAGTAAAAGCAAACGATTATCGTTCTAATGATGATAGAAGAAATAATGACGATAGAAGAAGTAATGATGATAAAAGTTATAAAGACTTTTCAACGAATGGCAGAAGTGCGCATGGAAGTAAAAATTATCATAAAAAGAATACTAGGAGCAAGAGTAACAGTTAATATGCTCCTAAAATATAAGGGAGCATAGCATGGATAAAATCAAGGAAATGAAAGAACTTGTTAAAGTGTTAAATGAAGCGGGCAGGTCCTACTATCAGGAAGATAAGGAAATAATGAGTAATCTTGAGTACGATGCGTTGTACGATAGATTAGTTAATCTTGAGAAAGAAACAAAAACCATATTATCTAACAGTCCCACAATTCATGTAGGATACGATATTTTGAGCGAATTACCCAAAGAACGTCATGATGAATCTATGCTTTCCCTTGATAAAACGAAAGACGTCATTGCTTTAAAAGAATGGTTAGGTGATAAAAAGGGTCTTTTGTCATGGAAATTAGATGGTTTAACCATAGTTTTAACCTACAATAATGGTACTCTTTTAAAAGCAGTTACGAGAGGAAATGGCGAAGTAGGAGAAGTTATAACAAACAATGCGAAAACATTTAAAAACATTCCTAGTAGAATACCATTTGAGGGTGAATTAGTCATTCGAGGTGAGGCCGTTATCAAATATTCTGATTTTAAGAAAATGAATGACCAGATAGAGGATGTGGATGCCAAATATAAAAATCCAAGAAACTTATGTAGTGGAAGTGTTCGCCAGTTGAATAATGAGATTACTGCTAAAAGGAATGTTCATTTTTATGCATTTTCAGTTGTAAAAAAACTAGATTCTCAGGAAAGTGATTCAAGAGAAGAACAATTACAATGGCTTAGTCAGTTAGGATTTGATGCAGTTGCATATCAAGTTGTTACTGCAGATACCATTGAAGATCAGGTTTCATGGTTTTTTGAGCAGGTGGTAGATAACGATTTGCCATCAGATGGATTAGTTCTTTCCTTTGATGATATTAAGTATGGAAAGTCATTAGGTGTCACTGCTAAATTTCCAAGAGATTCTATTGCATTTAAATGGACAGATGAAATTAAGGATACTATTTTAACTGAAATTGAATGGAGTGCATCAAGAACAGGTCTGATTAATCCTATTGCGATTTTTGAACCAGTAGAATTAGAAGGTACAACTGTATCAAGGGCTAGCATTCATAATATTAGCATTATGGAGTCCTTAGAGCTTGGGATAGGCGATACCATTCAGGTTTATAAGGCGAATATGATTATTCCTCAAATTGCAGACAATCTTTCTAGAAGTGGAGGAATTCCAATTCCAGCTGAATGTCCAGTTTGCCATGAAGCTACTAAGGTACGACAAGAAAATGATGTTAAGTCCTTATATTGCATCAATCCAGACTGTCTAGCTAAGAGAATTAAATCTTTTACACATTTTGTAGGAAGAGATGCCATGAATGTAGATGGGTTATCAGAAGCGTCTATTGAGAAATTCATTGCTAAGGGATTCATAAAAGAGCTAGCGGATTTATTTCATTTGGAAAAGTATAAAGCTGAAATAGTTACAATGGAGGGTTTTGGTGAAAAGTCTTATAAGAATATCATTCTCTCTATAGAAAAGGCAAGAACTACAGTTCCTGCAAAATTTTTATTTAGTTTGGGTATTCAAAACATAGGTTTATCTAATGCTAAGATAATTTGTAGAGAGTTTAATAATGATTTTAATAAGATACGTCAAGCAAAAAGAGAAGAGTTATTAAGGATACCAGGAATAGGTGATGTTATCGCTGATACCTTTATTCAGTACTTTGAAGAAGATAGAAATAATCAATGGGTTGATGATTTATTAAATGAAATTATTTTCGAAGAAGTGTTAGTAGCAGAAGGGAATAGTCAAGGTATGGTTTCTGGCAAAACCTTTGTAATAACTGGATCATTAGAACAATTTTCTAATAGAAATGAATTAAAAGATGCGTTGGAAAATCAGGGTGCTAAAGTAACAGGCTCTGTGACAGCAAAAACGGATTATTTAATTAATAATGATAATTTATCTAATTCTTCTAAAAATAAAAAGGCGAAAGAACTAGGAATCCCTGTGATAACAGAGTTACAAGTAATTGAATTATTAGAAGGTAGTGCAATTAACTAAATTTATGATGAATGATAATTACTATGGTATAATTTTAATTTTATTTTTAGCAAATAGAATTAAAAGATAACCATTAAGAAATTATAAATATGCAAAGTTTTTGTATTATTTTGCTATTTAACTAGATTGACATTATATCAAAAATGTTGTATATTGAATTTAACCTAACAAAGGAAGTTTCCAGCTTATTTAAGTAAGGTTATAAGACTTACTTTCACTAGCAGGTGTAAAAGCACCTACTTGGATACCAAGAAGTGGTATATAGGTTATGAGCAAGAAACGTAGTGGATTAGAATATCCGTTTTGACTGAAAAAGGCTGTGAAAAGAAAAGTAAGCAATGAGGAATGTTACAGAGAGCTTTAATGGTGAGAAGAAGCACAGAAGGCATTGTTGAAAATGGTCTTGGAGCCGCGTACCGACTACATTTATTGTATAGGCTACGATGGGAGTGCCCATTACAGCACCAGAGTATCGACGTAAGATCCGTACTCGCTAAGTTCTGCATTGTGAGGTGTAGAAAAATTAAGGTGGTATCACGAAGCGCTAAAGCTATCGTCCTTGAAATTAAAGTAAAGGAGGATAGCTTTTTTTAGTGCCTAAATTTGATATTAATAATAAAATTTAATAAAAATAAGGAGTAAATATATGCCGATAAGAGTTCATAGTGATTTACCAGCTAAAAAAGTTTTAGAATTTGAGAATATATTCATAATGGATGATAAAAGGGCAATGCAGCAGGACATTAGGCCATTGCGTATTGCTATATTAAACCTTATGCCTTTAAAAGAAGATACAGAAGTTATGATTCTACGTAGCTTATCCAACACGCCATTACAAGTAGATATAACACTTCTTAATACAGAGTCGTATGTAGGAAAAAATACTGCTTCAAGTCATTTGGATTTATTTTACTTAACCTTTGATGAAATAAAACATCTGAAATATGACGGTTTAATCATTACTGGTGCACCTGTGGAACAGATGGAGTTTGAAGAAGTTACTTACTGGGAAGAGTTGGTTAGAATTATGGAATGGTCAAAAACCAATGTAACATCAACTCTTCACATTTGTTGGGGAGCCCAAGCCGGACTTTACTATCATCACAATATTAGAAAGACTAAGCTAGATAAAAAAATGTTTGGTATCTATAGTCATGAAGTGTTAAATAGAAAAGTACCATTAGTCAGAGGATTTGACGATGTTTTTTATGCACCTCATTCAAGACATACCACAGTTTCAAGAGAAGATATTTTGAAAAATCCAAACTTAGAAATTCTAGCTGAGTCAAGTGAAGCCGGTGTATTTATTGTTATGACAAAAGATGGTAGACAGATCTTTGTGACAGGTCATCCAGAATATGATAGAACCACTTTGGATAAAGAGTATAAAAGAGATCTTTCAAAAGGACTTGAAATAGAGCTACCAGCGAACTATTATCCAGAGGGTGAGACGAATGTAAGACCTTACCTTACTTGGAGAGCGCATTCTAATGCTATGTATACAAATTGGCTAAATTATTATGTTTATCAGGTAACCCCTTATGAGCTATAGGCAAAGTGCCTTAAAACCTTGATTTATCAGGGGTTTAGAGGTTGTGATGAAGAAATCACACATATCGTAAATTATCGCAAAATACCGTAGTTTTTATGAAAAATGGCGTACGAATGGCGTACGGTAGAGATTTTCGTGGCGTACGGTAAGACCAATAAAATAATAGAAAATGAATTAAGTTTTTTACAATTCAGATCAGGTATTGCCTATATGGTGATACCTTTTTTGATGGCAATAACATAATTATCAAAGGAACCTTTTATTTCTAAGCCAATTGGAAATAAGAGGTCTTTTTTTATTTATAAGATCATTTGCACATTGGTTAGTTTCGAAAGGAAGTGATAAAGTTGGATCATACAAAGGAGGAAGAAAACAAAAAGATAACTGTTATAAAGAACATCAAAATTAATGAGTTACATGATTTTGAAAAACATCCCTTTAAAGTAGAAAATGACAAGGAATTGTTTGAACTGATGAAGAGTATTGAGGAAGAAGGTGTATTAGTACCATTGTTAGCAAGACCAAATCCAAATGGTGATGGATTCGAAATAATTGCCGGACATAGACGAAAGGAAGCAAGTAAGTGGGCAGGGATAGATGAGGTTCCAGTAATTATAAAAGACATGGATGATAATCAAGCCATAATCGCTATGGTAGATAGTAATTTGCAAAGAGAGTGTATCAAACCAAGCGAAAAAGCTTTTGCTTATAAGTTGAAATTAGAAGCGATGAAGCAGCAAGGAAAAAGAACAGATTTATCGGCAGATACCTTTTATCCAATGGATAAAAAGATAAATTCTACGGAAGAGCTTGGAAAGTTAGTGGGTGAAAGTCAGGCACAGATTGCCAGATATATTAGATTAACTAATCTAATGCCACAAATTTTGGAAATGGTTGATTTGGGTCAAATAGCTTTTCGACCTGCTGTGGAAATATCATTCTTAAAAGATGAAGAACAACGTGAATTGTATGAGGTAATGGATTTAGAGCAATGTACTCCAACAATATCTCAGGCACAGAGAATGAAACGAATGAGTCATGAGGGAGCTTTAGATGTAGAAAAGATATATCAAATAATGGAAGAAGAGAAGCCAAATCAAATTGAAATGATTAAGATACGAGCAGATTCATTAAGTGAATATTTTCCAAAAAATTTTACCGTGGAACAAAAAATCAAGCTAATTGAAAAGTTGGTGAAAGATTGGAATATGAACTGTAGATCCAAAAAGGAAAGATAAACAATTTAATATAATTATTTAGCTAATTTAGTGTGAAGTGGAAGGTCACTAAATTAAAGAAAATGATCGCAAAACGGACTAGATTAGCTAAGATACAGGCAATGCTTGATTCTGTTAACTCTGGTCTTTTTTTATAAAAGAAAAAATAGGAGGGCAGATAATGGCATTAAAGAAGTATGGAATTATAGATTTAAAAGAAATAAATGTTAAAAATGAGCAAGAATTAACTGCACTCGTAAAGCAGATTAATGCTGAAATTGAATTTGCTAATATCACGAGGGCGGCTACTGAAAAAGAAAAAACACTTAATTTAGATTATCTTTTAAAAAGATATCGAACTATTAAGGGGAGAGAGGATACAAAGAATTTTCGGGAAGAACATGATTGTGAGTATTGTTTATATTATGAAAGACCTAGGAAATGTTTTGAGAAAACAAGGTGTCCTCTGGATTCAGGAATAGATTTTGAAGAAAAGGAAATTGACCAGAAAATAAAATGTCCCAAGGACAAGGAAGGAAATTGTCCATATGGCAATGAAGTTGATACATGTTTTGGATTCTGCATGCAGAAGATTGTTAATGAATTTAAGGAGGAGCGAAGAAGTGGAAAACAATAATATTGAAGTAATTGGTATAGATCACGGTTGGGCCAATATGAAAACTAGCAATGAAATTTTTGTTTCGGGAATTAAGGAGATTACTACAGAACCTGC